>NZ_JAAVNG010000016.1:25946-30060 GCF_012923605.1 Advenella sp. EE-W14 | reverse complement strand
TGGAAGAAGGTCTGCGTTTCGCGATCCGTGAAGGCGGCCGTACTGTTGGCGCCGGTGTTGTTGCTAAAATCGCTGCTTAATGCATTACTTGCGTGTGGTATTAAGTAATTAATGCTACAATGCTCAATTGCCTTGTCCTGTGGGCAAGGCAATTTGTTCTTTATATTGTTCTTTGGGAAATACAATGAAAAACCAAAAAATCCGTATCCGTTTGAAAGCCTTTGACTACAAACTGATCGATCAATCAGCAGCTGAAATTGTTGATACAGCCAAGCGCACAGGCGCGGTTGTACGTGGCCCAGTTCCACTGCCAACACGTATCAAACGTTATGACGTATTGCGTTCTCCACACGTGAACAAAACTTCTCGTGACCAGTTTGAGATTCGCACTCATCAACGTTTGATGGATATTGTAGATCCAACAGACAAAACAGTTGATGCATTAATGCGACTGGACCTGCCTGCAGGTGTTGACGTAGAAATCGCATTGCAATAAAATACTTGCTTTCGTAGCGAACAAAGTTTACTAGATGGGTGCTTAGCTCAGTTGGTAGAGCGGCGCCCTTACAAGGCGTAGGTCACAGGTTCGACCCCTGTAGCACCCACCATCAGTAAGATATCAAAAAATACCGTGCCAGTGGCGCGGTATTTTTTTTGCCTGCCGGGCTTGAAATACTCCCGTGGTTGGCGGTGAAATGATTAACATGATGTCTGAAAACCGTTATATTATCGGATCCGGTGGCGAGTAATGCCTGAGATTAACTTATCGTGTTGATGGGGTATTTTTATAACCATAAAAAATAAGCAAATAAAAACAAATGCGCAATGGTCATATAAAATGGTGCCCACAAGAACGTACATTATTGAGAAATGCGTTGATCCGCTTAGAGAATATTCATAAAACCTACATAACGAAAGATAAAACCCTTCATGCTTTGGCGGGCATAGACCTGCAAATTGAAAAGGGCAGGATTTTTGGTATTATTGGTCGCTCAGGCGCCGGTAAAAGCACGCTTATTCGAATGCTGAACCTGCTTGAAAAGCCGACGCAGGGCAGGGTGTTTATCAATGAGAAGGATATTACAGCGATTTCAGAAGCTGAACTGAGAAAAGTGCGCCAGAAAATCGGCATGGTGTTCCAGCACTTTAACCTGCTCACTTCCCGAACGGTGCTTGATAATGTCTGCTTTCCCCTGCGGCTTGCCGGCCAGCCAAAAAAAGAACGTCATGAACGGGCGATTGAATTGCTGAACCTGGTGGGTCTGACCGACCATATTCACAAATATCCCCGGCAACTGTCGGGTGGACAACAGCAAAGGGTGGGCATTGCCCGGGCGCTGGCCAACAAGCCCGAACTGTTGCTGTGTGATGAAGCGACCAGTGCCCTGGATCCTGAAACCACGCAATCCATTCTTGCCTTGCTGGCCGATATCAATAAACGTCTCGGTATTACGATTGTCCTGATTACCCATGGCATGGATGTGATCCGTTCCATTTGTGATCAGGTGGCTATTATTGATGGTGGAAAAATTGCTGAAATGGGAGATGTGCTGGATGTTTTCCTGCATCCCAAACATCCAACAACCATGTCTTTGTTGTCGGAAAGCGGCGTGGATGCCAATAGCTGGCAGGAATTGGTTGAAGGGGTGCAGGGACGTATTATCCGCCTGACCTATAGGGGCATGGCAACGGCCCAGCCTTTGTTAAGCCAGGCAAGCCGGGAGCTTGATGTAAACCTGAGTATTTTGCAGGGTGCGGTTGGCAAAATCAAGGATACGCCATATGGTCAGCTGGTGTTGGCGGTGGACAGTGAAGAAAAACAATATGCGCCTTTGGAGGCCTTTTTCAAGGGCCAGAATGTTGAATATGAGGTACTGAAGCCATGAACTGGGACAGAATTGATTGGCCATTGATTGGTGAAGCCACGGTTGATACCCTGCTGATGACGGGGTGGTCCTTGTTGTGGACGGTTGTGATTGGTTTGCCGCTGGGCGTTTACCTGTATCTGAGCAGTGAACGCCAGCTGCTTGAGAACAAGGTGGTGTATCAGGTGCTGTCGCTGGTGGTGAACGTGTTGCGTTCAGTGCCATTTCTAATCCTGCTGATTGTGCTGATCCCGTTTACCCGTTTTATCATGGGCAGTGCGCTGGGGGTAAGCGGTGCGATTCCGCCCCTGGTGGTGGGCGCGGCACCATTTTTTGCACGGCTGGTTGAGAATGTCTTGCGTGAAATAGATCCAGGCATTAATGAGGCCTGCAATGCCATGGGGGCCAATTCACGGCAAACCGTCATGTGGGCCTTATTGCCCGAGGCCACAACAGGCATTATCAGTGCAATTGTAGTCACTGCGATCACACTCATTGGTTATTCCGCCATGTCTGGTGTGATTGGCGGTGGCGGGCTGGGTGATGTGGCGATTCGTTTCGGCTACCAGCGTTACCAGTCCGAGGTCATGATTATAACGGTGGTTATTTTGATAGTGATGGTTCAGCTGGTTCAGATGCTGGGCGATCGATTGGTAGTTAAATTTAACAGAAAATAGTATTGGAGCATCTTATGCAACTTAAAAAAATCCTGGCAGGTCTGGTATTGGTATCAAGTGTGGTGGGGCTGAATGCCGCTGCCAATGAAAAATTAAGTATTGCGGCAACCCCGGTTCCGCATGCCGAGATTCTGGAACATATCAAACCGGCATTGGCCAAGGAAGGTATTGATCTTGAAATCAAGGTTTTTACCGATTACGTACAGCCCAACCAGCAGGTAGCCGATAAACAGCTGGATGCCAATTTCTTCCAGCACAAACCCTATCTGGACACCTTCAATAAAGAAAAAGGCACCAATCTGGTATCGGTGGGTCTGGTTCACGTAGAGCCTTTTGGTGCTTACTCCAAAAAAATCAAGGCAACGGGTGAACTTAAAGACGGTGCCCTGGTGGCTATTCCCAATGACCCTTCCAATGGCGCACGTGCTTTGTTGCTGCTGCAGCAGCAGGATCTGATCAAGTTGAAAGATCCCGGCAACTTGCTGGCTACTTCACGTGATATCGTTGAGAACCCTAAAAACCTGAAATTCAAGGAATTGGAAGCAGCGACTTTGCCCCGTGTGCTGGATGATGTGGATATTGCCCTGATCAATACCAACTATGCGCTGGAAGCCGGCCTGAATCCTACACAGGATGCCCTGTTCATTGAGGATGCGGAATCACCCTATGCCAACCTGGTTGCCACGATTGTCGAAAAAGAAAAATCGGAGGATATTGCCAAGTTGATCAAGGCGCTGCAAAGTGAAGACGTGAAAGCTTTTATTGCAGAAAAATATAAAGGTTCAATTGTTCCCGCGTTTTAATTGAAATGATTGGGAAAATGGCCGGCATGTTGATGATATGCCGGCCATTTTTTATGTAGTACCCGGTTATTACCGAACCCGGGCAATTAAACGCCATAATTGAACCGTCTGATTATGTTAAGAGGTTTATGAAGATGGCAAAAATTATTCACGTTATGATCCGTTGCAAGGATCTTGAAGCATCCAAGGCATTTTACAAGACCGCTTTTGGACTGGTGCCTTCCCACGAGCTGGATTTTCCCACTTTTACCCTTTGCTACTTGCGGGGTACGGAAAATGACATGGAAATCGAGCTGACTTATAACAAGGATCGTGAAGAACCCTACACCCATGGTGATGGCTATGGCCATGTCGCTGTTTGTGTAGACGATCTTGAGGCGGAGCATGCCCGATTTACCGCAGCGGGATTGAATCCTCTTGAGATCAAAACCTTCAAGGATGGCGATACGATTTTGGCCCAGTTCTTTTTCGTTCAGGATCCTGATGGTTACAAAATTGAAGTACTGAAAAAATTGGGACACTACCAATAAGTCCAGGTGTGGATATAATAAAAAGGCCGGTTGCGACCGGCCAAAAGCCTGTCATCAGATTTATGATTTTGTAAAAGAGGGCAAAATGCAGCGTCAGGCCGCCCGGGTCGTTTGTGTGGCGGGTAATTCGATTGAAACACCCCGTTTGTTGCTGATGTCGGCCTCCTCCAGGTTCAAGGATGGGCTTGCCAACAGTTCCGGACAGGTGGGGCGTAATTATATGCGTCATACCACCGGGT
>NZ_JAAVNG010000016.1:0-25851 GCF_012923605.1 Advenella sp. EE-W14 | reverse complement strand
GGGGGGGTATGAACTGGAAACCCTGGCATTGGGCCTGCCGTTTTATGCTGCCTTCTTTGATCCGGGCAGTTGGGGCACCGATTTTGCCTCGTATATGGATGCTTATGATTACACGGCCGGCTTGTGGATTGTCGGTGAGGATATGCCACGCACCAGCAATCGTATTACCCTGAATACCGATGCAAAAGATGCCAATGGCCTGCCTGTTCCCAATGTGCATTTCGATGATCATCCCAATGACGTAGCCATGAGGGATCATGCGTACAAACAAGGTATTGCGATGTATGAGGCTGTAGGTGCGAAAAAGGCGTTTCGCACGCCACCTTATCCTTCAACCCATAATTTGGGTACCTGCCGCATGAGCGAAAAGGCCGAAGACGGCGTGTGCAACAAGTATGGCCAAACGCATGATATTGTCAATCTGTTCATTTCCGATGGCAGCCAGTTCACGACCGGCGGTGCTGAAAATCCGACCCTGACGATTGTGTCGCTGGCTATCCGGCAAGCGGACTATATCGCTGATCAGATGATGAAAAAACAGCTGTAAGAGGTGATATTTAAAAGGCCTGGCTCTGTCCCAACCTGGCAGGGCCGGGCCTTTTGTCTTATTGAGTGGACATTTGGTATAAGATTGTGTTTTGCCGACAGAATCTTAAAGCATGAACGAATTTATCCAGACCCTGGGTCCTTCTTCCCAGATAGGGCTTGCCGCGCTGGCAGGTGGTATTTTTGGCATTTTGCTGTGTGCCCTTTTCATGTATTCCCGGCAGGCTGGCAGTCGTGCCCGTATTGCCGTGCTTGAGCAGGCGCTGAATGACCGTATGGCATCGCTGGAGCTGCAGGCACAGCAGTATGATGAGTTGCAGGATGATTATCGTATTCTGGATGGTCGCAAAGAGGCCATGGGCAATGAGCTGGCTGCCGCCCTGGCGGAAAAAAACCATTTGCAGGCATTGGCCGGTGACTTGCGCCAACAGTTGCAAATACGGGAGTCACAACAGCAAACCTTGCAGGCCACATTGGCTGGGCTGGAAAAAAAACTGGCCACGCAGCAATCGGAAATGCAGCACAAGCAGCAAAGCCTGGATGAGTTGCGCCAGCAGTTTGCCCAGTCCAAGGCACAATTGGCGATTGAATTCCAGAACCTGGCCGATCGTATATTCACGGAAAAGGAACAGGCTTTTTCGCGTCATAGCCAGGTTTCCATGGAAAGCCTGCTAAAGCCGTTTCGTGAGCAGATAGACCGCTTTCAAAGCCGGATCAACGAGGTACATGACCAGTCGGTGCAGGGGCAATCGCTGTTGCAGTCGCAAATCAGGCAGATGTTTGAGGTGGGCATGAAAATGACTCAGGATGCCGATGCCCTGGCCCGTGCCCTGAAAGGGGATAAAAAAACCCTGGGTAACTGGGGTGAGATGCAGCTTGAGCGGGCGCTTGAAATAGCGGGCCTGGTCAAGGGCGATCACTTTCAGACCCAGGCCCATTTCCGCAATGAAGCGGGCCAAAGCCAGTTACCCGATTTTGTACTGTACCTGCCCGATGGCAAGCATCTGGTTATTGACAGCAAGGTCTCCCTGAACGACTATCAGAAGGCGGTGAACGCAACGCAGGATGGGGTCATGCAGTCCTCCCTGGATGCGCATGCCAAGGCGGTCAGGAATCATATTGATCAGTTGTCCGACAAGAATTACAGCAATTTGCAAGGTATGCACAGCCCCGGTTTTGTGTTGATGTTCATGCCGGTCGAAGCTGCTTACATAGAGGCGCTCAGGCATCCGTCCAATCTGTTTCAGTATGGTTATGAAAAAGGGGTGGTGCTGGTTTCGCACACGACCCTGATGCCTGTTTTACGAACGGTTTCCTACCTGTGGATGATGGCGCGCAGCAATGAGCAGGCCGCCCAGATCGGTGACCGTGCCGTGGATATTTACAATCAGGTGACCCGGGTGGCCGAGCATCTGTCCCGCTTGGGTGGAACATTGAATACGGTGGGTACGCATTACAATGCCGTGGTGGGTTCGCTGGCAGGCCGGCAGGGCTTGATTGGCAAGGTGGAGCGGTTCAACGAGTTGTCAGCCAAGGCCAGCCGGAAAATGATCGAACCCGAGCCGATTCATCCGGATTTTGATGTCAGCCGGCTGGATACCCTGGTGAGCAATGGCAAGCCTTAATAACGGTCCAGCGCTTTTCTGAGTCGGGTCACGCCTTCGATGATTTGCGCTTCATTGCTCATGGCAAATGACAGGCGTAATGCGCTTTCATCGGGTTGGTCGGCATAAAAACCGCTGCCGGGCACAAACATGACTTTTTCATCAATGGCCAGCGGCAAGAGGCGGGTGGCGTTGATGTCAGCAGGCAGGTAAGCCCAGATAAACATGCCGCCTTGGGGCCGTACCAGTTTAAGCTGACCGTTAAAGTCGGCTGAAAAAGCGTTCAGCATGCATTGCGCCCGCTGCCGGTAGGTGTCGATAATATAAGGCAAATGCTGCTCATAGCGTCCCGAGTTCAGGTAATGGGCGGCGACCGCCTGCATGAACGGTGCCGAGCACATATCTCCCACCTGTTTGGCCAGCACGCAGCGGCGTAAAATATCGGGGTGGGCGATCATCCAGCCGATTCGCAGGCCCGGTGCCACGGTTTTGGACAGGCTGGACAGGTAAATGACCTGGTCCTGTGCCGGTGTTGAACGGGCCAGCTCTGCCAGAGTGGGTAACGATTCCCCGCCAAAGCGCAACTGGCCATAAGGGTCATCTTCAATCAGCAGACAATTGGTGGTGGCCAGCAGCGCCAGCAGTTTCTTGCGTTTTTCCAGAGACAGGGTAATGCCGCTGGGGTTGGCAAAGGTGGGTACACAGTAAAAAAACTTGGGCTGATGCTGTTGCAGCAGTCGTGCCAGTTCCTCAAGATCGGTGCCGTCTTCTTCAACCCCGACGGTGATGATATTGGCACCGGCCAGCCGCAGGCCCTGAATGGCGGCCGGGTAGGCGGGACGCTCTACCAGTGCGGTATCACCCGGTTCGATCAGGGCCCGCACCAGCAGTTCATAGGCCTGCTGTGAGCCACTGGTTACCAGGATGTCATCTTTGCCGGCCTGGATGCCGCGTTGGGTGCAAAGGGCGGCCAATGCTTCGCGCAAGACCGGCAGCCCTTCGCTGGAACCGTAAGACATGGACTCTTGCAGGGAGGATGTCTGGGCGGCGATGGAGGCCTGCAAACCGGGAATATCGAATAATTCAGGGGCGGGATAGCCACCGGCAAAAGAGATCATGCCGGGCGTGGACAGGTATTTGAACAATTCCCTGATGGGTGAACCCTTGATTTCTTTGAACGGTGCGGCGAAAGGAAAACCGGAAGACATAGTCAGACCTCTTCATCAATGGAATGGGGGTGCCCATCGTTGGATGGGAATGTTCAGGATGGCATTAATCGTCACCAAATTTCACGCCCTGGGCCAATGGCAGTTCACGTGAGTAGTTGATGGTATTGGTGGCCCGGCGCATATAACCTTTCCATGCATCGGAGCCGGACTCACGGCCGCCACCGGTTTCTTTCTCACCACCGAAGGCGCCACCGATTTCGGCACCCGAGGTGCCGATGTTGACGTTGGCAATGCCGCAGTCGGAGCCGGCGGCGGACATGAAATACTCGGCCTCAAGCAGATTGGTGGTGAAGATGGCCGAAGACAGGCCTTGAGGAACGTCGTTTTGCAGGGCCAGTGCATCTTCGAAGCGTTCATAACTCATGATGTAAAGGATGGGCGCAAACGTTTCCTGGCGTACCACGTCGGTTTGTGCCGGCATTTCGACCAGTGCGGGCTCAACATAATAGGCATCGGGGAACTTGTCGTGCAAGACGCGCTGGCCGCCAGTGACAATCCCGTTTTGTTCAGTCGCTGTTTGCAATGCGGATTGCATGGCGTCAAACGCAGCCTTATCAATGAGCGGGCCGACCAGCGTACCCGCCTCAAGAGGGTTGCCAATCGGTAAGCTGCGGTAGGCTTTTTTCAGTCGTTCGGCAAGTTCCTGGACGATGCTGCTGTGGACGATCAGGCGGCGCGTGCTGGTGCAGCGTTGTCCGGCGGTGCCGACCGCACCAAAAACAATACCTCGCACGGCCATGTCCAGGTCTGCGGTTTCGCTGACGATAATGGCATTGTTGCCGCCCAGTTCAAGAATGCAACGACCAAACCTGGCTGCCACTTTGGGGCTAACTTCGCGACCCATGCGGGTGGAGCCGGTGGCTGAAACCAGGGCAACCTTTGGATTGTTAACCAGAATTTCACCGGTTTCCCGCTGGCCAATCACCAATTGCGACAGGTGTTCAGGCGCATCACCAAATTTTTTCAGGGCGCGTTCCAGCAGGGCTTGGGTAGCCAGGGCGGTTAGCGGGGTTTTTTCAGAAGGTTTCCAGATGACGGCATTGCCACATACCAGGGCCAGGGCGGTATTCCATGACCAGACCGCAACCGGGAAGTTGAAAGCGGTGATCACGCCTACCACACCCAGTGGATGCCAGGTTTCCATCATACGGTGTCCCGGGCGCTCCGAGGCGATTGTCAGGCCGTATAGCTGACGTGACAGGCCAACCGCAAAGTCGCAGATATCAATCATTTCCTGGACTTCACCCAGACCCTCGGAAACAATTTTGCCCGCTTCAATTGAAACCAGACGTCCAAGGGCTTCTTTGTTGGCGCGCAATTCCTCGCCCAGCAGGCGAATCAGCTCCCCGCGTCGTGGGGCCGGCACCTGGCGCCACTGTGTATAGGCGGCATGGGCCCGGTCGATGGCGGCAGTAGTTTCTGCCGCGGACGTTTCAACAACCTCGGCGATTTGGGCGCCGTCAATGGGCGAAAAAACGCCAAGACTGCCTTCCTGAAAGGAGGCGGGGGTGACACCTAAAGAGACAAGTAATTCCTGGACTGAACTCATGGCTGGTTTCCTTTGTGAATCATCAGGGTAAGAACAGCGTGTTAAATGAACCTGCCGAGGCAGGGGAAGTGAAGCATGATCGGATGGATTGAAGGTATCCACGATTAATAGATTAACAATTGATTTTCTTAAAGTCAAAAAATTTCTTATAAGAAAACAAAATAAACCGAAAGGGTTTTCCCTTACATGTCTTTTTATGGAATTAAATATATGTTGTTTTATATCAATGGATTATATCCTTTATTTTATGGCATTAAATTTTTAAATTTGAATTTTTCCTTTTATTTTTCATGATAGGAAATAAAAAAAAATAGTGACGGAAGCAAGAATTCTTTGCTTCTTAAAAATTAAAATCATTTATTTTTATTTATAACCAATTGATTTTTAATAATAATTTTTTGTTTTTGCAATTTGTTAAAAAATTTAGGTGTAAATAATGATTGACGTCAGATTTTTCTTATGAGAATTTATCAGTTATTCAGAACTTGTAATGAGACGTTGCATGAAGAACTGTTTTGATGTGGTGATCGCTGGCGGTGCGGCAACAGGAAGCGCTTTGGCCTATTTTTTAAGCGCCTCCCATTCGTTTAAAGGTTCCATTCTGGTCATTGAAAAAGACGCGTCTTACCAGAAATGTGCAACCGCCTTGTCGGCCGCTTCCATACGCCATCAATTTTCCACCGTTGAAAATATCCAGATGTCGCAGTTTGGCAGCGAGTTTTTGTACGGTATTGGTGAAACCCTTGAGGTGGATGGCGAGCGGCCTGATGTGAATTTTCAGGAAGCGGGTTATCTGTTCCTGTCCACGCCGGAAGGCTATGCGACCTTACAGGAAAACAATGCCTTGCAACGCGCTTTGGGGGCGCAAATCGTCCTGTTGTCAGACCGGCAGTTGCAAGAGAAATATTCATGGCTGAATGTGTCTGATTTGGCGGGCGGTTCGTTGGGCCTCAAGGGGGAAGGCTGGCTGGATGCCTATGGCATGATGCGGGCTTTTCGTCGCAAGGCAATTGCCCAAGGGGTCAGTTACATTGAAAATGAGGTGCTGCAGGTGCACCGGGAAGGTGGACGTGTAACCGGTGTGACCCTCAATAACGGTGAAACCGTTTCCTGTGGTGTCTTTGTGAATGCGGCGGGTACCGGGGCCATGAAACTGGCGAGTCAGGCGGGTATCGAGTTGCCTATCGAATCGCGCAAGCGCAGTGTCTTTTACGTAACTTGCCCCGAGACGGTCAATGACTGTCCCATGTTGATTGATCCAAGCGGTGCTTATATTCATCCTGAAGGGGAAGGGTTTATTTGTGGTATTCAGCCACCGGCAGACCAGGACCCCGAGTGTTTTGATTTTGACGTTCAATACCAGCTGTTTGATGATCTTCTGTGGCCCATCCTGGCCCATCGGGTACCGGTTTTCGAAGCCTTGCGCTGTGAACATAGCTGGGCCGGTCATTATGATTACTGCACCTTCGACCAGAACGTCATACTCGGTTATCACCCCGATATCAATAATATGGTTTTTGCTAATGGTTTCAGTGGTCACGGCATGCAACAATCACCTGCAGTGGGTCGTGCTCTTGCCGAGTTGATTGAGTTTGGCGAATACAGAAGTTTGAATTTGAAGCGCTTGGGCTGGGAGCGGGTGTTAAACGGTCAGCCCATTATCGAGAAGAACGTCTGGTAGTTCACATACGTATTAAGCAGTCTGGTTGTATATCGTTTTTTTTAATTATGTTCTTTGTGTTTACAAGGATCCATGCTGGTCAATTTCAGGAGAAAAGCATGAATAAAGGATTTAAAAAGCTTTTTATTACAGCAGCACTTGCAACCGCTTTCTCTGCTCCCGCCATGGCAGAAGAGTTTATCAAGATTGGCCTGGGTGCCCCTATTACGGGTGGTAGCGCCGCGTTTGGTAAACAGTTGCTCCTGGGAGCTGAGGCTGCCGCCGAAGCCATTAACGCGAAGGGTGGCGTCCACGGCAAAAAAATCAAGATCATTCAGGGTGATGATGCTTGCGAGCCCAAACAGGCGGTCGCCGTGGCCAACCGTTTTGTTGACCAGGAAAAAGTGGATGCCGTGGTGGGGCATTTCTGCTCTTCCAGTACCATCCCCGCTTCTGAAATTTATGACGAAGCCAATATCCTGAATGTGACCCCTGCTTCGACCAACCCCAGGGTGACCGAACGGGACCTGACAACGCTGATTCGTGTTTGCGGTCGTGATGACCAGCAGGGTGAAGTTGACGCGCAGTTCATCCAGGAAAATCTTAAAGCCAAAAAAATTGCGGTGATCAATGACAAGGATACCTATGGTGTTGGCGTGGCCAATGCCACACGGGATGCGGCCAAAAAACTGGGTGTTGACGTGGTGCTCGAGGATGGCGTAACCCGCGGTGAGCGCGATTACAACGCCCTGGTCACCAAAATCAAGGGAGCTGATGTCGACGCTGTTTTCTTTGGCGGCTTATATGCCGAAGGTGGATTGCTGGTCAAGCAGCTTCGCCAGCAGGGTCTGACCATTCCTTTTGTCTCGGTTGATGGTATTGCCGATCCGGCTTTCGTGACGGCTGCGGGTGGACCGCAGTTTGCTGAGGGCACTTACATGAGCTTCCTGCGCGATCCGCGGACGGATCCCGCCAGTAAGAAGGTTGTGGAAAAACTGAAAGAAAAAGGTAGTGATTCTGCCGGTTTCACCCTTTATTCTTATGCAGCGGTTGAGGCCATTGCCGCGGCCCTGGAAGCCAACAAGGATGAGAAGGATGGCACGAAACTGGCCGAATGGATCAAGAACAATGAAATAGACACCGTTCTGGGTAGAAAAGGATGGGATGAAAAAGGTGATCCTAAAACCAATGACTTTGTTGTTTACATCTGGGATAAAGAAGGCAATTACGTTCCCATTCAGTAGTGCTTAATTGTGCTGCATTGCCCTTACCATGGGCAATGCGGCGACTTAATCAAACTCATAGATAAGAAGAGTGCTTTTACGGAAGGCATGGGAGCTTTTTGTCTTTACCGAAAAGGTAGGTGTTTAATGGAATGGCATATTTTAGGTCAGCAGCTCGTAAATGGTATTTCGCTGGGCTCCATCTATGGTCTGATTGCGATTGGCTATACCATGGTTTATGGCATCATCGGAATGATTAACTTTGCACATGGTGATATTTATATGGTCAGCGCCTATATCACCGCCATTGCTTTTGCGGTGATTACGTTTTTAGGGGTTGATGCTGTCGCCCTGTCCCTGGTTCTTACCCTGGTTGTCACCATGTCCATTACCGGACTTTACGGCTGGTACATAGAAAGAACCGTTTATCGTCCCCTCAGGACAAGCAACCGCCTCGCCCCGCTTATTACGGCCATCGGCGTGTCATTGTTATTGCAAAATTATGTCCAGATCAGTCAGGGACCCAATGTGCAGGGGGTGCCTTCTTTATTTAGTGGTGGTTTTACCATTGGTACGGCTGATGCATTTTTCCGTATTCGCTACATGGATCTGATTATCGTGATTGTCAGTTTGTCGGCGATGCTGCTGTTGACTTTCATTATTCAAAAAACCAGTCTGGGCAGGCAGTGTCGGGCAGTGGAACAAGACCGCAAAATGGCCACGATTCTGGGCATTAATACCGGTCGTATCATTTCAACCGTGTTTGTTATTGGTTCCATGATGGCGGCCGTTGCCGGTGAGCTGGTCACGTTCAATTACGGCTCGTTTGATTTCTATATCGGTTTCGTGCTGGGTATCAAGGCGTTTAGTGCTGCGGTGTTGGGGGGCATAGGTTCTTTGCCGGGCGCCATGCTCGGAGGTATGTTGCTGGGTGTGCTCGAGTCATTTTTCTCCGGTTTTGTCAGCAGTGATTATAAAGACGTGTTTTCTTTTAGCATTCTGGTGCTTGTCCTGGTTTTCAAGCCTAGTGGCTTGCTGGGTAAGCCTGCAGTGGAGAAAGTGTAATGAATATAACGCCTAATTCAAACGGGAAAACCGCGTCACTGACATCGTCCGGACAGGCAAATTCTGCAGCCTTGGTTGTGGACGGTACACCCGTGTCACGGGCAGTGGATGTGCCTGATTCACGCATTGATTTCAAGCATTCCCTGAAAGACGCCGTAATAGCCGGGATACTGACCATGCTGGTGTTCAGCCCGATTACCAATTTCATACTGCAACAATATACGTTCAAGGTCGACTGGTTGCGCACACCGTTTTTTCTCAATGGTCTTTCAATTGGTCTGATCGTTGCCTTTGTCCGTTTCTTTGTCTCTGTGGGTATCCAGACAGAAGCAGGTCAGCGTTTTACCCATAAGTATCTGACTGTTCAGCAGCATGTGCATGTCGAGGATGAGCATGCCGATGGCATGCAAAAACTAAGGAAATTGCTCGTCTCTGGCGGTGCGGTTGCGGCCGTTGCCATGGCGTTGGGCCTTTCGGGCGTCATTTATATTGGTACCTCGGCCGCGTTGGTTCTGATTGTGCTGTTCGTGGTGATTGCCATGGGGGTACGTATCCCCAAACGGCGTGGCATGAAGCATCCCTGGAAAGGCGCATTGCCAGTCTTGTTTTTGTTGGGACTGATTATGCCTTTGCTGTTTTTCCACTTTGGTATTTTTGGTAAAAGCTGGGCAACCAACCTGACCATGGCCATGGTGTATGTGCTGTTGGGATTGGGCTTGAATATTGTGGTGGGGCTGGCAGGACTGCTTGATCTTGGTTTTGTTGCTTTTTACGCGGTGGGTGCTTATTTTCTCGCCCTGGGCTCCCAGTATCTGGGTATCGGCTTTTGGACGGCCCTTATCCTGGCACCTTTGTTAGCCGCCCTGTGTGGCGGCTTGCTGGGTTTTCCGGTCCTGAAAATGCATGGTGATTATCTGGCGATTGTTACCCTTGGGTTTGGTGAAATTATCAGGCTGGTGCTGGTGAACTGGATTGATTTTACCGGTGGGCCTAATGGTGCTTCCGCGCCGTCACCCACTATTTTCAATCTCGAATTCATTCGTCGTGCCAAAGGAGATGCGATTCCATTCCATGAGTTTTTTGGTTTGCCATATAGTCCGGATTATAAATTTATCTTTATTTATTTGATGATCTTTATCATCACAATGGCCGTGCTGCGGGTCTTTACGCAATTAAGGGTAATGCCAATCGGTCGTTCCTGGGAGGCTTTGCGCGAAGACGAAATTGCCTGTCGGTCCCTGGGTATCAACCACGTCACCGTCAAATTGTCCGCCTTTATGCTGGGTGCGTTAACCGGGGGTATTGCCGGTGTGTTCTTTGCGACAGCCCAAGGGTTTGTCAGTCCGATGTCATTCAATTTTTTCGAATCGGTCCTGATTCTTTCCATCGTGGTGCTGGGTGGTATGGGGAACTCGCTTGGCGTCATTCTTGCCGCGTTTACATTAACCCTCATGCCGGAATTCCTGAGAAGTTTTTCTGAATATCGGGTATTGATGTTCGGCCTGCTGATGATTTTGATGATGATCTGGCGACCTAATGGTTTATTGCGCGCCAAGCGTCCGGTATTTGAACGGGAAGAGGTCATGTCATGAGCGGTCAACTGTTACTTGAAGTTAAAAATTTATGTCGCCGGTTTGGTGGGATTATCGCCAATAACAATGTCTGTTTTGAGGTCAGGGAGGACTCTATTACGTCCCTGATCGGTCCCAATGGTGCCGGTAAAACAACCGTGTTCAATTGCGTGACCGGTTTTTATGCGGCCACTTCAGGTGAGATTTTTCTGCACGGACCCAACGGGTCGGTGGAGGTGGGTAATTTGCTGAATCGACCTTTTACCGGTGGTTCTTACCTGGTTTCCCGGGCAGGTATTGCCCGTACCTTCCAGAATATCCGCCTGTTCAAGGATATGACCGTGCTTGAAAACCTGCTGGTTGCCCAGCATCGTTCACAGAACAGAAATCTTTTGTCTGGCATTTTTGTCACGCATGATTTCTCCAACAAGGAGGAAGAAAGCGTCAATCGGGCGTATGAATGGCTGGATATGGTTGATTTGGCTGTTGATGCCAACCGGCTGGCCGGTGAGTTGTCTTACGGTCGTCAGCGGCGTCTGGAAATTGCCCGTGCCATGTGTACCAATCCACGCCTGATTTGCCTGGATGAGCCGGCGGCCGGTCTCAATCCAAGGGAAACGGTAGACCTGTCCAATCTGATCCGTAAATTGCGTGATGAATGCAAGGTGACGGTTTTGCTGATCGAGCATGATATGGGACTGGTCATGGATATTTCCGATCATATTGTTGTCATGGATCAGGGTTCCGTCATTGATAGTGGCAGCCCGGAACACATTCGTAATTCAGACGTGGTTATTGCCGCCTATCTAGGCACGGATGTAGAGGATGAAGCATGAGTGAAATTATTCTGGACATCAAGAATGTCAATACTTTTTACGGACCTATTCAGGCACTCAGGGATGTTTCATTGCATATTAATACCGGAGAAATTATTTCCCTGATTGGTGCCAATGGGGCCGGGAAAAGCACCCTGCTCATGACCATCTTTGGTGCCCCAAAGGCCAAATCGGGTCAGATCCTGTATAAAGGGCAGGATTTGACCCGGTTGCAGGCGCATCAGATTGCCGGCAAGGGCATTGCCCAGGTGCCCGAGGGACGACGGATATTTGCAAAAATGACGGTCGAGGAAAACATCATGATTGGGGCCCTGCCGATTGGGGACAAACACATGGATGAAGACCGTGCCACCATGTTTGAACTGTTTCCGAGACTGAAAGAGCGGCGCAATCAGCGGGCGGGCACGCTGTCTGGTGGTGAACAGCAAATGCTGGCGATTGCCCGGGCCCTGATGGGGCGTCCGGACATGATTTTGCTGGACGAGCCCAGTCTGGGGCTGGCGCCATTAATTGTGAGGCAAATCTTTTCAGTGCTGAAAGAACTGGGAAAAAATGGTAAAACCATCTTTTTGGTCGAGCAAAATGCCAATCATGCCTTGAAGCTGGCAGATCGTGCATATGTAATGGTGAATGGTGAAATCAGAATGACAGGAACTGGGGCTGAATTATTGGCAAATCCGGAAATCAGGGATGCTTATTTGGGAAGTCATTAAATGAGTACGCGTGAAGAAACGCCTTTAATGCAGCGTTTGCGTGCCGTTCGACAGCAAAACAATTGGACGCTGGAGCAGGCCGGCAAAGAGTGCGGGATTGCCGCCTCTACGCTGTCCAAAATCGAAAACGGTCTGATGTCGCCTACTTATGACGTTCTGCAAAAACTGGCAACCGGCCTGAATCTGGATGTTTCCGAGTTGTTTACGTCAGCCCGTGATGCCATGGGGGCCGGACGGTGCGTAGTGGATCGTGCCGGACAGGGAAAACCGCATAAAACGCCCCATTACGACCATCAGTTGTTGTGCGCGCAGCTGTCAAATAAAAAAATAATGCCTTTTCATACCTGCATTACGGCACGGAAATTTTCCGATTTTCGTGACTGGAGCCGTCATGACGGAGAAGAGTTTGTTTATGTATTAAGTGGTGAAATAGAGCTGCATACCGAATATTATGCGCCAGCCCAGCTTGGCCCGGGAGATTGTTTTTACATAGATAGCCGGATGGGGCATCGCTGTATCAGTGTCAGCGAAGAAAACGCCACGGTTATATGGGTTGCAACACAACGAAATTCACAAAAACACGAATCAGGAGACACGTAATGAGCCAGCCTGCGATTCAGGTATTTGATGCACAACAAACAGCCGGTTTGATCGGTTTTGCGGAACTGGTCCGTGCCATTCGTGAAATGGCGGTGGAATATACGGCTGGCAGGGTTAAGTGCCCGGATCGTCAGGTGTTGCCTGTGCCAGGCAATGAAGAGGGGGGTGTTTTGCTCTCCATGCCGGCCGCCGCTGAAGATATATTGACGCATAAGCTCATTTCCCTGTTGCCGGGCAATCCCGCAAATGGTTTGCCCACCATTCAGGGAACGGTGACCGTTCTGGACAGTAAAACCGGGGTGCCTCTGTTTGTGCTGGATGCGCCTACCGTTACGGCCTGGAGAACGGCGGCCCTTTCCATGGTGGGTCTTGAGTGCTTTACGCCCGAAACACCCGGAAAAATCGTCCTGATGGGGGCGGGTACCCAGGCGGTTGCCCATGTGCGGGCCATTAATGCGCTTTATCCAAACGCAACCATTTATGTTGCCGGTAGGGTGTCATCAGCAGGCAAGGTACAACGTTTTTGCGAGCAGTTTGCCGGATTGTCCAATGCCCTCATCCCGGTGGAGCAAAGCAATCTGCCGGATGATTTTGATGCCGTTATCACGCTGACCACTGCCACCGAGCCCATTTATCATGCACCGGCACAAGTGGGGCGATTGATTATCGCAGTGGGTGCTTTTCAACCGCATATGTGTGAAATTGCCCCTCAAACCGTTATGGGCAGTACCTGCTATGTCGATGACCCGGTAGGTGCCCTGCATGAAGCCGGGGATTACATCCGTGCCAAAAAAGACTGGTCGGAAGTGATCCCGTTAGAGCAGGCCTTGCGTACGGATATTGATTTCTCACGTCCCATCATGTTTAAAACCGTAGGTATGGGCGCCTGGGACCTGGCGGCTGCCAGGGTGGCCTGCCAATCGCTGGGCGCCCGTGTCTGAATGGCCGCCAGAAAGGGTTGCCGATGAGCCATTTCAGTCATTGGCAACTAAACCCTTGAAAAAAAGACATTTTTTACAACAACCGCAAAAAATAATCTTGTCAGGGGACTTGAATAATGTTATATTGACAGGCTAACCGAAATGCAATAACGGTTAGGGATAAATTAACCCACAACACCAGTTCACTGCTGGTGTCAATTTATATTAGGCCCAGCCAATCGTAGCTGGGGATTGGAGAAAATGATGTCGAATACGACACCTACACCTGCCGCTCATCGGCTGGGACTGTTGGGTCGCAAGGTTGGCATGATGCGTATTTTTACCGAGGAAGGCGAGTCCATTCCGGTAACAGTACTTGACGTATCAAACAACCGTGTTGCTCAAGTCAAGTCTCTTGAAACAGATGGTTATGCAGCGGTACAGGTTGCTTACGGCAACCGTCGTGCAACCCGCGTGACAAAAGCGCAAGCGGGTCACTATGCCAAAGCCGGCGTTGAAGCTGGTTCCATTCTTAAAGAGTTCCGTCTAGATCCTGCAAAAGCTGCTGAATTTTCAGCTGGCGCTGCATTGCCTGTCGAAAGCATTTTCGAAGCAGGCCAGAAAGTGGACGTGCAAGGTACAACGATCGGTAAAGGTTTTGCCGGTACCATCAAACGTCACAATTTCGGTGCACAACGCGCTTCTCACGGTAACTCACGTTCACACCGTGTTCCCGGTTCTATCGGTATGGCGCAAGACCCAGGTCGCGTTTTCCCCGGTAAGCGCATGTCCGGTCACATGGGTGATGTGACTCGCACCGTACAAAATCTTGATATCGTTCGCGTTGATGCAGAACGTGGTCTTCTTCTGGTCAAGGGCGCTGTTCCTGGCCACAAAAATTCCGACGTTGTTGTGCTTCCAGCTATCAAAATGACTGTTAAAGGAGCAAAATAATGGATCTTAAGCTCCTGAATGAACAAGGTCAGGCTGCTGCTACCGTTAGCGCGCCCGACACCGTTTTTGGCCGTGATTTCAACGAAGCCCTGATTCACCAGATCGTAGTTGCCTACCAGGCAAACGCACGTATGGGTAACCGTGCCCAGAAAGATCGTGCGGAAGTCAAACACAGCACCAAAAAACCATGGCGCCAGAAAGGTACCGGTCGTGCACGTGCTGGTATGACATCTTCTCCCGTATGGCGTGGAGGCGGTCGTACATTCCCTAATTCACCTGATGAAAATTTCAGCCAGAAAGTGAATAAGAAAATGTACCGTGCCGGTATCCGTTCCATCCTGTCACAATTGGCACGTGAAGATCGCATCGCTGTTGTCGAGTCTTTCTCTTTTGATACGCCTAAAACAAAACTGGCTGCCAGCAAATTGAAAGCAATGGGTCTGGATTCCGTTTTGGTTATCACCGATGTTGTTGACGAGAACACCTACCTGGCAACCCGCAACCTGCCACACGTAGCCGTTGTAGAACCGCGTTACGCTGATCCTCTTTCTTTGGTCCACTACAAAAAAGTGTTGATCACGAAAGCGGCTATCGCTCAATTTGAGGAGATGCTGGGATGAAAGCAGAACGTTTATTGCAAGTAATTTTGGCGCCGGTCATCACAGAAAAAGCAACCTTTATTGCTGAATCTGGCGAGAAACCGCAATTTGCATTGCGCGTTGCTCCTGATGCAACCAAACCAGAAGTCAAGGCAGCTGTTGAGTTGCTTTTCAAAGTAGAAGTTGAGTCTGTCTCTGTTCTGAACCGTAAAGGTAAAGTAAAACGTGCAGGTCGTTTCGTCGGTCGTCGCCGTGCAAACCGTATCGCTTACGTTTCACTCAAAAAAGGTCAAGAACTTGACTTTTCGGAGGTGAACTAAGATGGCATTAGTTAAAACTAAACCAACATCAGCCGGTCGCCGCGGCATGGTAAAAGTGGTTACTCCAGGCTTGCACAAAGGACTTCCTTTTGCCGGTTTGGTAGAATCCAAAAAACGTGGTTCCGGTCGTAATAACAACGGTCATATTACTGTCCGCCATCGTGGCGGTGGTCATAAGTCCCACTATCGTATTGTCGATTTCCGTCGCAACAAAGATGGCATTCCAGCCAAAGTAGAGCGTCTGGAATACGATCCTAACCGTACTGCACATATTGCACTGTTGTGCTATGCAGATGGTGAGCGTCGTTACATCATTGCTCCTCGTGGCCTTGAAGTCGGTGCAACGGTCGTGTCTGGCCTGGAAACACCCGTACGTACAGGTAATGCAGCGGCTATCCGCAATATTCCAGTTGGTACAACCATTCACTGTATCGAAATGCTGCCCGGCAAAGGTGCCCAAATGGCACGTTCAGCAGGTGCATCTGCAGTCCTGATGGCCCGTGAAGGTACTTACGCCCAGATCCGTCTGCGTTCTGGCGAGGTTCGTCGCGTTCACATCGATTGCCGTGCAACGATTGGTGAAGTGGGTAACGAAGAACACAGCTTGCGTCAAATCGGTAAAGCCGGTGCAGTTCGCTGGCGCGGTATTCGTCCTACCGTTCGTGGTGTTGCCATGAACCCGGTCGATCACCCACATGGTGGTGGTGAAGGACGTACTGGCGAGGCTCGTGAGCCAGTCAGCCCATGGGGTACTCCAGCGAAAGGCTTCAAAACCCGCCGCAACAAGCGTACAGACAACATGATTGTCTCACGTCGCAAGCGTAAATAAGGGGCGATACTAATATGTCACGTTCTATTAAAAAAGGCCCATTCGTAGATGCCCACTTGGTTAAAAAAGTGGAAGCAGCTGTCGATGGCAAAGAGAAAAAGCCGATCAAAACCTGGTCGCGTCGTTCAACCATCCTTCCTGATTTTATCGGATTGACTATCGCTGTTCATAACGGTCGTCAACATGTTCCGGTTTATGTTAACGAAAATATGGTTGGTCATAAGCTTGGCGAATTCGCGCATACGCGTACCTACAAAGGTCACGCTGCGGATAAAAAGTCAAAGAGGTAAGTGATGGAAACTACAGCCGTAATTCGTGGTGTACATATTTCTGCGCAAAAAACGCGTCTTGTTGCGGACATGGTCCGTGGCAAACCCGTTGCCCAAGCGCTGAATATTCTTACATTCACACCTAAAAAAGCCGCCGGTATCGTTAAGAAAGCCCTTGAATCAGCAATTGCTAACGCAGAGCATAACGATGGTGCCGATATTGATGAGCTCAAAGTAACTACAATCTATGTAGACAAAGCCCAGTCAATGAAGCGATTCTCCGCTCGTGCCAAAGGCCGCGGTAACCGTATCGAGAAGCAGACTTGCCACATTGTGGTCAAAGTCGGCGTTTAAGGAGTCACAATGGGTCAGAAAATTCACCCTATAGGGTTCCGTCTCGCAGTGAATCGTAACTGGAGTTCACGCTGGTACGCTGACAACAAAGACTTTGGCACAATGCTTGCCGAAGACGTCCGTGTGCGTGAGTATCTGAAACGTAAACTGAAAAGCGCATCTGTTGGTCGTGTGCTTATCGAGCGCCCTGCCAAGAATGCACGTATCACCGTTTTCTCAGCACGTCCTGGTGTTGTAATCGGTAAGCGTGGTGAAGATATTGAAAGCTTGAAAACAGATTTGCAACGCCTGATGGGTGTGCCTGTTCACGTCAATATTGAAGAAATTCGCAAGCCTGAAACCGATGCACAGCTGATCGCCGATTCCATCGCCCAGCAGCTTGAAAAACGTATCATGTTCCGTCGTGCCATGAAGCGCGCAATGCAAAATGCAATGCGCCTGGGTGCACAAGGTATCAAGATCATGTCTTCAGGCCGTTTGAATGGTATCGAGATTGCCCGTACAGAATGGTATCGTGAAGGTCGTGTACCTTTGCATACACTGCGTGCAATCATTGATTATGGTACATCTGAAGCACAAACCACCTACGGTATCATTGGTATCAAGGTTTGGGTTTACAAAGGCGACTTGCTGCCTAATGGTGAAATGCCTGCAGAACCTGCAGCCGCACCCCGTGATGATGAGCGTCGTGCACGTCGTCCACGCGGTGATCGTCCTGATGGTCAGCGTCGTCCAGGCGGTCGTGGCCGTGGTGGTCGCAAGGCAGCTGAAGCAGCCCCTGCGCCAGAAGGAGAATAAACATGTTATCACCAGCACGTAGAAAATACCGTAAAGAGCAGAAAGGTCGTAATACCGGTCTGGCTACTCGCGGTACAAACGTCAACTTTGGCGATTTTGGTCTGAAAGCAACCGGTCGTGGCCGTCTGACAGCCCGTCAGATCGAGGCAGCCCGTCGTGCAATGACTCGCCATATTAAACGTGGCGGCCGTATCTGGATCCGTATCTTCCCCGATAAGCCAATTTCACAGAAACCTGCTGAAGTTCGTATGGGTAAAGGTAAAGGTAATCCCGAGTTTTGGGTCGCTGAAATTCAACCAGGCAAAGTTCTGTACGAGATGGACGGTGTAAGTGAAGAGCTTGCCCGTGAAGCTTTCCGTCTGGCAGCCGCCAAGTTGCCTATTTCGACGACATTTGTAAATCGTCATTTGGGCTCTTAAGGGGATCTTTATGAAAGCTAGTGAACTACGTTCAAAAGACGCAACCGAGCTGAATAAAGAGCTCGAGAGCTTGTTGCGTGCACAATTCAACCTGCGTATGCAGCGTGCTACCCAGCAACTTTCTAACACCAGCCAGTTAGGCAAAGTACGTCGTGACATTGCTCGCGTTCGTACAGTATTAACTGAGAAAGCAGGAAAGTAACATGAGCGAAACTCAAACACCCGCCAAGCGTCAGCGTACTCTGATCGGTAAAGTGGTTAGCAATAAAATGGATAAAACAGTGGTCGTTCAAGTTGAGCGCCGTGTTAAACATCCTTTGTATGGCAAAATCATTGTCCGCTCAAACAAATACAAAGCGCACGACGAAGCAAACCAGTATAACGAAGGCGATACAGTGGAAATCGCTGAAGGCCGTCCCATTTCACGCAGCAAATCGTGGAGTGTTGTACGTCTGATCGAAGCCTCTCGTCTTATTTAATAACAGGGCAGGTCCAGGCCTGCCTTGCCAACGATAGAAGTGGCCTTCCTTATACCGGATGTCAGTAAAAAACCTCGCCTTGTGCGAGGTTTTTTCTTGTTTGTTTGGTGTCATTGCCTGCTATCTTGGGGCGGAAAAGAAAAATCATTTTTTTCCCTGCTTGTGAAATGATCAATAAGTGGCCACACAAGAAGTTATCATTGAGTGTTAAAGCGATTTGCAGTTAGAAGGATATAATGAAAAACAATTCTCCATCATTTAATGCTTTGCTGGCCAGTGTGCCACATATTGACAGCCCGGATCAAATGCAGCGTCACATGAGTGACATGAGCGGTTATGAAGGTGCCATGCCGGCGGTGGTATTTCGGCCGGTGTCCACTGAACAGGTATCGGCAATTGTCAAAACCTGTGCGCAAGAAGGCAGGAAAATCACCATACAGGGTGGGCTGACTGGCCTGGCCGGTGGCGCATGTGCCGATGCCGACGATGTGGTCATTTCCCTGGAAAGCATGAACCGTGTGGAAGAAATTGACACCATTGGTGGTGTCGCGATTGTGCAGGCGGGCGTCATACTTGAAAACCTGTGCCAGGCCGTCGAGCAGGAAGACTGGTATTTTCCGCTGGATTTCGGTTCGCGTGGCTCCTGTCTGATTGGGGGCAATGTGTCCACCAATGCCGGTGGTAACAAGGTGCTGCGTTATGGCACGACCCGTGACCTGGTGCTGGGCATGGAAGTGGTGCTTCCCGATGGCACCATCCTGAATATGCTGAACCGCCTGATCAAGAACAATACCGGTCTGGATCTTAAACACCTGTTTATTGGTACCGAAGGCCGTTTGGGTATTATTACCCGTTTGTCCCTGCGCCTTTTTCCCAATCCGCAAACCCGGGCCACCGCCCTGGTTGCCCTGGATTCTTTTGACCACGTTACCCGCATGCTCAAAGAGGCGCGTTCTGCCTTGCCCGATTTATCGAGTTTTGAGGTCATGTGGCAAAGCTATCTGGTACAGGCTGCCTTGCATGCAAATAAAGAGCTGCCCTTTGAAGGGAATTATCCCATTTATGTGCTGCTTGAAATTGAGGGCGCTGATAAACCCGTGTTCCATGAGGGCTTTCATGCCTTCCTGGAATTCCTCATTGAACATGAAATCGGCCGTGACGTGATTGTGCCGCAAACCCTGGAGCAGAGCGACTCACTCTGGCAGATCCGCGATGCCATTGGTGAAATTTTACGCAGTATCAAACCTTATGTGGCATTTGATATTGGCATACCGCTTAAACATATGCCGGCTTTTATTGAGCAGGTAACCGCTGCCCTTGAAAAAGAATATCCACATGCGATGAATTTGTTGTTTGGCCATCTGGGTGATGGCAACCTGCATTTAACCACCGGTAAACTGCAGGAAGCGCAAATTCTGGCGGTTGAAGAGTTGGTGTACAGCATTGCCTCCAGGTTCAGGGGAAGTATTTCCGCTGAGCATGGCATTGGCCGTATCAAGAAACCGTTTTTGAAATACAGTCGCAGCCAGGAAGAACGGGATTTGATGAGCGCCATTAAAAACCTGATCAATCCCCAGGATCTTTTCAATGCCGGCCGTATTGTGGATTAATGGCTTGGCAAGCTAATTTACAGGATAGAAAAACAATGAGTTATAACTCCCCCATGAAAGAAGTGCGCCAACTGTCTGATGAAGCCCGTGCCGCTTTCAAGGCCGCTTTTGGTGATCGTTTCATTACCACACAAGCCGTGCGTGAGCATCACGGTAGTGATGAATCTCCTTATCCGGCCTGCCCGCCCGAAGCGGTCATTTTTCCGCATAATGCCGATGAGGTGGTTACGGTTGTCAATTTGTGCAACCAGTACGATGTACCCCTGATTCCTTTTGGCATCGGTTCTTCCATTGAAGGTCATGTGCTGGCGATTGAAGGGGGTATTTCCCTTGATTTCACGGAAATGAACAAGGTGCTGGCTGTCAGCCCTGGCGATTTCACCGTGACGGTGGAACCGGGCGTAATCCGTACCCAGCTGAATGAGGAAATCAGGCATACCGGTTTGTTTTTCCCGATCGATCCGGGTGCCCATGCCTCGATTGGCGGCATGACGGCCACCCGTGCTTCGGGTACCAATGCCGTGCGTTATGGCACCATGCGTGAAAATGTGGTTTCCCTGAAAGTAGTTACGGCAGATGGCAAAATCATCCGTACAGGCAGCCATGCGCGCAAATCATCGGCCGGTTACGACTTGACCCGTCTGTTTGTGGGCAGCGAAGGCACGCTGGGTATCATTGTTGAAATTACACTGCGTGTGTATCCTATCCCCGAAGCTATCTCGGCCGCCATTTGCAACTTCGAAACCCTGGAGTCTGCGGTGGAATGCGTGAACCAGATCATGCAAACAGGAATTGAAATTGGCCGGGTTGAATTCATTGATGAACAGGGCGTGAAAGCTGCCAATCAATACAGCAAGTTAAGTTTGAAAGAAAGTCCGATGCTGTTGTTTGAATTTACCGGTTCCGCTTCCAGCGTTAAAGAGCAGATTGAAATTGTGCAGGAAATCGCCAAAGATAATGGTGGTATGGATTTTGAGTGGGCCGAGCACCAGGAAGACCGCAACCGTTTGTGGACGGCACGGCATAACCTGTATTTTGCCTGCCTGCAATTGCGCCCCGGCGCGCGTTCCATTACCACCGATGTCTGCGTGCCTATTTCCCGGTTGGCCGAGTGCGTGACCGCCACGGCCAAAGACCTGCAGGACAAACCGTTCCCCTGGTCCATCCTGGGGCATGTGGGCGATGGCAATTTCCACGTTCTCATGATGATTGATCCGGAAAACCCGCAAGAATGGGCTATGGCGGAAGAAATCAATAAGCGGGTGGTGCAGCGGGCCATCGATATGGACGGTACCTGCACCGGTGAGCATGGTATAGGCATTCACAAAATGAATTTCCTGAAAATGGAACACGGTGAAGATGCGATCCACTTGATGCGTTTGCTCAAGCACGCCTATGATCCGAAAAATATCCTGAATCCGGGCAAGATGATTGCCTGGGAAGCCTGATGGTTTGATCACAAGTGAATAGTCATGCTCAAGTTTGCAGCCAATCTTTCCATGATGTACACCGAGGTTCCCTTTCTGGAGCGTTTTGCCCTGGCGGCAAACGATCAGTTCAAAGGCGTGGAATTTTTGTTTCCCTATGAGTACAGTGCGGCAGACATCGCCCGTCAACTGTCTCTAAACGGGCTTGAGCAGGTCTTGTTCAATGCCGTTCCGGGTAACTGGGACGCCGGGGAGCGGGGACTGGCCTGTTTGCCTGGCCGTCAGGCGCAGTGTCTGGCTGGTGTGGAAAAAGCCCTGGAATATGCCACCGTGTTGGGTAATCGCCGTATTCACTTCATGGCTGGCATTGTTCCGGATGACTTGAGTCCAGCTGTTGCGCATGAATGTTACTGCCAGAACCTGTCACGGGCAGCCGCTCTGGCTGCCCAGGCCGGGGTAACGTTATTGATTGAACCGATCAATCCGTTTGATATGCCCGGGTATTTTTTAACCACCCAGCAACAGGCTCACCAGCTCATTGAACTGCTTAACCAGCCCAATATCAAGGTTCAAATGGACATATACCATTGTCAGATTGTAGAAGGTGACTTAAGCAGAAAGCTGACTACCTATATACCCACCGGCAGGGTCGGCCATTTGCAGATTGCCGGTGTGCCTCACCGGCATGAGCCTGATAACGGCGAGCTCAATATGGGCTATTTGTTTGATGTGCTCAGGCAACTGGATTATCAGCACTGGATAGGATGTGAATACCGTCCAGCGGGCCGCACCCGAGAAGGATTGGCCTGGCTTGAACGGGAAAGACATAAAGATAAAGGTGAAAAACGTGCAGCAATGCCTTGAACTGAAAGCGGGTAATGCCCGTCTGGTAGTGGCCCCTCATATTGGTGGGGCCATTGTGGCTTATAAACATGTGCTGACGGATCGGGAATATCATTGGCTGCGTCCGGTCGACCCGGTTCATGTGCAAAACCGGAATGTGTCCGAGATGGCCAGTTTTCCGCTGGTGCCATGGGCCGGTCGTCTGCGTGACGGCCGTTTTGTTTATGAAGGTCGTCATATTCATTACCTCTCACGGAAAAAAGAGTCACCGCATAGCATTCATGGGTTTTTACGAAACAGGGAATGGCAGGTGATGACGCATACAGATACCCGGCTGGTGATTGAGTATGTGCATGCGCCTGATGACTGGCCTTTCGCCTTCCGGGCGCAACAGGTGTTTGAGCTTGATGAAAACAAGCTGACCGTGTATTTGGACATCAGTAATACCGGGCAACAAAGCATGCCACTGGGGATGGGGCATCACCCTTATTTTCCCAAAAACGAACATACCCGTTTGACAGCGCAGGTTGGCAAGGCCTGGTACGCAGACCAGGAGGTAATGCCGATCAGACTGGATGAGCACCCGCTTGCCCGAGAAATGGCGCAGGGGATTGATGTTGCCCGACATGCGCTGGATACCCCTTTCATAGACTGGGCACATGAAGCGCAAATCAGTTGGCCTGACGAGCAACGCAAACTGGTGATGACGGCCGATACGCCGTTTGATTTCCTGATTGTGTACAGCCCGGAAGGGGCACCCTGGTTTTGTGCCGAGCCTTTTGGCAATGTGACAGATTGCTTTAACATGCGACATACTCATTCAGCACGGGAAGTGGGCGGACTGGATGTGTTGCCGGGACAGACTGTGAATACCCGCTTCAGCCTGACTCCGGTTTTGTATAAGGATAATTAATTCATGGCACTTGGTGCAACAATCTATAAAGCAGAAATCAATATTGCCGATAATGACCGCGCCTATTATGGCAGCCATGCCGTTACCGTCGCCCGGCATCCATCAGAAACCGAAGAGCGGCTCATGATTCGGATCCTGGCCTATGCACTGTACGAAAATGGTGATGAGATGCTGGCCTTTACACGTGGTCTGAGTGAGGTGGATGAGCCTGATTTATGGCGTAAGGACCTGACAGGCACTATTTTGCAATGGATAGAAACGGGCCTGCCCGATGAGCGCCGCCTGTTGAAGGCCTGCGGGCGTGCCGGGCAGGTGGTTGTGCTGGCTTATGGGCGCAATGCCGCTATCTGGTGGGCAAGTATGGCGAGCAAGCTTGAGCGGGCCCGTAATCTGAAAGTATATGTACTCCCGGTGGAATCAACCCAAAAACTGGCTTCTTTGGCAGACCGTAACATGACCCTGCATTTTAATGTGCAGGATGCAACGGTTTGGGTTTCTTCTGACAAGGGCGATGCGCAAATTGAGATCCAGGCCTTGAATTGAGGTTTTTTTCTACTGCCTAAAAAGCCAAAAAGTGAATAAAAAGCACCCCAGGCGTATCATGAAAAACGTCCTGGGGTGCTTTTGAAGGTTTATGCCAAAGATTTATTGGCCAGGCTTGTGACGCTTGCCTGGACCACTTGCTCCTTTAGTGTAGCCGGTTAACGATTAATTAACGTTCATGCCTTCGGCTTGCAGGATAGGACCCCATTTCTTGATTTCAGCATCTACCCAGTTTTTCAGGGATTCAGGGGTCTGTCTTTCTTCGCTGACAATTTCAGCGCCAAGATCGGCCATTTTCTTTTTGAAGGGTTCTGATTTGAGCGCTTCTTTAAGGGCCCCATTGAACTTGGTGATGACTGGCTCTGGCGTGCCTTTGGGCGCATAAATACCATGCCAGACTTTAAAATCGAAGCCTTTCAGGCCCTGTTCGTCAAGGGTGGGTGCGTCAGGCAGTTTGCTGATGCGGTCTTTGGTGGTTACACCGTAGAATTTGACGGTTTTTGCATCGATGTGTGGAATGGTTTGTGTGGTTTGGTCACACAGGATATCAACCTGCTTGCCCAGCAAGGCAGTCATGGCAGGACCGGTTCCCTGGAAGGGAATGGTGGTGAATTTGGTATCAATGGCCTGTTGCAGCAATGATCCGCACAGTTGTGAAACGGCACCCGGGCCGGCATTGGCCAGGTTGATGGTATCTGCATTTTGCTTGGCGTATTCAATGAATTCCTGCAAGTTGTTGGGCGGGAAGTCGGCACGTGCCAACAAGGTCATGGGGACGTCAACCACTTCACCTACATATTCAAAGCTGTTAAGCGGATCGAACTTCAGGTTTTTGTACAGGGCAGGTGCCGTTGCCATGCCATTGTGGTGAAGAAAAAATGTATACCCATCGGGTTTTGAATTGGCGATATGGGCGGCAGCAACGGTGCCACCCGCACCGGTTTTGTTTTCTACAACAATGGGTTGTTTCAGGATTTTACCCAGTTCCGCACCCAGGGAGCGGGCGACAACATCAGTAGGACCGCCGGCGGCAAAAGGAACAACCAGTGTGATCGGATGTTCGGGATATTCGGCATGTGCCGCACCCGTGCTCATTGCAAACAGAGCAATACCAAGGCTTGTCAGTTTCAGGAATTTGGATGTCATGGTGTGATCTCCGGAAATGTGGAAGAGCAGGCATAAAGCCTTTTCTTTAAAAAATAGATACAAGTAGTGTAACTATTTTGAAGACAATTGCCGTTTTGATTTTATTAAGTAAGCGTTATGTAAACCGAAAGCTGGATGCTGGATGTTTGGGTTAACCAAATAATAAAGGTTTTAACAAGATAAAAAAAAGGCAGGTTAATCATAAACCTGCCTTTTTATTTAAGGATTAATCCTCTTCGACAAACGTTTCTTCACGTTTTTTGCGGATGGATGGCAGTGCCACCAGAATGACCAGGCCAACAGCCATTAACAACAGGGTCAGTGACAGCGGACGCTCAACGAAGGTCAGGAAGTCACCCCGGGACAACAACAGTGCCCGGCGGAAGTTCTCTTCCATCATTGGGCCCAGTACCAGACCCAGCAACAGCGGCGCACCTTCACACTTCAGTTTGGTCCAGATATAACCGATGATGCCAAAGATACCCATGACGTAAATATCAAACGCGTTGTAGTTCAGCGAGTACACACCGATCGTGCAGAACAGCAAAATGGCCGGGAACAGGACACGGTAAGGCACTTTGAGCAGTTTGACCCACAGGCCCACCAGCGGCAGGTTCAGGACCACCAGCATCAGGTTGCCAATCCACATGGACACGATCAGGCCCCAAAACAGTTCAGGGTGGCTGCTCATGACCTGCGGACCGGGCTGGATGTTGTGAATCGTCATGGCACCCACCATCAGGGCCATCACGGCGTTACCGGGAATACCCAGGGTCAGCAAGGGGATGAACGAGGTTTGTGCCGCCGCGTTGTTGGCCGACTCGGGGCCGGC
>NZ_JAAVNG010000013.1:0-124728 GCF_012923605.1 Advenella sp. EE-W14 | reverse complement strand
TCGCGCCGATGATAGTGGATGGACATCCGTGAAAGTAGGTCATCGTCAGGCTCTTTATTACGAAAAACCCCTTCAGCACTGCTGAAGGGGTTTTTTTATTGCCCGCTCGATTCGTGGGCCGCTTTGCTGCCATGGAGCGCGTCAAAGGATAGGCCCATGCGTTACCACGGAGCATGGGAACGAGGAGGAAGGCGCTAATGGCAGGCATAAAAAAACGGGCCTGTGCCCGTTTCTTATGCTTGTGTGCCTGGTACCTTCTTACTTAAGGTGAGTGCTAACCAGTTTGGTCATTTCAAACATGCTGACCTGCTCTTTACCAAAGATTGGGCGCAGTTTATCGTCGGCATTGATATTGCGACGGTTTTGCGGGTCTTGTAAATCGTGTTTTTTAATATATTCCCAGATTTTTTTGGTAACTTCTGTACGAGGCAGTGGTGTGCTCCCTACAACGGCGGCCAATTCGGTGCTTGGAGTAAGGGGTTTCATAAACGCTGCGTTTGGTTTGCGTGCAGGTTTTTCCGATTTAGTTGTGGCCATTTTGGGGCTCTCCTTAAAGGCAGGGTTATATAGCATGTATGTATTAGAGAATAACGTGTAATAGGAAGCTTGCCTAGCATTTTTTAAGTATATTTTGCTTCAAATGGTTTTTGAGACCTTTGCCTGGGTAAATTAGCGATAATTAACCATTATTGTATATATTCATACCCCTTGAAAATTCGATTTAATACCCGCTTTCCACCAGTAAAATTTGGCAGCAGGACATTAATATTGGGTAAAGAAGACATATTTTAGTTATAGTGCATGATTATTCCATCGACACTCTGCTTTTAATATTCAATCTCATGCAAATCACCGATCATTCAATTACCTTAAAACGCCCCGACGACTGGCACCTGCACTTGCGTGACGGGCTGGCGCTTGAGTCTGTCATTGCCGATAGTGCCCGGCAATTTGCCCGTGCGATTGTCATGCCGAATTTACGCCCTCCCGTGACGACTGTGGCGCTGGCGACGGCCTATAAAACAAGAATTGAAAATGCATTGGAAAAAACGGGCTACGAAGGCAAATTCGAGCCGCTGATGACCTTATATTTAACCGATAATACCTCGGCAGAGGAAATTCAAAAGGCAGCCGAATCGGGCTTTATTCATGCCGTGAAATTATATCCTGCCGGTGCCACAACCAACTCGGATGCAGGCGTGACCGATTTATTGGGTAAATGTCGTCCGGCACTTGAGGCGTTGCAAAAACATGGCATGCCTTTGCTGGTTCATGGTGAGGTCACCGATCCAAACATAGACCTGTTTGATCGCGAAGCGGTTTTTATTGATCAAGTCATGATTCCCTTGCGTCGTGATTTTCCTGAGCTGAAAGTGGTGTTTGAGCACATCACCACACAGGAAGGTGCACACTATGTACGTGATGCACAAGGGCCTGTGGCGGCAACCATTACCGCCCACCATCTGCTTTATAACCGGAATGCCATTTTTACCGGTGGTATTCGTCCACATTACTACTGTCTTCCCGTATTAAAGCGTGAAAAGCATCGCTTGGCCTTGCTTGAGGCAGCCACCAGTGACAGTACACGCTTTTTCCTGGGCACAGACAGTGCTCCGCATGCCAAAGGTCTTAAAGAGCATGCCTGTGGCTGTGCCGGCTGTTACACTGCCATACATGCCATGGAGCTTTATGCCACTGCCTTTGAACTGGCTGGCAAGCTGGATAAACTTGAGGCTTTTGCAAGTCTGAATGGACCGGATTTTTATGGTTTGCCACGCAATCAGGACTTCATTACCCTGGAGCGTATCGAATATAATATTCCGGCAGAGTTGCCTTATGCTGACAATACCACCCTGGTTCCCTTGGCGGCTGGTGAAAACCTGAACTGGAAAATGAAATAATTCAGTGATACATACATATACGGCAATCCTGGCGTTTTCATTCCGTTTGGGATTGACATTGAAAGGTTCTTGAATGAATGCCTGCTTCGGGTGGGGTAAACACTCAACCCGACCAGGCCATAAGCATTAATGGACATCGCTTTGGCTAAACATAAAATTCAAATTACCGAAGAACGTTATAAACAGGTTGATGACTACTTCAATCAGTTGTTTCTGAAAGAAGATGTGATTCCTGAAAAAGTGCTTGAGCATTGCAAGAAAAACAATATTCCCGCAATTAATGTGGCACCCAATCAAGGCAAGCTGCTTCATATGCTGATCAGGATGAATGCGGCCCGGCGCGTCCTGGAAATTGGTACCCTGGGTGGATACAGTACCGTTTGGATGGGGTTGGCCTTGCCCGATGATGGTCGCCTGGTTACGTTGGATTTTGATGAGAGTTATATCAGAATTGCCCGTGAAAGCCTGAATATGGCCGGTTTGCAGGACAAGGTTGAAATCAGACAAGGTGTCGCGGCTGAAACGCTTGAGCAAATGGTGCAAGCAAAGCAAGCCCCGTTTGATTTTATTTTTATCGATGCTGACAAGGAAAATAATCCGGTCTATCTGGATTATGCCCTGAAGCTGTCACGACCGGGCACAGTCATTGTGGCTGATAATGTGGTTCGACAGGCCAAAATACTGGATGATAGTGGCAAGGCGGATAATATCCGGGGGCTGCGCCGGTTTTTTGATGATATGGTGGACAACCCTCGTCTAACCGTGACCGCTTTTCAGACCCTGGGGTCTAAAGGCTGGGATGGCCTGGCGATTGCTATTGTCAAGCAATAACACCGTCAGGCCAGGCCAATAGCCTAACTGGTTTCTTTCTTGGCTTCGAGCTGTTCCCAGCGGTCAAAAAGCTTAAGCAGCTCTTCTTCCAGCTCTTGCAGACGAAGGTTAATGCCGTTAGCCGTGTCCGAGCCGTCTTTGTAGAGTTCCGGGTCGGAAAGTTTGGCGGTCAGCTCTGCCTGTTCCGCTTCCAGTTTGGAAATTTCCTCGGGCAGGGATTCCAGCTCCTTGAGCTCCCAGCTGCTAATGCGGGAACGGTTTGGGCGTGATTTTGGCTGGGCAGGCGTGTTAACGGCTGGTGTTGTTTCAGCTTTTTTATCGGTGCCGCCTGGCTTGCCTGCCAGTTTGTCCGCCACGTCTGCGGGCCGCTGTTCAAGCCAGTCATCATAACCCCCCACGTAATCCCGCCACTGCCCATCTCCTTCATAGGCAATGGTTTGTGTGATCACATTATTCAGGAAAGTTCGGTCGTGGCTGACCAGTAGAACCGTGCCATTAAAGTCCTGAAGTAATTCCTCAAGCAGTTCCAGGGTTTCAATATCCAGGTCGTTGGTTGGCTCGTCCATGACCAGAACGTTGGCAGGCCGGGCAAACAGCCGAGCCAGTAGCAGCCGTGCCCTTTCACCACCCGACAGGCTGGAAACAGGGGATTGCGCACGGGCCGGTGAGAACAGGAAATCACCCAGATAACTCATGACGTGTTTGCGCTGTTGACCGATTTCAATCCACTCACTGCCTGGATTGATCACTTCGGTAAGAACGGCATTTTCATCCAGTTGTTCACGCATTTGGTCAAAATAGGCAATCGACAGGTTGGTGCCCAGCTTGACTTTTCCCTCAGTGGGGGACAGTTTGCCCAGAATGATTTTGAGCAGTGTGGTTTTACCGGCACCGTTGGGGCCAATTAAGCCAATCCGGTCACCACGCATGATGGTGGTGGAGTAGTTTTTGATAACGGTTTTGTCACCGAAGGTGTGGCTGACGTTTTCCAGTTCAGCCACTAGTTTACCGGATTTTTCACCCATGGAAACAGCCAGGTTGACGTTTCCAACACGTTCACGACGTTCACTGCGTTCGCGGCGTAATGCTTCAAGGCGTCTGACCCGGCCTTCGTTGCGAGTGCGTCGGGCTTCAACCCCTTTGCGAATCCAGACTTCTTCCTGGGCCAGGAATTTGTCAAAACGTTCGTTTTGCAGTTTTTCGGCTTCAAGCCATTCCGCTTTGCGTGCCTGCCATTGGCTGAAATTGCCAGGGAAACTGTGTAGCTGGCCGCGATCCAGTTCTATGATGCGGGTGGTGACGGCATCAAGGAAGCGTCGGTCGTGGGTAATGATCACGCAGGCGGAACGACTGCTTTGTATCATTTGTTCCAGCCATAGTATGCCCTCAAAGTCCAGATGGTTGGTGGGTTCGTCAAGAAGCAGTAAATCGGGGGCCTCGATAAAAGCGCGGGCCAGGGCTATGCGTTTGCGGGTGCCACCCGACAATCCCTTGACCAGCATGTCAGGATTCAGGCCCAGTTTTTCGATGATTGCACTGGCACGGGCCGGTCGGGCCCAGTCTTCGGAGTCAAGGATATTGCCACAGATATTTTCATAAACGGTTTGATAATCGTTAAGGACGGGTTCCTGCTCAACGGTAATGACGCGCAATGAACCCATCTTTGAGATTTCACCGTCATCGGCTTCGGTACGGCCGTCAAGAATGCGCAGTAATGAGGATTTGCCAGCGCCATTGCGGCCGATCAGACCGATTCTTTCGGATTCCTGGATGGTAAGGTTGGCGTTATCGAGCAGAGCGTGGTGGCCATATGCCAGATGAGCATTGATTAATGTGATAAGAGTTTGTGCTGCCATAAAGTAGATCTAAAATATTGGGTAAACGGTTTTTTATTCTTTTGGGATAAAAGGACTTTAACACCTTTGGCGGGAATAAGTCGGTTAAAATGCATTTCTGGCAAAGTGGGCTGGGCAATCGCGGGGGTTTTATCCTCGAGGAACGTCCGGACTCCATAGGGCAGGATAGCGGCTAACAGCCGTCCGGTTGCGCAAGTAACCGAGGAACAGGGCCACAGAGACGAGACTGCAGCGTGGGCACGCAAGTGCACTGATACGGCGACTTCCGTATGGCATTGCCGCAAGGCAATAACGCCGCAGGGTGAAACGCGGTAACCTCTATCCGGAGCAACATCAAATAGGCATGTGTCTGGTTCTGCCAGGAAGGGCGGCTCGTCCAAACATGCGGGTAGATGGCTAGAACGCATCAGCAATGATGCGTCCAGAGGAATGATTGCCAACCAGTTTACTGGTTTACAGAATCCGGCTTATAGGCTCACTTTGCCAGTTCTTTTCTTATAGGTTGTAAACCCTCGCCATGACCGGGTGAAGGGCTGGTGGTTCATGGTAATTTCTCAAGAACTGTTAAGAAATGATAAAAATTAATATACAGTTTTTACGATATCTCTTGCCTTACTTTCACTTTCTATTTTAAGAGCTTGATTTCTAAAGGTCTTTCTATTTTCCATTTTCGTCAGGTAACGCTAAGTCGTTGTAGTTATTGGAAAAAGTCAATAAATAAAGCTTGACCAAATATCAGCCTTGTCTTAAAGTGGGGAAAAGTAGGGAAATGTGGAAAAAAGTGGGGAAAAATTGGTTTTCCAGGGAAATAGTGCACTCACCTTAGATGCCAAGGGAAGGATGACCATTCCTGCCCGGTATCGTGATGCCCTAATGGAATCCGCCCAAGGTGCCCTGACCATTACCCGCAATTTTGATGGTGGCTTGCTGGTTTACCCCCGCCCCGTGTGGGAAGAAAAGCGTGAAGTCATCATGCAATTGCCAATGTCCGCCCGTCATGTCCAGCGTCTGTTATTGGGTAACGCCCAGGATGTGGAAATAGACGGAGCAGGGCGAGTACTCATTGCTCCCGAATTGCGCTCTGCTGCAGAAATGATTAAAGAAGTTGTTTTAGTTGGCATGGGCAGGCATTTTGATCTTTGGGATGCCCAGATGTTTGCGAACATGCAGGCGGCTGATTTGGCCAAAGGTTTACCAGATAGTTTGGATGATTTTTCATTGTGATTTCAGAAAGTTTCGTACATAAGACCGTGTTGCTCGGAGCAACTGTCAATGCGCTGGTTCACGATGAATTCAATGTAAAGGCCAAATGGATTCACGATTTATTGCCTCCTGGCAATAAAGATGGTGTTTTCGTGGATGGCACGTTTGGCAGGGGGGGGCACAGTCGTTATCTGCTGTCCCAGCTTTCAGCCAATGCAAAACTGTTTGTTTTTGACAAAGATCCCCTGGCCATGGTCTCGGCACGTCAATTGCAACAGGAAGATTCCCGGGTGAACATTATTCATGGCGGCTTTTCTTCAATGGAAGAAGAGTTGCATCAGCGTGGCATTGACCAGGTTCAGGGTGTTTTATTGGATTTGGGGGTTTCTTCCCCACAGATAGATGATGCATCCAGAGGTTTTTCTTTCATGCGGGAAGGGCCGCTGGATATGCGAATGGATACCAGTCGTGGCGTAACTGCGGCTGAATGGCTGGCACAGGCCAGTATTGAAGAAATGAAGGAGGTTATAAAACACTATGGCGAAGAACGGTTTGCTTTCCAGATTGCAAAGGCGATTGATCATCGCCGCCAATCCAGCCCTTTGTGCACCACGCTCGAACTTGCCGAGCTCGTCTCAACCGTCGTCCGGACGCGGGAAAAAGGTCAACATCCGGCCACACGTACCTTTCAGGCTATACGGATTCACATCAATCAAGAGCTCGAGGAGCTGGCGAACACCCTCGCGTCAGTTTTAAGATTGTTGGCACCAGGTGGAAGGATGTCGGTGATCAGTTTTCACTCGCTTGAAGATCGCATGGTTAAACAGTGTATCGCGGCAGCGGCCAAGCCTGGTGCCGATTTTGCACGTTTACCTTTACGAGAAAGTGAAATGCCACAACCGGTGCTTAAAAGTCTGGGTAAGGTATTGGCGGCTTCGGAAGAGGTGGTGGCCAATCCCCGTTCTCGCTCTGCAGTGTTGCGGGTCGCGCAAAGAACAGAAACGGCATTGACGGATGCTGATGCCTTTGTCAGCAGGCCGCTCACACCGGGTAACCAGTCTGGCAAACGGAGGGGTTCATGGCGCGGTTAGGTTTATTGCTGCTGGTGTGTTGGTTTGTTTACAGTGCTGCTTCTCTGGTGTCGGTTCGATATCAGCAACGTCTGCTGTATGTCGATCTGGGGCGAGCGCAGGCGGTGGAAAATGAACTGGGTATAGATTGGCGTTACTTGCAGCTTGAGCGGGCAAAATTAACGACTAATGCACGGATTCAACAGGTAACAACCCAAAAATTGAACATGCAAATACCGCATATCGGTCAAATTATTTATATCAAAGATTCTGAGCTGGCGAATAGTCCGGCCTCACCTGCGACGCAACAGAGTAACCAATAAAAGGGAAGCCAAATGCTTAAATTCGGCAAAAACAAAATCCCTGAGTTGTTCAAACGATCCAGAGAAAACGCCTATTCCCGCCATTACAGCAGTCCGGTTTTGCATGTGCAAATCCCCAGGTGGCGCGCGCGCGTTCTTTTTTTCCTGATTTCCCTGGGTTTTTTGGCAGTAATTGGCAAGGCGCTGTATATCCAGATCATGAGTACCGAGTTCTTGCAGGCGGAAGGCGAAAAACGATTTGAGCGTACGCTGCAGCTGCCGGCCACCCGTGGACTGATTACCGACCGTAATGGTGAGTTTCTGGCAACCAGCACACCCGCGGTAGCCGTCTGGAGTATCCCCGAGGAAACCAGCAAGGCAAGCCCCCAGCAGCTGGGCGCTTTGGCCAAACTGTTGGATATGTCTTTGAAAGACCTGCAGGAAAGACTGAAGAACCTGGACAAAACATTTGTCTATCTGAAACGGCAGATTCCGACGGATATCGGCAAGCAGATTAAAGAGCTGGGCATTCCCGGGATTCATTCTTTACCCGAGTCCAAACGGTCTTATCCGCAGGGTGCGTTGACCGCTCATGTGGTTGGATTTACCAATATCGAAGACCGGGGAATTGAAGGCATTGAGCTGCAAATGAACGAATCATTGCGGGGCAAGCCGGGGTTGCGTCGGGTCTTGCGCGACCGTATCGGACGTATTATCGAAGATGTCCAGGAAGTGGAGCCGGCCACCGATGGTGCGGATGTCACGCTGACCATAGACGGGCATATTCAACTTCTGACCATGCAAGCCCTGGAAAAAGCCATGAAAAAGCATGAGGCCGAATCGGCCGGAGCCGTGGTCATTGACACGAATAATGGTGAAATATTGGCCATGGTCAGTGTGCCGTCTTACGATCCCAATATGCAGTCCGAGCGTAAAGGTTCCGCACTCAGGAATCGGGTCATTACCGATACCTTTGAGCCGGGCTCCATTATCAAGCCATTGGTATCCGCTCTGGCGCTGGATGCCGGTGTCATTACCAAAAACACCTTGTTCAATACAGGAACCGGCTCTTACCGCTACCAGGGGGCCACCATTACCGATGTCAGTTCCCGTAATGGCACGCTGAATGTGTCAGGTATTTTACGTCGCTCAAGTAATATTGGCATGACCATGATTTCCGAGCGTTTGCGTTCGGAACAAATGTGGACCGTATTCAATGCCCTGGGTTTCGGACAGGTTCCCAACATCGCTTTTCCCGGTGCGGCTTCGGGACGTGTCCGGCCATGGGAGCGTTGGAAGCTGATTGAAAAGGCCACCATGTCCTATGGATATGGTTTGTCGGTATCCCTGTTGCAGATTGCCAAGGCATTTACAACACTGGCCCGTGACGGAGACATGATCTCCCTGTCATTGATTAAAAATGACAAGAAACCCACCAGTATTCAGATTTATAAACCGCAAACGGCTCGTGATGTCAGGGCCATGCTCGAAGAGTCGGTGGGTATGGAAGGTAATAAAATCCAGGCAATGGTTAACGGCTATCGTATTGGCGGAAAAAGTGGAACCGCAAGGCAGATTGTCAACGGGCGTTATAGCCGCTCTGATTATCGGGGCTCATTTGTTGCTGTTGCGCCTATTTCAAAACCCAGGATTGTGGTGGCCGTAACCGTTAACAGGCCGAAAAAAGCCGGTTATTACGGTACCCTCAATGCGGGGCCGGTTGCGGCGGAAATCATTGAAGGAACCTTGAAGTATCTCACGGTTCCGCCAGATTTGCCGGTAGAGCCCTCATTGGAAGCAAAAAGTCAGAACACGACAGGCAGGAGAAATCGCGGATGACCATACCATTCATATTACATTGGTTAACACAGCATGTGGCATCCACGGCGCACCTTCGGCTTGACTCCAGGGACATCTGTAAAGGGGATGTCTTTGTTGCCTGTGTCGGAACCTCACAAAACGGCGCTGCGTACATTGAAGATGCAATCGTAAAGGGTGCCGCGGCTGTTTTGCTTGAGCAATCCAGTGGCCCGCCGGTCAATACCGCTTATCCGGTGCCGGTATTGGGCGTGCCGGGTTTAAGGCAATTGCTGGGTGAGTTGGGTGACATCTGGTACGGACATCCATCGGAACAGGTTTTTGTGATTGCAGTTACCGGCACGAACGGAAAAACCTCTTGTGCCACCTGGTTGGCCAGAGCGCTGACCGCCAATGGCGTGCCGTGTGCCACCATTGGCACACTGGGCATGGTATTGCCCGATAATACCAATTTGGGTGGTTCACTAACGACCCCTGATGTGCTGACCTTGCATCGTTTGCTGGCAGAGTTACGAGACAGGGAAATTAATGCGGTGTCTATCGAGGCCTCTTCCATCGGCCTGGATCAGGGGCGTATGGACGGATTGCGTATCCGGATTGCCGCCTTTTCCAATCTGACCCTTGACCACCTTGATTATCACAAGGACATGGCAGAATACGAGCGGGCCAAAATGCGTCTGTTTCATTGGCCCGGCTTGCAGCATGCCGTGATCAACCTGGATGATCCGGCCGGTGAGCGCATATTTCTAGACTCCCGTGCCGAAAACACGATTGGTTACTCCTTGAAAAATCATGTAGATGCCAGGATTCTTGCCAAAGAGCACCGTTTTGATGATTACGGACTGGCTTTCGATTTGTTCAGCCCGCAGGGCGAGGCGCAGGTATTGACCCGTTTGCTGGGTGAGCACAATATCTCTAATTTATTACTGGTTGCAGGTGTGTTGCAGGCTATGGGCTGGACGCTGGCCGATGTTGTTAAAACCATCTCGTTGCTTGAGCCGGTACCTGGTCGATTGCAGATTGTGAAAGGCCTGGAGGTAGCCGGGGAAGCGGGAATGCAGCCTTTGGTGGTGGTGGATTACTCGCATACACCCGACTCGCTGGAGCGCGCGCTCGATGCCTTGAGGCCAACCGCCCGGGCCCGGAAAGGACGGTTGGTTTGCATTTTTGGTTGCGGTGGTGACCGGGATAAAACCAAACGTCCTGTCATGGGTAAAATTGCTTCGCAAAAAGCCGATCTGGTTTATGTGACCAGCGATAATCCCCGTACCGAAAATCCTGAGCGGATTCTGGCCGACATCCTGGCCGGCATGCCTGTTTCACCTCATGTTCAGCCTGATCGGGCCTATGCCATTTTACAGGCGGTATTACATGCCTTGCCCGAAGATGTCATTTTGGTGGCAGGAAAAGGGCATGAAACCTATCAGGAAGTCAATCATGTCAAAACCTGTTTTGATGATCGTGAGTGGTCTGTACTGGCATTGGCCTTGCGTCATGCAAGCGGTGTCTCCACCGATTCACGCAGTATTGGCAAAGGGCAGATATTCATTGCCCTTGTCGGTGAAAATTTTGATGCCCATGATTTTCTGGGACAGGTTCAGCAAGCGGGCGCATGGTTGGCGGTTGTCAGCCGCAAGAATCCGGATATCGATCTGCCCCAGGTGCTGGTGGCCGATACGGGCAGGGCGCTTGAATTGATGGGCAAGGCCTGGCGCTCCCTGTTTGATATCCCGGTTATTGGGGTGGCAGGCAGTAATGGCAAAACAACCACTAAGGAAATGATTGCCGCCATTTTGGAGGTACATGTCGGGCCGGCACATTGTATTGCCACGAAAGGCAACCTGAATAATCAAATTGGTGTCCCCTTAAGTTTATTGGGCTTGAATGAAAATCATCAGGTCGCTGTATTTGAATTGGGCATGAATCATCCGGGTGAGATCCGCATCCTGACCGATCTAGCCAGGCCTACTGTCGGACTGGTGAACAACGCGCAAAGGGAACACCAGGAGTTCATGCAAACGGTAGAGGCCGTTGCGATTGAAAACGGTGATGTGATTGCCGGTCTTGATGCCAATGGGGTCGCTGTTTTTCCTGCCGATGAGCCTTATACCGCCTTGTGGCACGATATTGCCGGCGAGCGGCGTCGGATTTTATTCGGTTTTGGTGAACAGGCCGATGTTACTGCCGAAGAGTTGGTGGCCGATATCAATGGCAGTCGTTTTTTGCTGGTGACCCCAAGTGCCTCCGCTCAGGTTTCATTGAATATTCCGGGCCATCATAATGTGCGCAATGCATTGGCAGCCACTGCCTGTGCGCTGGCGATCGGTATACCTGTGGATACGATTATCATTGGGTTACAAAAATTTAGCCCCGTTAAGGGACGAATGCAGGGATTTGTGCTTTCTGACGGCACAAAATTGCTTGATGACTCGTATAATGCAAACCCTGATTCTGTTCGTGCTGCCATCGATGTCCTGTCACGATTGCCCGGGTCCAGGGTGCTGGTGCTGGGAGATATGGCCGAAGTGGGTGATGATGGTCCGCAAATGCATGCCGAAGTGGGGCTCTATGCCAAAGAAAAAGGTATTGATTACTTGCTGGCTTATGGCAAGGCATCCAGGCAAACTGTACAAGCCTTTGGTTCACAGGCAACGCATTTTGAAGACATTCATCAGATGGCACCGTACATCAGAATTCTCAAACCGTTAAATATTTTAGTGAAAGGATCACGATCAATGCGTATGGAGCGTGTGATTGCAGACTTGCAAAAAGCTTCATCCATTGAAGGGGAACAAGATGCTGTATGAGTTATTCGGGTGGCTGTCTACAAGTATAAGTGGCTTCGGTGTTTTTGAATACATTACATTGCGAGCCATGCTGGCGTGCGCTACTGCATTGTTTATTGGCTTGTGGGCCGGCCCGCGTGTCATCCGGAGATTGACGGCGCTTAAAATTGGCCAGGCGGTCCGGGCTTATGGACCCGAATCGCATCTGGTCAAAAATGGCACGCCCACCATGGGGGGGGTGCTCATTCTTATCGCGATTGGTATCAGTACTTTATTGTGGGCAGACTTAAGCAACCGGTTTGTTTGGGTGGTGATGCTGGTGACTTTCGGGTTTGGCGCGATTGGCTGGGTGGATGATTATCGCAAAGTGGTTTATCGCAATCCCGAAGGCATGTCCTCGCGGGAAAAATTTTTCTGGCAGTCATTGATTGGCCTGATTGCATCGGTATATCTGACATTTGCCGTTTCCGCACCGGCCAATGCCGATTTATGGCCTTTGTTCAAGGAATGGGTGTTAAGTGGTTTCAGCATGCCGCTACCATCCCGTGCCGACCTGATCGTGCCTTTTTTCAAGAGCGTCAGTTATCCGCTGGGCGTATTTGGTTTCGCCGCATTGACCTGGGTGGTCATTGTGGGTACCAGTAATGCGGTTAACCTGACCGATGGTCTAGATGGCCTGGCCATTATGCCCACCGTTATGGTGGGCAGTGCCTTGGGTATTTTTGCCTACGTGGTGGGACGGGTTGACTATTCCCGATACCTGTTGTTCCCTTATATTCCAGGTGCCTCCGAAATGTTGATTTTGTGTGCCGCCCTGGCTGGTGCCGGCTTGGCATTCCTGTGGTTCAATGCATATCCTGCCCAGGTTTTCATGGGCGATGTGGGTGCGCTGGCGCTGGGGGGCATGTTGGGCACGGTGGCTGTCATTGTCCGGCAGGAAATTGTCCTCTTTATCATGGGAGGGGTGTTCGTGGTGGAAACACTGTCGGTCATGCTCCAGGTTGTCTGGTTCAAATACACCAAGAAAAAATATGGTACAGGGCGTCGCATACTTCGAATGGCACCTTTGCATCATCACTTTGAAGTGGGTGGCTGGAAAGAGACCCAGGTGGTGGTGCGGTTTTGGATTATCACGATGATGCTGGTGTTACTTGGTTTGGCAACATTGAAATTACGATGAATACACAGTCAGAAAATAACGTTTTGTCTTTTCCTTCCTCGGTCCTGGTTCTGGGACTGGGAGAAACCGGTCTTGCTGCCGCTTTATGGTGCCTGCGTAATCAGGCGCGCTTGCGCATTGCCGATACCCGAACCAACCCGCCGGGCCTGGACAAGCTGGATGCAACAGGTTTGCCCTTTGAAAAATTCCTGGGTGAACGCAGCTTTGACGATGAGGCCCTGGAAGGGATTGACGCAATTGTTTTAAGTCCGGGTCTGGTGCCATCCGAGCCACAGCTGGCCGGTTTTCTTGCCCGTGCGGAACAGCGCAATATTGAAATATTGGGTGAAGTAGAACTGTTTTCCCGCGCACTTTTACAGCTAAGGCAAACACAGGCTTATGAGCCCAAGGTGCTGGGAATTACCGGTACGAACGGCAAAACCACAGTAACCACCATGATCCGTGACATGTTGCAGGAAGCCGGGCTGGTCGCGGTGGCAGCGGGCAATATCAGCCCTTCTGCCTTAACCGCGTTGATGGCGGCTCTTGATGCCAACGCCTTGCCTGATGTCTGGGTGCTTGAGTTATCCAGTTTTCAGTTGGTAACCGTTAAAACCTTGCAGCCTGACGCATCGGTTGTGCTGAACATTACCCAGGATCATTTGGACTGGCATGCCAATTTGCAGGAATATGCCGATTGCAAGGCAAAACTGCTCAAAATGAGCCGGGTGGCCGTTATCAATCGTGATGATGAAATGGTCAGTGCCATGGTGGCGTTTGCCGATGACCTGAATGTACGCTCTTTCGGTGAAACCGAGCCTGTCCTTGACGGGGATATGGGTCTGGAAGACAGTAATGGCATGTTGTGGCTGGCTGCGAGCAGTGCCGATGAGTTTAATCTGCCCGAAACCGGTGGCCGAAGAAAAAAAAGCACGGAACGCCCGGTTAGAAAACAGGGAGTGCTCAAACGCTTGATGCCGGCAGATGCCATGCTGGTGCGAGGTCGTCATAATGCCCTGAATGCATTGGCGGCCATGGCGCTGTGCCGGGTACTGGGTATCGGCTGGACTCCATTGCTGAATGCGTTAAGAAATTACGTGGCTGAGCCACACCGAACCAATTTTGTTCGAAGCATCCGGGGGGTTGACTTCATCAATGACAGTAAGGGCACTAATGTGGGTTCTACGGTCGCGGCCCTCAAGGGTATGGGTCGCAAGGTGGTCTTGATTGCCGGTGGACTGGGCAAGGGACAGGATTTCTCTCCGTTGGTCACACCGGTGGCGCGCTTTGCCCGTGCTGTTGTTCTGATCGGGCAGGACGCCCGTGTTATTGAGCAGGCTTTGGCACCTGCCGGTGTGCCATGTCTTCATGCCGTGTCGCTTGAAGAGGCTGTCAGTATTGCGCTGGATCATGCGCAGGAAACCGATGTGGTGTTGTTATCACCCGCCTGTGCCAGTATGGATATGTTCAAAAATTACAATCATCGTGGCAATGCCTTCATTGATGCTGTCAACGAGCTGGCCCTTGAAAACGGAGAGGTGGCATGAGTTTGCTGGCAGAGCTGCGTTCCAGTGTCAGTGCGGTCAAGCCGGGTCGTACGACCATGCGCAATTATGATTTGCTGTTGGGCGTTGCGGTCTCTGCCTTGTTGTTGTTTGGTCTGATTATGGTGTTTTCCGCCTCTATTGCATTGGCCGATGGGCCCAAGTATGCCAATTTGGGCCGGTATTACTTCGCCCTCCGTCATGGGATTTATATTACAGTGGGCGTGTTTCTGTTTTTTCTGACGCTGACTGTACCCATGAGCTTCTGGGAAAAAAACGCTTTCCGGATTTTTCTGTTTGCAATGCTGCTGCTGGTTCTGGTTCTGGTGCCGTTTATTGGCAAAGAGGTCAATGGCGCTTCACGCTGGCTTCCCATTGGCCCCATCAACTTTCAGCCATCCGAGCTCATGAAGGTGGCCATGTTGCTCTTTGCCGCCGATTACACGGTGCGTAAGCAGAAATACATGCAGGATTTTATTCGTGGCTTTATTCCCATGGCCCTGGCATTGGTAGCGGTCGCCACACTCTTGTTGCTTGAGCCCGATTTGGGGGCTTTAATGGTAACGGTGTCGATTGCTGTTGGGATCCTGTTTCTTGGGGGCATTAATCTTGGACTTTTTGTTTTTGCCATTGGTGCACTGGTTGTCTTGTTTGTATCGATGATTGTTTTTGCTCCCTGGCGACTGGAGCGAATCATGGCCTATCTTGAGCCGTTTCATGAATCAAACGTGCAATCCAGTGCTTACCAGCTGGTGCACTCCCTGATTGCCATCGGGCGCGGAGAATGGTTCGGGGTTGGTCTGGGTTCAAGCATTGAAAAATTGCATTATTTGCCCGAGGCACATACTGATTTTATTATTGCAGTGGTGGGCGAAGAGCTGGGCTTTGTCGGGATTTTCCTGGTGGTGGTGCTGTTTTTCATCATTGTTAAAAAAAGCTTTGATATTGGCCGTTCTGCCATTGCGATGGATCGCGAGTTCAATGGCCTGGTGGCCCAGGGGGTTGGTGTCTGGTTTGGTGTGCAGGCATTTATTAATCTGGGGGTTTGCCTGGGTCTGTTGCCGACCAAGGGTCTGACCTTGCCGCTGGTCAGCTATGGGGGGTCTTCTATCGTCATGAATCTGATTGCGATTGCCATGTTGATGCGCGTTGATTACGAGGTCCGTCAAATGATGCGTGGCCGGCCTGTCAACAAAGAAAATAAAAGGTCGTACTCATGAAACAGCCAACATTATTGGTCATGGCAGGCGGAACGGGCGGGCATATCATGCCAGGGCTGGCCGTGGCACATGAAATGCAGGCGCGCGGTTGGTGTGTCGTCTGGTTGGGCGATCCCTCCAAAATGGAAGGCAAGCTGGTGCCTGCGCATGGTTTTACTTTGGTACCCATGACTTTTTCAGGGGTTCGGGGCAAGGGCATTGCGGCTATTGTCAAATTGCCGTTTACCCTGTTGCAGGCCAGTACCCAGGCCTGGAAAATTCTGGCCAGGGAAAAACCTTCGGTTGTCCTGGGTATGGGCGGCTATGTGGCTTTTCCGGGTGGTATGATGGCAGCTTTGCGTGGTATTCCTTTGGTGGTTCATGAGCAGAATGCCGTGGCAGGTACCGCCAATAAATGGCTGGCCAAGGTGGCCACCCGTGTGTTGTCCGGGTTTCCTGGTGTATTGCCCAAGGGGAAAATGGTGGGTAATCCGGTACGCACGGATTTGCTTGCCACACCGACTCCGGCCCAGCGTTACGGGAATCGTTCGGGGCGTCTGAATATTTTGGTGGTGGGGGGCAGTTTGGGGGCGCATGCCCTGAACACTATTGTGCCCCAGGCATTGGCCGGCATGGCACCGCAGACGCGCCCTCATGTTGTGCATCAGTCTGGCGCCCAACATCTTGATACCCTGAAAAAAACCTACGCCGATCTGGGGGTGGAAGCTGAGTGCGTGGCGTTCATTTCCGATATGGCGGCAGCCATGTCAGCCGCTGATTTGCTTATTTGCCGTGCGGGTGCCATGACGGTTGCCGAGGTGGCTGCGATCGGGGTGGCTGCCTTGTTTATTCCCCTGCCACATGCGATTGATGATCATCAAACGGCCAATGCACAGTGGCTTGTCCGTGAAAATGCGGCGTGGTCCAAAGCGCAAAAAGAATTATCAGCCGAATGGCTGTCATCCTGGTTACAGGATAAAACACGTCATGAATTGCAGGCCGTTGCCGAAAAGGCAAGGCAATGTGCACGAACTGACGCTACACAGCTGATCGCGGATGTGTGCGCCAGTGTAGTTAAGGATAAAAAATGAAACACAGGATAAGAAATATCCATTTTGTTGGCATTGGTGGCTCTGGCATGAGCGGCATCGCCGAAGTATTGCTCAATCTGGGCTATCGCATCAGCGGCTCCGATTTGCAGGAGTCGGCCGTCACGCGCCGTTTGGCCAATTTGGGTGCCATCATTCATATTGGGCATCAGGCGGAGAACGTGCGGGATGCCGATGCGATTGTGACGTCAACCGCTGTGGCCAACAGTAACCCTGAGGTGCTTGCTGCCCGGGCCCGACAAATTCCAGTGGTGCCCCGGGCCATCATGCTGGCGGAATTAATGCGTTTGAAAAGAGGGATCGCCATTGCCGGCACCCATGGCAAAACCACCACGACCAGTCTGGTGGCCAGTGTGCTGGCGGCAGCCGGTCTTGATCCGACTTTTGTGATTGGCGGGCGGCTGAATTCGGCCGGTGCCAATGCGCGTCTGGGGCAGGGTGACTATATTGTGGTGGAAGCGGATGAATCGGATGCTTCGTTTTTGAATTTATTACCGGTCATGGCCATCATTACCAATATTGATGCCGATCACATGGACACTTACAGTCATGATATTGCCCGCTTGCGCAGCGCGTTTGTGGAGTTCACCCAGCGGCTGCCGTTTTATGGTAGTGCAATTCTGTGTAACGATGATGACAATGTTCGTAAAATCATCCCCTTCATTTCCCGTCCGGTCACCACCTACGGGTTTAGCGATGATTCCCATTTTCAGGCAGTCAATGTGCGTGCAGAAGGTACCATGATGTGCTTTGACGTTATTCGCCGTATCCGGGTTGATGAGTGGTTGCCCACCTTGAGCATCACCCTGAACCTGCCGGGCCGCCATAATGTGTTGAATGCCCTGGGCGCGATTGCCGTGGCAACCGAGCTGGATTTGCCTGATGAGGCTATTGTTTCAGCCTTAAAAGGATTTAATGGTGTTGGACGCCGCTTTTCCCATACGGGTGACTTCAATATTCCCGAGAAAAATGGGGGCGGTCAGTTTACGGTCATCGACGATTATGGACACCATCCGGTGGAAATGGCTGCCACTATCGCGGCAGCGCGTGGCGCCTGGCCCGATCGTCGTCTGGTTCTGGCCTTTCAGCCACATCGTTATACCCGTACGCGCGATTGTTTTGAGGATTTTGTAAAAGTCTTGAATAGTGCTGACGCGGTTGTGCTGACAGAGGTATATGCTGCCGGTGAGACGCCCATTGTGGCTGCCAATGGTCGTGCCCTGGCGCGGGGAATTGGTGTGGCGGGGAAACTGGAACCGGTTTTCATTGAAGACGTAAGTGAAATGCCACAGGCAATTATTGATTTTGTCAGGGATGGTGATGTGGTAGTGGTCATGGGAGCGGGTTCAATCAGTAAGGTTCCCGGGCAAATTGGAGAGTTGGTATGACGCACGAATTTGGCAAAGTCGGCATTTTGTATGGTGGCCACTCAGCCGAGAGAACGGTTTCCCTGCAATCGGGTGAAGGTGTTTTGTCGGCCTTGCAAAGCAAGGGGATAGACGCCCATCTGTTTGATACCGGTAAGCAAAGCCTGGCAGAATTGGCGGCACAGAATTTTGATCGTGTTTTTATTGCCTTGCATGGTCGTTATGGAGAAGATGGCACGCTGCAGGGGGCACTCGAATTATTGGGTATTCCTTATACCGGTAGCGGTGTGATGGCCTCAAGCCTGGCAATGAATAAAATCATGACCAAGCGCGTCTGGCTTGAGCAAGGCTTGCCAACCCCCAGATACAAAGTGGTCAGGAACCTGGCCGATACCGATGCCGCTTGTGCCGAACTGGGGCTACCCCTGATCCTCAAGGCGCCGCATGAAGGCTCGACTCTGGGGCTGTATAAAGTCAGCGAACCGGATGAGTTGCATGAGGCTTTCAGGCAGGTCATTAATTTTGATCATGAACTATTGGCCGAGCAGTTTGTGGTTGGCCGTGAGCTGACCATTCCCGTGGTGGGTAAAGGGGAAGATGCCCGGGCCTTACCGGTGATTGAAATTTTTGCCCCAGACGGCAATTATGATTTTGAGCATAAATACATTTCAAACGATACGCGTTATGAATGTCCGGCCAATTTGGCCCCCGAGCTGGCCAGCCGGATCCAGGGCATTGCCGTACAGGCCTATCGGGCCCTTGGATGTGAAGGATGGGCGCGGGTCGATATTATGCTTGATGCCCAAAACCAGCCCTGGTTGCTTGAAATCAACACCTCACCGGGCATGACCACTCATTCGCTGGTGCCGATGGGAGCGAAAGCGGAAGGGATGAGTTATGCCGATCTGTGTGTCTTCATCCTGTCGCAGGCCTCGTGCAAAATACACAGGCCTGTGTCTGAAAACGGATAACAGGGATGTAAACAGTGCTGAATAATGCCCGTGCAACCAACCTCATTGCAAACGTTATTGCAGTCATGGCCGTTATCATTTTGATTGCGGGGGGTATCTATTGGCTTGCGCATCGCCCCATGTTCAATCTGTCCCGCATCACCATCGAGCCGGTGAACGGAAGGGTGCTCAATTACGTGTCGCCTGCCAGCATTCAGGCAACCATTGCGGGTAAACTCAAGGGCAATTTTATTACGATTGACCTTGGTGAGACCAAGAAGATTTTTGAGACCTCTCCCTGGGTCAGGCAGGCGCATCTGCGACGTGTCTGGCCGGATGGCTTATCGCTTAAAATAGAAGAGCATGAGCCCTTTGCTTTCTGGAATGAAAACCAGATGATCAATACATGGGGTGAGCTGTTTTCAGCAAACCAGGCTGAATTGAATTCCGAATCGGAGTTGCCGCAATTCAATGGGCCAGATGGTTCTGAGCGACTGGTGGTGCAACGGTATGCCGAGCTGGTTCGCTGGCTGGCGCCATTAAAATTGGGTGTTAATGAAATAACGCTTAGCGATCGCTATGCATGGCGTGTAGAATTGAGTAATGATATGGAATTGGTAATGGGAAGGGACCCGGGTGCTGATGCCGTCAATCCGCACGGGGGGCAGGGGGCCGTCTCTTTCGCATCGACCATCGAACGTTTTGTGCGTGCATGGCCGGTATTACAAAACCGTATCGAAGGCAGGAAAATAAACAAGGTGGATCTTCGTTATACCAAGGGCTTTGCCTTAACGTATGCTCCAGTGGATAATACGCTACCAGTTGATAGTAAAGAGAAAAAATGAGTCGTGACCTTAAGGACCTAATTGTTGCGTTGGATATCGGTACTAGCAAAGTTGTTGCGGTAGTTGCCGAAGCGTTGCCTGAAGACGGGCGATTTGAAGTAATTGGGCTTGGGCAGCATGAGTCCAAGGGAATGCGTAAAGGGGTTGTTGTCAGTATTGATTCAACCGTGAACTCCATCCAGCGTGCTCTGGAAGAGGCCGAGTTGATGGCTGATTGCAAAATCAGGGAAGTTTATACGGGCATTGCCGGCAATCACATTACCAGTTTCAACTCCAGTGGCATGGTGGCCATCAAAGACAAGGAAGTGTCCGAGGCCGATGTGGCACGGGTTATTGAAACCGCAAAGGCGGTTAATATTCCAACTGATCATCAGGTACTGCATGTCCTGACCCAGCAATTCATTGTTGATAACCAGGAAGATATCAGGCAGCCGGTTGGCATGAGCGGTATACGGCTGGAAGTGCGCGTGCATATTGTGACAGGTGCGGTCAGTGCCGCCCAGAATATTGTCAAGTGCGTCCGACGCTGCGGACTGGAAGTGCAGGACCTCATTTTACAACCGCTGGCATCCAGCATGGTTACCCTGACCAATGATGAAAAAGAGTTGGGCGTGGTCATGGTGGATATTGGCGGTGGTACAACCGATGTGGCTATTTTTACTGGTGGCGCCATTCGTCATACCACCGTTTTGCCTGTTGCCGGAGACCAGGTAACCAGTGATATCGCGGCCATGCTCAGGACACCCACGCCCGATGCTGAAGACATCAAGTTGCGTTTTGGCATTGCCAAACAATCCCTTGCCAATCCTGAGGAATTGATCGAAGTGCCAGGCCTGGGTGACCGCGATGTACGCAAGGTCAAGCGGCAAACGCTGGGGGCGGTTATCGAACCTCGTATCGAGGAACTGTTCATGATGGTGCAGCAGGTGGTCAGGGATTCCGGCTATGAGGATCTGGTGGCGTCAGGGATTGTACTGACTGGTGGAACATCGCTGATGCCGGGAATTGTTGAATTGGCCGAGGATGTGTTTCTCAAGCCGGTTCGGGTGGCGGTTCCCGAGTATCGGGGAAGCCTTGCCGATGTGGTTCGCAATCCACGGTTTTCAACCGTGATGGGTTTGTTGACCGAAGCGCGTGTGCAACGCCTCAGAGGTAGCAAGACCATGCAACAAAAAGGAGGATTTAAATCGATCTTTTTACGCATGAAAGAGTGGTTTATGAATTAAAATATAAGCATAATTAAAGGATTACGTGATTTTTTTATGCTTAAAACGTATTTTTGCAGGGGTTAACCCTGCAAAAGGGTGATGAACATCATCCAGGGGTTATTTAAAAGACAAATGCGGGAATTGCTTTGGCCTTGTTTTTTAAATGATTTCCGAAAATTGGGGAATTTTCGATATTTATCTGGATTATAGGAGTTGGTTAACATGGATTTGGGTTTTCAAATATTAGATGACAGCAATAGCAGCGGTACTGTTATCAAGGTGATTGGTGTAGGTGGAGCAGGTGGCAACGCGGTGCGGCATATGATGCGTTCAGGTATTAAGGGTGTGGATTTCATCTGCGCCAACACCGATATCCAGGCGCTCACTGCTACAGAGGCACCCGTGCAAATTCGTTTGGGTAATTCCGGTCTGGGTGCCGGTGCCAAGCCAGAGCAGGGTCGTGCTGCTGCAGAGCTTGCGCGTGAAGAAATCAGGGCCGCCCTGAATGGCGCAAATATGGTTTTCATTACTGCCGGCATGGGTGGTGGTACCGGAACCGGTGCTGGTCCTGTGGTAGCGGAAGTGGCCAAGGAGCTGGGTATTTTGACGGTTGGTGTGGTGACCAAGCCGTTTTCGTTTGAAGGAACCCGTCGCATGAAGTCGGCGGAAGAAGGTATTGCCGAGCTGGCCAAGCATGTACATTCCCTGATTGTGGTCCTGAACGAAAAATTGTATGAGTTGATGGGCGAAGACGCGACCCAGGATGAGTGCTTCAAGGAGGCCGACAATGTTCTGTACAATGCCTGCGCAGGTATTGCAGAAATCATTAATGTCCAGGGCGATATCAACGTCGACTTCGAAGACGTCAAGACGGTGATGGGCGAATACGGCCAGGCCATGATGGGTACGGCAGTCGCCAGCGGCCAGGATCGCGCCCGGGTAGCTGCCGAGCAGGCCATTGCCTGCCCGCTGCTCGAAGGTGTTGACCTGAATGGCGCGCGCGGTATCCTGGTTAATGTAACCGCCAGCCGTTCCCTGAAAATGACGGAAACCAAGCTGATCAATGAAATCATTAGCAGCTATGCATCCAAAGATGCTCACTTCATTTTTGGTAGTGCCTTTGATGAATCCATGGGTGACAGCCTGCGTGTTACCGTGGTTGCCACGGGTCTCGGACGCAAACAGCCTGAATTGGTGCATAATGTAAACCAGAATGTGCGTACAGGTACCGATGATCTGGTATTGAATTTGAATGCGGTTGAGAACCAGACTGAAGCGTTCAATCTGGATACCCCACCGGTATTCCGTAATCCTCGTGCTCGCAGCCAGGCGGCCTCCGATCAGGTAAGGGCGCTTGAAACATCAGGTATGGAACGCTACGATATTCCTGCCTTTTTACGCAAACAGGCCGATTAATAAAAAGCAGAACCAACAAAAAGGCAGTACCAACTCCGGATGGAAATCAGCTTAGTAGTTTCCATCCATTAAAAGAAACGGTTTCCCCAAGCCGTTTCTTTTTTGTTTTCGATTGAAACACCTTTTTGTCAAATCAATAACTTGGCATGTCATTTCAAGGTAAAATGGCCTTTTATAAAAGGTAAATTTTGGCCTTGTTGCGATATTACACTTATGCTCAGACAAAGAACAATTCAGAATCTAGTTAAAACAACGGGTGTCGGTGTCCACTCCGGAGAACGCGTGGAAATCGTCCTGCGTCCTGCCGAGGCAAACACCGGTATTGTTTTTCATCGTATTGATACCCCTGAGGTTATTGATTTTCCCGCCCTGGCAGACAAGGTGGGCGATACCCGTATGGCTTCAGTCCTGCAAAATGGCAACGTCCGTATCTCTACCGTAGAGCATTTAATGTCAGCCCTGGCCGGCTTGGGAATAGATAATATCCATATAGACCTGAATGCCGAAGAAGTGCCTATCATGGATGGCAGCGCCGGGACTTTTGTTTATTTGTTGCGCTCTGCCGGTATTGTTGAACAAAATGCACCCAAACGTTTTCTTAAAGTATTGAAAACGGTAGAGGTGAGTGAAGGCGAGGGTGAGAATGCCAAATGGGCCCGCCTTGAGCCTTATGAAGGTTTTGCGCTGGCGTTTTCAATCAATTTCCAACATCCGGCCATTGATTCAACGGCCAGTTTTGCCGAAGTGGACTTCGCCCGTGATTCTTACACGAAGGAAATCGCCCGCGCCCGTACCTTTGGTTTTGCCAGCGATGTCGAGGCCATGCGCTCTATGGGTCTGGCCCGTGGCGGCAGTCTTGATAACGCCATTGTCATGGATGATTATCGAATTCTTAACAGCGATGGTCTGCGTTATGATGATGAGTTCGTCAAGCATAAAATCCTTGATGCCATCGGTGATCTTTATCTGATTGGTAAACCTTTGCTGGCCCGTTATGTGGCCTGTAAATCGGGTCATGGCCTGAATAACAAGCTGTGCCGTGCTTTGTTGGCCCAGGAAGATGCCTGGGAAATCGTCACTTATGACTCACAGGCGGCCGCAGCCGATGCTGTTAGCCGTGACTGGCGTCTGGCTTAGGTTTTTCTTCGCTTTAAAATTCGGGCAATGGTATCAGAAAATTCGCCTTCCGGCAGGGTTTTATGCAATTTATCAAAGGCATCCAGTGCAGATTGGTTTAAAATAGCCCTGTTTTCAGTATGAGCCCGGGCCTGCGGTTCGGGTTGGTACAGGTTGGCCTGTATTCTGATGCGAACCTCATTGACGTTCAAGCCCTGATTCATCAGGAGCTGGCTGATTCTTGGTGTAAGTTGGCGTATCTTTGCCGCGTAGGCGGCACTGGGTACCGCAATGACCAGGGTTCCGTTATCGAACTTCAGGATTTTACATGCCTGGGTAACCGGATCATGTAAACTGGCCAGGATTGTATTTTGTATGTCCAGGTAATAACTGGCTGTTTTAAGGATGTTCGCCTTTTGCTCATCATCCTTAAGCCAGCCCAGGGCAGTCTTTTCCCCATTGCTTTGTTGGCGATGGGTGGCATGGTTTTTGTTTTTATAATATTTACGAAACAGGGACATAGACAGTAGATAGGTAAAATGTTTAGAAAGCGTAGAAAAGATCTTTTTTTATCAGAAAGTTCATATAGATACAGGCAGTCCAGCAGGAAAATCTGGACATTCAGCATGTCAGTCCTGGTTTTGGGTGTTGCAGTAGCCAGTGGTGCAATGCTAGAGCGATATTGGGGCGCTCAATCTCTTAACCAGGAAAATAATAGCCATTTGGTCACCAATACGCAACCTTCCGCCCGCGATGAGGCGCTTATCCGTAATAGCGTCAACTTCATGGCCACCCAGGTGGGTGAGTTGCGTGCCCGGGTCGAAAGCCTGGAAAAACTGGGTACCCGGGTGGCCGGTACGGCAGGTCTGCTCAAATCCCCCGAGGCGGCAGCCATTTTGCCCGCGGCAAAAGAGTCGGATGAGTCATTTTCTTTTGAAGATGATCTGATTACCAATGACACGATCATGTCAGCCGAGGAAATCGGTCGTGAGCTGGATATGCTCAAACAACAGATTTCAATGCAAAATGATGGTTTCAGAACCATGGAGCTGCTGCTTAATACGCGTAATGCCGATCGTAGTCGTATTCCTTCCGCTTTACCGGTTTCCATGACGGCAGCCCGTATCTCATCCGCCTATGGCTGGCGTCACCATCCTATCAGAAAAAAATATCATTTACATTCAGGCACCGACTTTGCGGCACCCACCGGTACCCCGATTTATGCCTCCTCGGCCGGCCTTGTTGTGGAAGCAGGTTATAACGGCGCTTATGGAAACTCCATAGATATTGATCATGGCAATGGCGTGGTAACCCGATATGCCCATGCGTCCAAGCTGTTGGTGAAAAAAGGTGACCTGGTTTCCAAAAAACAAATTATTGGCCGGGTAGGTTCCACAGGGCGCTCAACGGGGTCGCATTTGCATTTCGAGGTCCGTGTCAACGACAATCCGGTTGATCCGCTTATGTTCCTGAAGCAAACCTCAACGGCTCCGGCAACGGCGGTTGCCGAGAATTCATTGCTTGACACGGTCAGCAAGGCAAGTGCGGCTGTTATTGGGGCGCAACTGGGTTCTGGCGGAAAAGCTGGAGGCAGTTTGCGTTCTGGCGTTACAAGCGGAACCGGTATGCGTTAAACTACTGGCTTAGAGTAAAAATTTTGACTAACCACATTGGACCGGTTTGGCGGGCAGCGCCTGCGAAAATCCAAGCTTATATTGCAAAATAAGAATGATTTCTATACTTAAAAAACTAGTTGGCAGCCGTAACGACCGCATACTCAAACAGTATCGCAAAATAGTGGCAAAAATCAATGCGCTGGAAAAAACAGTCTCGGCGCTTTCCGATGAAGAACTTTCAGCCAAAACACCTGAATTTCGTGCCCGTCTCGAAAAGGGAGAAAGTCTGAATGACTTGCTTCCCGAGGCCTTTGCCGTTACCCGCGAGGCATCTCGCCGGATTTTGGGCATGCGTCACTTTGATGTGCAGCTGTTGGGGGGTATTGCCCTGCATAACGGTAAAATCGCGGAAATGCGTACCGGTGAGGGTAAAACCCTCATGAGTACTTTGCCCGTTTACCTGAATGCCTTAAGTGGCAAAGGTGTGCATGTGGTAACGGTTAATGATTACCTGGCCCGTCGTGACGCGCAGTTGAACGGTCGCCTGTACAACTTCCTGGGCATGAGTGTAGGGGTGGTGGTTCCCCAGCAGGACAACCAGGAAAAAATTGCCGCTTACCGTGCTGATATCACTTATGGCACCAATAATGAATTTGGCTTCGATTACCTGCGTGACAACATGGAATACCGTGTCGAGGACCGTCGTCAGCGTGGCCTTAATTATGCGATCGTCGATGAGGTCGACTCGATCCTGATTGATGAGGCCCGTACCCCATTGATTATTTCGGGTCAGGCTGAAGACAATACCGAATTGTATGTTCGCATGAATGGTATTCCTGCCTTGCTTACGCGCATGAACGAAGAGCCCAAGCCGCAGGAACCCGAGCCCGAAGGCGATTTCTGGGTAGATGAAAAATCCCAGCAAATTTACCTGTCTGAAGCCGGTCATGAAAAAGCCGAGCAGCTTTTGCGTCAGGCCGGCATTTTGCCCGAAGGCGAGTCTTTGTATGATCCACGCAACATCACTTTAATGCATCATTTGATGGTGGCTTTGCGGGCCCATAATCTGTTCTTCAAAGACCAGCATTATGTGGTGCAAAACAACGAAGTGATTATTGTCGATGAATTCACCGGACGATTCATGGCGGGCCGTCGCTGGTCCGATGGTTTGCACCAGGCAGTTGAGGCCAAGGAAGGTGTACAAATCCAGAATGAGAATCAGACACTGGCTTCCATTACCTTCCAGAATTATTTCCGCATGTATGAAAAACTGGCGGGCATGACCGGCACGGCCGATACCGAAGCCTATGAGTTCCAGGAAATTTACGGTCTTGAAACCGTTATTATTCCTACCAACCTGCCCATGATCCGGATCGACCAGAACGACCAGATCTTCAAAAATGACCAGGAAAAATTCGCCGCGATCATTAAAGATATCCGTGATTGTCATGAGCGTGGCCAGCCTGTTCTGGTGGGTACCACCAGTATCGAAAATTCGGAGCTTTTGTCTGAGCTGCTGAAAAAAGAAAAACTGCCTCATGAAGTGCTTAATGCCAAACAGCATGCCCGTGAGGCGGAAATCGTGGCCGAGGCGGGAAAACCCGGGCGCATTACGATCGCCACCAATATGGCCGGTCGTGGTACCGACATCGTATTGGGCGGCAGCATAGAAAAAGCCATCAATCAGGTTCGTGCCGATGATTCTCTCACGGCCGCCCAGAAAGAAGAAAAAATCGCCAGCATCCGCGAAGCCTGGAAACCGCTTAATGAGCAGGTCAAGGCTGCGGGCGGATTGCGTATTATCGGTACCGAACGCCATGAGTCACGCCGGATCGACAACCAGCTGCGTGGTCGTGCCGGTCGTCAGGGCGACCCCGGTTCTTCCCGTTTTTATCTTTCCCTTGATGATTCGCTCATGCGTATTTTCGCCGGTGAGCGGGTGCGTGCCATCATGGAGCGCCTGGGTACCGACGGTGAGCCTATCGAGGCCAAAATGGTTTCCCGCTCTATCGAGTCGGCACAGCGCAAGGTGGAAAGCCGCAACTTCGATATTCGCAAGCAACTGCTTCAGTACGATGACGTTTCCAACGATCAGCGCAAGGTCTTGTATGGCCAGCGTAACGAGGTGCTTGAGGAGGCCTCCATTTCGGATATGGTTGCCGAATTGCGCAGTGCTGCAGTGAATGATCTGGTGCGCACGTATGTGCCCGAAGACTCCATGGAAGAGCAATGGGATATTCCTGCGCTGGAAACCGCGCTTGCCGCCGAGCTGCAAATAGAGGTGCCTTTGACGGCCATGATTCAGGCGGATGACAGTATTGGTGAGGAAGAAATCCTGGCGGCCATCCAGGAGGCAGCCAAGAATGCCTATGAGGCCAAGGTTGCACTGGTTGGGCAGGAACAGTGGTCTTCGTTTGAGCGTTCCATCCTGTTGCAAACCATTGATGCACACTGGCGTGAGCATCTGGCATCACTGGATCACCTGCGTCAGGGCATCCATTTGCGCGGATATGCACAAAAAGATCCTAAACAGGAATACAAGAAAGAAGCCTTCCAGTTGTTTGCCGGTATGCTTGAGCGTATCCGCAATGATACGATTAAGGTGTTAATGACTGTCCAGATCCGCTCTCCCGAACAGGTCCAGCAAGCCGGGGAAGAGGCAGCCAAGCCGCACGTGCAGAACGTAAGGCTTCATCATTCTGATTTCGACGAAGCATTGGGTGCTGAAGTCAATGAAAATGGTGATGTCTCTGCAGGTGGTATTATTGTTAAAAACATGATGGCCAATGTCGGACGCAATGATCCGTGTCCATGTGGTAGTGGCAAGAAATATAAACATTGCCATGGCCAACTGAAATAAAACGTTTGTGAAGGAAAAGAGGCTGAATACCGGATTCAACGGTATTCAGCCTCTTTTATGGTTAATTTGTGCTGGTTTTGCTTGATCCCAAGCTCTGCGTAGGATCAAGCTTACAGCAGGAAGATGCTGGCAAGTCCCAGAAAAATGAAAAATCCTAAAGAGTCGGTTGCGAAGGTAAGCATGACAGATGAGCCCATGGCCGGGTCTTTGCCAAATTTATCGCGAACAATAGGGATCAGGACACCCAGTACGGCACCAATGAGCATATTGCTAACCATGGCTGCAGCCATGACCAGGGCGATTTTGAGTGAGCCGGAAAAAGCCCAGGCAAAACCTGCGGCAACTATGCTGCCAAGAAATCCAACTAAAAATGTAACGATACATTCCCTTTGAAGCAGAGATCGGAAATTTTTTGAGGTAATGCGCCCTACCGCAAGGGCACGGATGACCAGGGTCATTGTCTGATTGCCCGAGTTGCCGCCAATGCCAGCAACAATCGACATCAGGAAAGCCAGAATAACAATATGACTGACGGTGTCCTCAAACTGTGAAGCAATGACTGAGGCCGTTGAGGCCGTACATAAATTGATCAATAGCCAGGGTGCGCGGTTTTTGAGGGCCTTGACTGCCGGTGCGAAAATATCTTCTTCATGCAGACCGGCACGGGACAAGTCCTGCTCTTGTGAGTCTTCACGAATGACATCCACGACTTCGGCAATGGTTACCCGGCCAATCAGCCGGTTTTGCTTGTCAATAACCGGGGCGGAAACCAGATCATAACGCTCGAAAGCTAATGCGGCTTCAGAGTCTTCTTCATTTGGCTTGAGGGAAAGGTAGTCGGTTTTCATGACTTTTTTCACCTCGGTCTCTGGATCATTAACCAGTAATTGAGAGAGGCTCAGGACGCCCTGGATACGATCCTGGCGGTCTACCACAAAAATCTGGTCGGTATGGTCGGGAAGTTCTTCAAGCCGCCTTAAGTAGCGTAAAACAACCTCAAGGCTGACATCTTCCCGTACCCGTACCATGTCGAAATCCATCATGGCACCTACAGTGCCTTCAGGGTAACCCATGGCCTCAAGAAGTTGGGCCCTTTCTTCATTAGTCAGGCCTTTCTGGACTTCGGCAACAATATCGGCAGGAAGGTCGGGAGCCAGGTCGGCCAGCTCATCAGCGTCAAGATCCTCGGTGGCAGCCAGAAGATCTTCGCGGTTCATGGAGGCAATCAGATCTTCACGAACCCAATCGGCAACCTCAAGCAGAATATCGCCGTCATATTTTGCATTAACCAGGCCCCATATAAGTCGACGCTGTTCAGACGGTAATGACTCAAGAATAAAGGCAATGTCTGCCGGATGCATTTGGTTGAGCAAGTGTTCAAGCTCGACCTCATGCTGGCGCTTTAGTAGCCCTTCAACAATAGGGGCTTGTTCGTCGCCTTCTTCCTGTCGGCGGACCAGGTTTTCTACTACTTCATGTTTTTTCAGCAGTTCCTGAATCCTTTCCAGTGCCAGTTGCGCATCTTCGGTATCCAGTCTTCTGGGTACCATGATGGCAACGGCTTCGGGCGCTTTGCTTTCTTCTTTTATGTCATTATTCATGCTTATTCTTTTTTAATGGTGGGGGCAGTCAGGTGTGGCTTGAGCATGGCCATGAGTTCGGGGAAAACCTGTTTGTTGGCGGCGGCAACATAACCTTTAACAGGCCAGGGATCAATGCCGTACATGTCTTCGGCCTGCCCGCCCGCTTCGCGCACGAGAAGGGTGCCTGCGGCAACGTCCCAGGGAGCCAGACCCATTTCCCAGTAGGCATCAAACCGGCCACAGGCAACCCAGGCCAGATCAAGAGCTGCTGCGCCCAGGCGGCGTATGCCGCGAGTCGTATGCAGGGCAGCATCAAAGGTGGGCATGTATTGATCGGCAAAAGAAAAATCCCGGAACGGTACGCCTGTACCAAGAATGGAGTCTGACAGTGATTGTGAGGTCGAGCAGTAAATCCGCTCGCCATTCAGTCGGGCGCCTTCCTGATAAATGGCGGTGAACAGTTCTTCCCGGCAGGGGTCGTATACCACCGAGACAACCGGTGTGTCACGGCTCAGGGGCTCGGTATCGGCTTGCAGTTGGGTGCCAGCATGGGCAATTAATCCCAGTGACACAGCGTAATGCGGAATGCCGTGCAGAAAATTCGTGGTGCCATCAAGCGGATCGATATACCAGGTGGCTGTGCCGGTGGGTTTGCCGCCGGTCTCTTCAGCCACAATACCAAACTCTGGTGTTAGTTTGGTCAGTTGCTCCAGAATTGCGGCCTCGGCTTCGCGGTCTGCCTGGGAAACCAGGTCGTTGCGCGATTTGTGATCAATAACCAGATCAGATCTGTTATGGGCATATGCCTGTAAAATTGACGCGGCGGCATGTGCTGCGGTAATGCCGGCTTCCAATGCTCTGCTAAAATCCAAATAATTCTTTGTTAACATCGTAAATCGCCCATTCAGTCCTTATAAACAGGAATTATACACAGGAGTGACTCCTGGGTCCCTGGCTCCTGATACTTAAATTTTTGATTTGCCCGAACGCTTTCTTTCATGTCTTTCACGTATCCTGTTTTATATCCTGCCAGCTTGGTCGCACAAGCCAATGGCTTCATGTTGTCCAATACAGATAACGCTGTTGCGGTCACGGCAGAAAGTTTTTCCGAGCTTGACGCATGGTATGCAACTTTCGTGTCATCCTGTTTGCAATGGCAGGGCAAGGCACGTTATACCATTGCCCTGAATGGTACGCGTTTTGCCATGCATCTGCTCTTGCTGCGTCAATACTGGAAGAAAAGTCCATCACCCTGCCAGCGTTTGCATCTGGTGGTGTTTGAAGAGAAGCCGCTTTCCCGTGAGGATTTCGTGATAATGGGGGCGTGTCTTTTTCCCGGGCATGTTCAGGCACAGGTCAACGAGTTGGCCAGTCAATGGCCCTGTGTGTTGCCAGGTATGCATCGCATTGATCTTGAGCAGGGCAATCTGACCATCACGCTGGCGTATGGCGAAAAACGGCGGATGTTGAAAAATATTCATGCCTCCATTGATGCCTATATCCTGGCTGACAGTTGTAGTCCTGCCGTGCTTGCACAAGAAAGCTATGGGGATTGGTTGCGTTATGCCTCGCCACAGGTTTGTGTGATAAGTCGTGTGCAGGATGAAAGTCTCTTGAGGCAGGCCCTGAAAATCGAAGGTCTGGTCGCAGGAGAAACCCGCATGGGTGACGAGGGAAAGTATCTGGCCCTGCTGGCGCGTTCAGGCAGGCCAATGCCGGTTTACCGGGCTGATCGGGACAGAACGGCATTGGTGATCGGGGGTGGGCTTGCCGGTTCAGGGGTGGCGCATGCCTTGGCACTTCGTGGCTGGCAGGTCAAGGTTTTTGATCCGGCTTTTGCGCATGCCAAGTCGGCTGGGCAGCAAGGGCATATTGCCGCTGCCCTGACACCCATGCTGTCCATTGATGACAACTTCCGTTCACGTTTAAGTCGGGCCGGTGCTTTACGGGCGCATGCCCGATGGCGGGATTTTCCGGAATCGGCCATTCCTGCCCGCTGTGGCACGCTTGAGTTAAGCCGCAATAAAGGCCATGCCAAGGATCTGATCGAGGCCGTCAAAGCCATGCAGTTTCCCGAAGAATGGGTTCGTAATGTGGATGGTGCCGGGGCCTCGGCGTTGGCGGGTATGCCCATCGATAGGGCGGGCGCCTATTTTTCCGCCGGAATGCTGGTGAATCCGGAAGGCCTTATACGAATCTTGCTGGACAGTGAGGCGATTGAATGCGTGGCCGCCAGGGTTGCGTTTTTACTGTGTAATGAGCAAGCCGGGCAGTGGGAGTTGCTGGGCGCCGATGGTACTGTACAGGCTTGTGGGCATACGGTGATTGTTGCCTGTGGTTTGCAAACGCTGTCCATCATGCAGGAAAGCGGACTGATGCAGCAAACCCGCCGCTCGGGAGCGGTCGTGCCGGCCATGCCCAAGCTGAATACGCTTCATCCAATGGGGGGAGAGGTCATGCATGTGCCTGCCGGGCTTGTGAAGGGCGGGCCTCGTTGCATTATTGGTGGCGAGGGGTATTTCCTGCCTGCCGTCAACAATCTTTGTGTTATGGGTAGTACGTATAGGCATAATCAATATGCACCTTGCACAAGTCAACAAGGACAGCAAGCCATTTTAGCCAAAATGCCGGTGGCGCTTTCTGCCGATCTTGCAAAAGCGGTCCAGAACAATGAAATTGGTGGCTGGGCGGGCATGCGGGCTGTTTTGCAGGGGCGTTTGCCGGTGATCGGCCAACTGGATCATGCCGAAGGCGTGTGGATTGCTGCCGCCTATGCCTCTCACGGTCTGACGTGGTCCAGTTTGGCCGGAGATGTGATCGGTGCCCGGCTGGAAGGCGAACCGGTTCCGCTTGAGCGTGATTTGCTGAAAGCGATTTCACCGCGCTAGTTTTGAAATGTTTTCTGTATTTGCCGCTTTAAAAGGTGAAATTGGCGATATATAAGGTGAATTTTCTGCTAAATCCGTGTTTTGATTTTAATTTTGCTATAAATGAGTCAAAATAATACATTTTATAGTGTGGCCGTTTTTGCGCCACACTAAGCGCAATACTTAAAAAGAACTTACGTGATCCAGCTTGATAATCTAGAATTTGTATCCGCACATTCAGCACATGCCGTTTTTGAAATGGATTCGGGCCTGACTCTTCGCATAGAGGCACACGCACCGGGTGTATTTCGTTTGCGCTGTGGTCCAGCCTCCAAGCTGGACGATGAAAAACTGAATGCGCGTGCCAGGGCTCGTCAGGAGTTATTGTTGGCCAGGCCCGAGGCAATTGGTGAAATGAGCACCGAGTCTCTCATACAGGAAAGTGGTTGGCGTTTTGTGCAGGGTGACATTACGCTGCAAATGCATGCCCGGCCATTCCGGCTCGCCCTGTTTCGCAATGAGCAGCTGTTATTAAGTACCGATAGTCAATTCGTTAGTCCTTTTGTGGCTGAAGTCCGAAATGACCAGCCAGAAAGCTGGGGCCTCATGTTGGGGCTGCCTGACAATACACCGGTTTATGGCCTGGGTGAAACCACTGGCGATTTCAATCGTCGTGGTGAGGAAGTCGTTTCCGATTTGCCCGGTTTCAACTATTTGCCCTTGGCCTGGAGCCCTCAAGGTTGGGGCATTTATGTCAATGCCCTGGGCCGGGTCTTGCATGCCCCAGGTACACCGGACGAGCCGGATACCTACCAGCTGTTTGTGGAAGATAGTGTCTTCGACCTCTTTTTATTTGCCAGTGAGCCCGCTGAGATATTCAATCAATATTCCGCGCTCACCGGTCGTGCGGGTCAACCGCCGCTGTGGGCCATGGGGGCCTGGTTAGTCCAGCAAAAGGGCCAGGACATTAATGAAATAAGTAATCTGGCCAAAGCACTGCGTGAGCAGGGTCTGCCGCTGGATGTCCTAAGACTTGGCAACCCATCCCTGATCCAGTTTCAACAGGACAAGCAGGCGCTTGAATGGGATGTATCACGTCTTGACGATGCAAGGCGTTATTTTGCCCAGTTGGCCGAAGATCAATGGTATGCCAGTGTAACGACTTTTCCGGGTGTATTGTCCAATACGCCTTTGTTCGCCGACCTTGAAGATCGTGGCTGGCTGCTTTGCAATGAAGAAGGGCTGGCGCAGGTTTTTGACGGTGTCCCGGCCACAGACGGGCAGCCGTTTGGCCTGCTGGATTTAACCTATAAAGACGCTTTCCTTTTCTGGCAAGAGCGACACGCGCAGCTCATTGAGGAGGGCGCCAGTGCCATTGAGTGCAAACTGCCCGTGGAGCTGCCCGATTCGGTCAGTGCCCGCAACGGAGAGTCGGGCCCGCTTTTGCGTACGCTTTATCCGCTGTTACTGAAAAAAGCCTTGTTTGAGGCCGTCTCACGTAACAAGATACCGGCAGAAGGGGTAGTGTTGAATGACAGTCTTGGCCTGGGTTCGCAGCGTACGCCCTGGAAGCAATTGGAATGCCCCGGCAATGACTGGGATGCCATGAGTCAGGTTTTACGCAGTGCCCTGTCGGTTCAGGCCAGCGGTATTGTGACGCAGGTGCATGATCTTGGTAATCCGAATCATTTGTCAGGCCCTGTTGATCCTGAATGGTACTTGCGTTATTTGGGGCTGTCGGTGTTTTCTGCCGGTTTCTCCTTGCATGCAAACCCGGCACTGTTGCCAACGGCTTTCGATGAAAATACGCAGTCGCACATCAAAACCCTGCTTGAATTGCGTTACCGGCTTATTCCTTATGTGTTGGGTATTATAGAAGACTCGGTCAGAACGGGTTTACCGGTTCAGCGCATGATGCCGCTGGCTTTTCCTAATGATGCCAGGGCGCTAGAGTTTGATACCCAGTTCATGTTTGGTCCTGCCTTGTTGGTGGCGCCCATACTGGAACCGGGTGGGCAGGTGGTGGTTTATTTGCCTGAAGGCGAAGCCTGGTGGGATCTGAATACCCGCTGGCGTTATGAGGGCGGTCAATCCATCAGCCTTGAATGTCCCCTTGATTCCGTACCTGTTTTTGGGCGTGAAGGACATATGTTGTGCCTGGGGCCCGTACTTAAACACTTGGGCGAATTCAATACGGCCAGAATCCTGGATGAGGTCTGGATGTTTGGCATGCCATTACATAATCCGGTCGTGATGCGTAATAAAATACGTGTCATGCAAATGCAAGGGTCCAGTTATATCAAAGGTCTTGAAGGTTTACGCATTTTGCAATCCGAGGGACTGGAAGTAAAGCGTCGCGGTGCCGAGGTACGCATCTCACGGGAGCGATAAGATGGGTTCGAAAAATGCCAGGTCTGTACCGGTCCTGATGTATCACCACGTGACACCGTCTTCCGGGCAAATTACCACGAGCCCCGAAAACTTTGATTCGCAAATGGCGGCCTTGGCCGCCAATGGTTATACCAGTCTTACGGCAGACCAGTTCGCCGGCTATCTCAACGGTGAGACGGTACCCGAAAAATCAGTTCTGATCACGTTTGATGATGGCTATCTGGACAACTATGTTTATGCACATCCGATTTTGCAAAAACATGGCATGCATGCCGTCATGTTCCTGGTTACCAATTGGGCTGGGCAGGGCGATCCGCGTCCTGTTTACGGTTCGGGTGATCCTTTGCCGGTTTGCCCTTCACACCATGAATGCAAGGCAATTGTTGCGGCGGGCAAGGCAAATGATATTGCCGTTCGCTGGTCAGAGGTCAGGGCCATGGAAGCGGCAGGGACATTTGAGGTTCATTGTCATACCCATACTCATACCCGCTGGGATCTGAACTGTGACAGAGCCGGCAAGTGTGCGGGTATTGCCAACGATTTGCAGTTATCAAGGGCAGCCTTGTTGCGGGAATTGAATAAAGATACACCGCATTTGTGCTGGCCACAGGGTTATTTTGATGATGACTATATTCAGGCGGCCGAGGCATTGGGTTTTAGTGTTTTTTATACGACCGATGCCTATGGCTTTAATGTTGTCGGCGGTGATCCCAAATATGTTTACCGGATAGCCGTCCGAAATAAACCCGGTGCCTGGTTAATGCACAGAATCGGTATTGCCAAAAATCCTTACTGGGGGCCTTTGTATAATCGCTGGAAAAAATTCCGCAAGCAGCAACGCAGAGCCAGGGAACTGAGGCGAGCCAACAAGGCATAGGCTTTATTTCCTGCATTGCCGGTTTAAAAAAGATTTAAGAAAAGCAAGTCTCTTATTTCCAAAAGAAATAAGGGGCTTACTATAATTTTGTTTGCTGAAACTGGCAGACAGATCACAATACCACATCATGATTCATATTAAAGATTTAAGAAAAACATACAAAACCCCGAAAGGGGGGGTTGAAGCCATCAAAAAAATAGACCTTAAAATAGAAAAAGGTGAGATTTTTGGCATTATTGGTCCCAGTGGGGCGGGTAAAAGTACACTGGTGCAATGTATCAACTTATTGGAAAGGCCCGATTCTGGTTCCATTACCCTTAATGGTCAGGTGTTGACCGGTTTGTCTGAAATCGAGTTGCGTGCGCAACGACGACGGATTGGCATGGTTTTTCAAAGCTTCAATTTATTGTCGCGCCGTACTGTTTTCAATAATGTGGCCTTGCCACTTGAAATTGCCGGTGTCAACAAGGCAGACATCAAAACCCGGGTGGATGAGCTGTTGGCCCTGGTGGGATTGTCACATTTAAGCGACCGTTATCCTGCCCAGATCAGCGGCGGACAAAAGCAGCGTGTGGGGATCGCCCGTGCGTTGGCTTGCCATCCGGATGTCCTGTTAAGTGATGAGGCCACCTCGGCCCTGGACCCTGAAACAACGGCCAATATTCTGGACTTGTTGCGTGATATCAACCGCAAGACAGGTATTACGATTGTTATGATCACACACCAGATGGAAGTGGTTAAGCAAATTTGTGACCGGGTGGCGGTGTTAAGTCATGGGGCAGTGGTGGAAGTGGGAGATACGGCTGATGTATTTGCCAATCCACGGCATGACGTTACCCGGGCCATGGTGTCTGCGGCAACCGAATCCACCTTGTCGGAAGATTCTTTCGAAATTCATGTGGCACGCCTGAAAAAATGGGTGAACGAACATCCCGGGCAGGATGCCGCCATCTGGGAATTGCATTTGCACGATGCCCAGGTGTCTGGTGGACTGTTTTCAGGAGCGGCCCGGTATGAGGGTGTCAGTCTGTCCCTGTTGCAGGCCAAAGTGGAGGACATTAAGGGGGTCGCCGTTGGTAAATTATATGTGCAGGTACAGGGTAGCGCGCAAGCCATCCTGAAGGCACGACAGGCCTTGGGCAATGAGGGTGGTGTACAAATACAGGAGGTGGTGTATGAATCCGCAAATGGTTAATTTATTGATTGATGCTACTTTGGAAACCCTGCTCATGGTGGGGGTCTCGGGACTTGCCGCACTCTTTCTGGGCGTGCCCCTTGGGGTTGCCCTGATCGTGACCGACAAAGGTGGTCTGTTGCAGAATCTGGCGGTTAACCGTGTCCTGGGGGCAATCATTAATGCAACCCGGTCGGTGCCTTTTATTATTTTGATGGTGGCGATCATTCCGTTTACCCGCTTTATTGCCGGGACATCGATTGGCACCACGGCGGCTATTGTACCCCTGGCTATTGCTGCCATTCCATTCATGGCCCGGGTTGCCGAAACGGCCATGAGGGAAGTTGACCGTGGCCTGATCACGGCTGCCAAGGCGATGGGGGCATCTCCCATGCAAATTATTGTGAAGGTTTTATTGCCTGAAGCTTTGCCCGGCTTGATTTCCGCGATGGTGATCACGCTGGTCAGTCTGATCGGGTATTCGGCCATGGCCGGTGCCATTGGCGGGGGCGGCCTTGGTGATCTTGGTATCCGGTATGGCTACCAGCGATTCTTGCCCGAGGTCATGCTGATTGTAGTGGTAGTGCTGATTGTTATGGTTCAGTTGATTCAAAGTGTGGGTGACTGGATTTCCCGACGTTTGTCACATAAATAATCCTAAAGGATTCGAAATGAAGAAAACATTTGTTAGTCATATCCTGGCCCTTGCCTTGGGTGCCGGTTTTATCTCTGCCTCATATGCGGCAGACAAAACGCTGAAAGTGGGTGTTACAGCCGGCCCTCATGCACAAATCATGGAAGTGGTTAAAGAGGAAGCAGCCAAAAAAGGGTACAACATTGAAATTATCGAGTTTTCCGATTATGTTCAGCCCAATGTAGCCCTGGCGGCAGGCGATCTGGATGCCAACAGTTACCAGCACCTGCCTTACCTTGAAAATGCCAATGCCGATCGCAATTACGGCATCGTGAGCATGGCAAAAACCGTCATTTTCCCCATTGGTATTTACAGTAAAAAGATTAAGGATTTAAGTGAGGTGAAGGAAGGCGCGCGTTTTGCCCTGCCCAATGATCCCACCAATGGTGGCCGTGCCCTGTTATTGCTGGAAAAGCAGGGCTTGATCAAGCTTGATCCGAAAGCAGGTATTAAGGCAACCCCTATTGACGTGCTTGAAAATCCCAAGAAACTGCGTTTCATCGAATTGGATGCGGCCCAGTTGCCCCGTTCACTGGACGATGTGGATTTCGCCGCTGTGAACACCAATTTTGCGATTGAAGCAGGCCTGACCCCCAAGAAAGATGCAATTGTCTTGGAAGATGGCAATTCTCCCTATGCCAATATTATTGCCGTACGTGAGAAAGATCTTGATCGTGCAGACTTGAAAGAGTTCGTGCAGATTTACCAGTCACAACCGGTTAAAGATTTTGTTGTGAAAAAGTACCAAGACTCTATTTTGGTGGCGTGGTAATAAAAAAAATATTGACAGCCTGAGTCATATCAGTCATAATTTCATTCTTTCAGGGGCTGGTAGCTCAGTTGGTAGAGCAGCGGACTTTTAATCCGTTGGTCCCGGGTTCGAGTCCCGGCCAGCCCACCACCTGAAATTTAAAGCACGTAATTTGTAGTACATATTATTAGCCGCTTTTTATATCCAAGCGGCTTTTTTATTCGGGCTGGTAGCTCAGTTGGTAGAGCAGCGGACTTTTAATCCGTTGGTCCCGGGTTCGAGTCCCGGCCAGCCCACCAGGAATTGCATAAAAATGCCTTACATATTTTAAATGTAAGGCATTTTTTTTGCCTGCTATTTGCTAACTAATTATGTTGGGAAGCGGGGTGGTTTCCGGTTGTGGGGGCGGCTATTCCACCAAGTATGTTGGCGGTAATTGTTTGAATAATGGCCTCCTCGTTCTCAAAGTCTATCCAGGAAGTTTTCGGGCTTAACATTTTCAGGCGGGTGGATCCCGGTTCGATATTGGCCAATAGGTGGATCAAGGCGCCTCTGGCAAACTCATAGCGCCAGACAACCTCGCTGGCACTCAGGTGTGGCAGGGTTCTGTGAAGTTCATTAATAATCAGCTTGGCATATTGATGAAAGTGCTCATACACGAATTTGGCGTAGGGACTTAAAGGATTGGTTTGCAAGTATTGCTCAACACGGATAAAAAGGCGGCTCTTGTCCATGCCTTTCTCCGATTCGACCAGCGGTCTGATGATGGCGTCCAGAATAACGGGTAATGGAATGGGCGTTGTCTGAAAGCGTTCTTTTGCTTGCAGGATCATTTCTTTTCTTGAAATATTGGTGGGTTCCAGAATAGCCAGCAAGGCTTCACAAACAAGTCCTTCCTTGGAGCCAAAATAATAATTAATCGAGGCGACATTAACGTTGCTGCTTTCGGCGATATCCCTGACGGTAACGGTTTCCGGTCCTTTGGATGCCAGTAATATTTTGGCGCTTTCTAAAATCCGCTCTTTGGCGTTTTGGTTGCCGCCTGTGTTATGGGTTTTTAATTCCAGTTTCATTCTTACTCTCCATTTAATTAAAACAATTGTTTAAATATTTTTGGTATTTTAACATTGAAATTTGAAAAAAGCACCATGGTGGTGATTTTTAGTGCACCAAAATAAAACGCCTTGCACCACTATGAGTTGAAAATATTCTTTAAAAACAACAAACTGTAAATTAATTTGGAATATTAACTTTATTATTGACCGAATTATTTCCCGGGAATAGAATTAAACACATGTTTAGATTTTTGTGTTTTTTTCAGGTATTACCTGTCAGCTAAATGATGAGGTAATTTTTTCAGGAGGACTTATGATTCGTCCGTTTTCTAATAGAGCTATTCGTTATAAATCCATGGTTTCAGTGTTGATATCCGTTGGATTTATGATGTCACCAGGTTTATCTCATGCAGAGTCTATTTTGCGCGTTGCGACAACCATGGCTGATATTCCGCTAACAACCGGACAGCCCAGTCAAGGGGCAGAGGGACAGCGCTTTATTGGCAATACCTTGTATGATGGTTTGGTGGGATGGGACCTGAGTAAGGCTGACAAGCCTGCTGTCCTGGTGCCCGGACTGGCGACAGAGTGGTCAGTTGATGATGACACGAAAACCCGCTGGACATTTAAACTGCGTGATGGTGTCAAGTTTCATGACGGATCTGATTTCACCGCGCAGGCAGTTGTGTGGAACCTGGACAAGTTGTTGAACACATCGTCACCACAATTTGATCAGACCCAGGCTGCCCAAGCGGCAACTTATATAGCACCCATCAAGGCATATAAAGTCATTGATGATAAAACGGTTGAAATTGAAACTAAAGAGCCTGATGCCGTATTACCGTATTTACTTTCGCAAGTCTATATGTCCAGTCCTGCTCGTTGGAACGAGGTAGGTGGAAGCTGGGCGGAATTTGCCAAGAAGCCATCAGGTACCGGTCCATGGATGCTTGAAAAACTGGTTCCCCGCGAACGGGCTGAACTGGTTAAAAACCCCAATTATTGGAATGAAGCGCGTATTCCCAAATCAGACCGGCTTGTCATGTTCACCATGCCGGATCCAACGACACGGGTTGCCGCTTTGTTGTCCGGCAAGGTTGACTGGGTGGAAGCACCGCCTCCCGATACGGTGCCTCGTCTTGAAAAACAGGGCATGAAGATCGTGAAAAACATTTATCCGCATGTTTGGCCTTACCAGCTGAGTCATTTGGATAATTCTCCCTTCGCCGATATTAATGTTCGAAAAGCGGCCAATCTGGCGATTGATCGGGAAGGATTGTCGGGTTTTCTGGGTGGGTTGGCCCAGCCCGCTACAGGTATGGTTTATGAAGGCCATCCATGGTATGGCAATCCGACGTTCAAGATCAAGTATGACCCCGAGGAAGCCAAACGATTGCTTGCCGCTTCGGGTTATGGCCCCAAGAATCCGGTCAAGGTAAAAGTGGCCATTTCTACCGCAGGATCCGGTCAGATGCAGCCTTTGCCGATGAATGAATTCATTCAGGCCAACTGGAAGGATGTGGGTATTGATGCCGAGTTTGAGGTGATGGAGTGGGAGTCTTTGCGCGCGCACCGTCGTGCGGGAGCCGCCGCCAAGGAAAATGAAGGCATACATACCATTAACAATAGCTGGGGATTCTGGGATCCGGATATTGCTTTATTGAATACATCCTGGTCTGCCAAACCCCCTCCAGGTGGCTATAACTGGGGTCTGTTCCAAAGGGCTAATACGGATGAATTGGCCGCAAAAGCCAAGGCCGAGTTTGATCCCGCCAAGCAGGATGAGTTGCTTGCCAAGTTGCATGCTGCCATCGTTGACGAAGCGATGTGGGTCTGGGTTGTTCATGACTTGAACCCTCGGGCGCTCTCGCCCAAGGTGAAAGGTTTTGTACAGGCACAAAGCTGGTTCCAGGACTTGAGCCCGGTCTACGTTGAGTAAGTTTGTGACAGATTTTTCCGGGGGAGATAACCCTACCCCGGAAAACCTGATTTTGAATTCGGATTTTCAAAAAAGAGGTGAGGTATGTGGCGCTATCTACTGAGTCGTTTGTTTTATTTCGTGCCTATAGCAATTGGTGTTTCCCTGGTTTGTTTCGCCTTGGTGCATGTTGCTCCGGGTGATCCTATTGATGCCATTTTGCCTGACAACGCCACACCGGAACTGGTTGAACAGGTCAAGGCGGAGTATGGCTTTGATAAACCATTGCCAATGCAATATTTGATTTGGGTCGGCAATGTCATGACAGGAGATTTTGGCCGTTCCATCACCACGAATCGTCCTGTGCTTCAAGAGCTGGTACCCGCCATGTTCAATTCTCTGGTGCTGGCGGTGGTTGCCATCTTTCTGGCCATGATTGCCGGTACCTTGCTGGGCTGGATTGCCGGCAAAACCCAAAATCGTTTGCTTGACCGGTTTGTAAGCAGTATTGCGATTACCGGTGTTTCAGTGCCCCATTACTGGCTCGGCATGGTACTGATTATTTTCTTTTCCGTTGAGCTTGGCTGGTTACCTTCAGTGGGGATGGGATCGGGCGGATCTACAGAGTTCAATTTCAGTATGGACAGCTTTGCTCACATGATTCTTCCCGTGATTACGTTAACGGTTATTCCTACCGGCATTATCGCCCGTTCTGTCAGGGCAGCGGTTTCCGAGGTTTATCAGAAAGAGTTCGTACAGGCATTGTATGCCAAAGGCCTGAATCAGCGCCGCATCGTTCTGCATGTAGCCAAAAATGTGGCGCCCGTCGTGATGTCGATTATGGGCTTGCAGTTTGCGCAGTTAATGGGGGGATCCATTCTGGTTGAGACGGTGTTTTCATGGCCGGGAACTGGATTCTTGCTCAATTCGGCCATTTTCACCAGGGATCTTCCTGTTCTGCAAGGAACGATACTGGTGCTGTCCATGTTTTTTGTAGTGGTTAATCTGCTGGTCGATCTGCTTCAGATGTCAGTAGACCCTCGTGTTAAACGTAAATGAGAGGAGTGGTAATGATGAGCCAATCTATTCCATTGAATTCTGTCGCCGAACCGGTGAGCAGCAGTTCGACGATTGCCAGTCCCAAGGTACCACGCAGTCCCAAGAAAGTATCGCGCAGTTTCTGGGTGTCCACCCTGCGTCGCCTGAAACGGGATCCGGTGGCAATGATCTGTGCCTTCATCCTGCTCGTATTGGTGGCACTTGCCATATTTGCGCCCTGGTTGGGACTGGATGATCCCAACAAGATGAATATCGTAAAAAGGCTTAAACCAATCGGTACGCCAGGGCATTTGCTGGGAACCGATGAGCTGGGCAGGGACATGCTTTCCCGGCTCATCTATGGTGCCCGTCTTTCCCTGTTTACGGGTTTTGCTCCCGTCGTGATTGCAACGTTGATTGGTGGAATGTTGGGCATAGTTGCGGGCTTCGCTGGCGGACGCGTGAATATGATCATCATGCGCACGGTAGATGTTTTCTATGCATTCCCCTCTGTGCTGCTTGCTGTGGCTATTTCAACCATCATGGGGGCCGGTATTCTGAACAGTCTGGTTGCGCTGACATTGGTGTTCATTCCTTCCATCGCCAGGGTATCTGAAAGTGTGACTACGCAGATCCGCAATCAGGATTTTGTCGAGGCGGCAAGAGCGACTGGAGCACGTGGCTGGATGATCATGCGTCACCATGTATTGAATAACGTGACCGGGCCGGTCCTGATTTATGCATCAAGCCTGATCAGCGTCAGCATTGTGATGGCCTCCGGTTTGAGTTTCCTGGGGTTGGGTGTGAGTCCGCCCGATGCGGAATGGGGCTTAATGCTCAATACGCTCAGGTCTTCAATTTATGTAGCACCGATGCAGGCCATTCTTCCCGGCATCATGATTTTCGTGACGTCAATGTGTTTCAACTTGTTGAGTGACGGTTTACGTAGCGCAATGGATGTCAAGGCATAAGGAATTAACCATGAATACGACGCTGGATTATGAATATTTGGTTGACAAGGATGATCGTGGCGGGCCCGCCCAGCCATTGCTGATTGTCAATGAGTTGAAGAAATACTTTCCGATCGGTGGTCGCACGGAGTCGGGTGAGCCACAAGTTATTCATGCTGTTGATGGTGTGAGTTTCAAGGTGGCCAAAGGTGAGACGCTCGGTATCGTTGGCGAGTCCGGTTGCGGCAAATCCACGACAGCCCGCTTGCTGATGCATCTGATGAACCCGGATGACGGCGAAGTGATCTTTGATGGTGAAGAGGTTGGGGCACCCAGCGGGATCAGTGTCCGGGAAATGCGCAAGCATGTACAAATGGTTTTTCAGGACAGCTATGCATCCCTGAATCCGCGCTTGACCATTCGGGACAGTATCGCTTTTGGTCCACAGGTCATGGGTGTATCTGCCGCAGAAGCCAAAAAAAGAGCCAGTTCAGTGCTCAAACTGGTGGGGCTGGCACCTGAAATGTTTGCCGAACGGTATCCCCATGAGCTATCAGGCGGACAGCGCCAGCGCGTCAATATTGCACGGGCATTGGCCATGGGACCACGGCTGCTCATATTGGACGAGTCTGTGTCTGCGCTGGATAAATCCGTGGAGGCACAGGTACTGAATCTGTTGCAGTCATTGAAAGAAACGCTTGGCCTGACTTATCTGTTCATTTCCCATGATTTGAATGTCATTCAGTTTTTAAGTGACCGGGTCATGGTGATGTATTTGGGGCAGGTGGTGGAAGCGGGGCCGGTTGATGAGATTTATAACACGCCACGTCATCCCTATACGGCAGCCTTGTTGTCATCCAGGCCATCCATGGATCCCCAAAAACGGGTCGTGGATCCTCCGTTAAGCGGAGATCCACCCAATCCCATTAATCCGCCCAAAGGATGTCGATTCCGTGCACGTTGCAATAAGGCGCAATTGTTATGTGAGCATGTTTCACCTGTGTTGTCCGCAGAGTCCAGTACATCCGCTCACCAGGTGGCTTGTCACTTCCCTTTGTGATCAGTCGTTATTGAATAAACCGTATTAACAAAATTAAGGGGTATTACATGAGTCATCAGCCACTGGTAAAAGTGCAGGATTTGCACGTTAGATTTGTATCTCATGAAACCGATGTTTCTGTTGTAAACGGCGTATCTTTTGATTTGAAGGCAGGTGAAGTGCTGTGTCTGCTGGGTGAATCCGGTTCAGGCAAATCCGTCACCATGCGTTCCCTGATGCGCTTATTGCCACGATCAGCCCAATTGCAGGGCGAAGTCACGATTGACGGTATTGATGTTGTCAACCTGCCGGACGATCAACTGCATACGATCCGTGGCTCTGTTATTTCAATGATTTTTCAGGAGCCGTTGACGGCATTTGATCCCGTTTTTACGATCGGGCAGCAGATTTCTGAGGCCATTCAGATCAATTTTGGCGTTGATAAGGTAGAGGCCAGAAGCAGGGCACTTGAGCTGCTGGAACTGGTGCAAATTCCTTCCGCCGCCAGAAGGCTGGATGCGTATCCGCATGAGTTGTCCGGTGGTTTACGTCAGCGTGCGATGATTGCCCTGGCTTTATCGTGTCGGCCCAAGCTGTTGCTGGCCGATGAGCCTACTACCGCACTGGATGCGACCGTACAGATCCAGGTCTTGCTCTTGCTGCGTGAGTTGCAACAGAAAATGGGTATGGCAACCATTTTTGTAACCCACGACTTGGGCGTTGCCTGCGAGGTGGCTGACAAGATAGCTGTTATGTATGGTGGTCGTTTCGTGGAAACGGGTAGCGTCGAGGACGTCTTGCTTAACCCGCAACATCCTTACACCAAAGGGCTGATGCGCTCGACCGTTCATGGTGGAAAACGTGGGGAACTGCTCAAGCCTATCGAAGGCTCACCGCCGGACTTATCCGATTTGCCGCCCGGATGCAGTTTTGCACCCCGTTGCACGCAAGCGCAAGCAGCCTGTAGTGCGCGGATACCTGACATGGTTCAGGTAGGGTCACAGCATTTTTCCCGTTGTATCCATTCATCCCAAATGCTTGCTGAAGAAACGGTGTGAATATGATATCCCAGTCTCCTGTCCCTCTCATACTGGCTTATCCATTGGCCATTGTATCCGGTTATGTTTTTTATCGTGTTGGTGTGCCTTTGCCATGGATGGTGGGGTCCATTTTCTGTATCGCGGGATTATCCATTTTTGTCGGACCTGTGCGGGTTTGGTCCTGGGGGCGACGGTTGGGGCTGGGGATTGTCGGGACCTGTCTTGGGCTTTATTTTACGCCCAGCGCCCTTGAACGGCTATTGGATAACATGGGCTGGATTCTTTTGGCTGTTGTGATCAGTTATTTGTTTGCTGCAGCCGCATCTCTTTTGCTGGCAAAGATGGCCAAACTGGATCGAAGCACCGCTTTCCTGTCAAGCATACCGGGTGGTGCCGCAGAAATGAGCATGCTTGGACAGCGCTTTGGCGCCATCCCGGAAGTGATCGCTGTTTCGCAACTTTTGCGGATTGTGTTGCTGGTGTCGGTCTTGCCGTCCTTGTTGCTGGTTGATGGTTCGGTGGTCGTGAAATCTGCACATATTGTGACAGGCAAGGAATGGTTTGTTCTGGGCCTGCTGTTGTGCAGTTCGATTCTGGTTACTGCCTGGCTGGCAAGAATGGGCATGATGAATGCGTGGTTGCTCGTGCCCTTGGCCATTGGCATGGTGGTTTCTGTCTCCGGGCTTTATACATCGCCACCTCCCGGATTTCTGACGGCCGTGGCCCAGGTATTAATTGGCGTTCACATGGGGGCGATGTTCAGGCGAGACTCTTTGTTAATGGTTCGTCGGACACTGCCGAACTTGTTGCTCAATGTTTTTCTTATTACCGGTATGTGTGCATTGATCGGTGCCGCGATTGCTTTGGGTACCGGTACCACGGTTCCGACCATGATTCTGGCAACAGCGCCCGGTGGTATTGCCGACATGAGTCTTTCGGCCAAAACTCTGGGTCTGGATGTGCCCACAGTTGTGGGTTTTCATGTGGTGCGGGTCTTTGTCTTTCTTTCCATTACCCCTTATCTCTTCTTTTTTCTACAACGACTTGGGGTGCTTAAGCTAGTACCCTCAGGGCGATAACTTTGGAGTTATATATGAGCACGGAACTTTTAAATCTTACCGCTGGTGAAGCAAGCAAAATGCTTGCGGCGAAAAAAGTGTCGCCAGTCGAATTATTGGATGCCTTTCTTGGAAGAATCGATGAGGTCGATGAGAAGATTCACAGTTATATTCTGGTGACAGCGGAGCAGGCACGTGAGCATGCCCAGACAGCGGAAAAAGAGATTCTTGCGGGTGACTATAAAGGTCTTTTGCATGGTATCCCCTATGCGGTCAAGGACAACTATTTTACGAAAGGCATCCGGACATGTGTGGCTTCAAGGGTTTTGATGGATCATGTGCCAGATTTCGATTCAACCGTTATTAGCAAGCTGGATCAGGCTGGCGCCGTGATGTTGGGCAAATTGAATACCTGGGAGTATGGTACGGGTACCGGTTCCGTTCATTTTGACTTACCCTTTGAGCCGGCACGCAACCCCTGGAATACAGACTACATCACGGGCGGATCATCCAGCGGTTCTGGTGCTTCGGTGGCCGGCCGCACAGCCATGGTATCAATGGGGTCGGATACGGGTGGGTCCGTACGTTTGCCTGCGGCAGCCTGCGGATTGCAGGGCCTGAAGCCGACCTATGGTCGTATCAGCAAGTATGGAATATTGCCTAACTGCTGGTCGCTTGATGTGGCCGGGCCTTTGTGCTGGACGGTCGAAGACTGCGCGATCATGCTGCAGGCGGTTGCTGGCTATGATCCCAAGGATTCAGCATCTCTGGACGTAGCCGTGCCTGATTATATGGCAGAACTGGGCAAAGGCGTCAAAGGCCTGAAAATCGCCTGCGTCAGTGATTTGGATAGCAGTAATGATTTGTTGGATGTGGCCAACCGAGTGGCATTTGAAAACATGATTCAGGTGTTGCGTAGCGAAGGTGCTGAATTGGTGGAAGTGAAATTGCCAACGTCGTTATCTGACTATCGTGATGCCAATGGCATTATCGGGCAGGTAGAGTCTTACTCCCTACATGAGAAAGAGTTTCTGCAAAGTGCCCATTTGATGGGTCAGGCACTTCGTGACAAATTGACCAGTGGCTTCATGTACCGTGCCGTCGATTATGTGAATGCACAAAGAAGAAGAAAAGCATTGGCTATGGCGACCGATGAGCTCATCCAAAACTATGACGCATTGATTATGCCATGTGCATTGCATACAGCACCTAAATATGGCAACGATGCACATGTCAAGGCCTTTACGACCGATACGGCTTGTCCTGTTTTCAATATCTCAGGTCACCCTGCCATGAGTATATGTACCGGATTTGATGCAAATGGATTGCCAACCAACGCGCAGATTGTTGGTAAGTGGTTGGATGAGGCCATGGTTTTGCGTGTTGGCCATGCTTATGAACGCGCGACGGACTTTCGCAAAACACGTCCAGCGCTTTGATCTTAAATGAATCAGGAGAAAAAATGTCTGCTTCTAACCTTGATACCCAATGGACCTCACAAGAGGTTTATGCCTATTTCAAACGATATGGTGTGGCTGTGCCAGCGGAACAACTTGAACATGTCGTGGGCTTGAGCAATGCGGCTGTACAGCTTGGACAAAGAATTGTTCGCATGCCATCCAAATTTGAGGAACCCGCCAGTATTTTCTGTCTCCCATTAATTCAAGCCAAAAGGAATGCATAATGGAACCCTATGAACTGACCGCAACACAGGCTGCCAGCCTGATTTCAAAACGTTTGTTATCTTGTGAAGAGCTGGCACGTTCCACGCTTTCACGGATCATTGAGCGTGAGCCGATCATCAAGGCCTTTCGTTTTTTTGACCCTGACCAGGTCATTCGTAATGCCCGTGAGTTGGACCAGACCGCGCCAAAGAGCGAGTTGCATGGGTTGACGTTCGGTGTGAAGGACATGATTGATACCAAAGACATGCCCACCACACATAACTCACCTTTGTATTATGGTCATGAGACAAATAAAGATGCTGCCTGCGTGGCCGTTGTCCGGCACCGGGGGGCACTGATTGTCGGCAAAACAGATACGGTTGAGTTCGCGTCAGGCGGACGAATGGCGGCAACGCGCAATCCCTATAATCTGGCTCATACACCGGGTGGTTCTTCATCGGGTTCGGGTGCGGCAGTCGGTGACAGGCAACTGCAATTGGCTTTTGGTACACAAACGGGCGGTTCGCATATTCGGCCGGCCGCTTTCAATGGTATTTATGGTATCAAGCCAACCCATGGGCTTGTGAGTCGGGAAGGGGCCAAACAATACTCCTATTCTCTTGACACCATCGGCTGGTATGGGCGTTGCGTCGATGATTTGATGCTGGTGGGACGCAATTTCCGGATTATGGATCTTGATGAGCCTGCGCCAACCACCATGAAGGGGCTCAGGGTTGGTTTGTGCCGGAGTCCGAATTGGGCCAAGGCAGATCAATGGGGACGCGCAGCCTTGATGCAGGCCGCCCGCTTACTGGAGGCCGAAGGCGCCATCGTTTTTGACCTTGATTTTGATGAGCGGTTCAGCAAATTGAACCACGCCCAGGAAGTGATTATGAAGAGCGAAGGCCGCTCGGCTTTCCTGCCTGAATACTATGCCGGAAATCCAGCCTTCAATGGATACTTTGTTGATATCGTCATGAACACCCAGGGCTTCACGAAAAAAGACCTGTTGCATTCTTATGACCTGGCGGCTGAATGCAGGGTGGCCTTTGACAATTTGTTTGGTCCAGAACTGGATGTGGTATTGACGCTGCCGGCACCTGGACAGGCGCCAGAAGGATTGCATACATCCGGTGATCATGTTTTCAATGCCATGTGGACTTTATTGCATGCACCCTGCGTGGCGATTCCCGTTGGTTTGGGAGATCTCGGTCTGCCATTGGGTATCCAGCTGGTCGGTCCCCGCATGTCAGATGCCCGATTGCTGGAAATTGCCAAACTGTGTGAGCCTGTTCTTGATCCGGAGCCGGGAAAACTGAAACTGGTGACTCAGGATGAGGCCGTCACTTTCAGTTAAGGGGCACAGCATCCCTTGTGCGTAAATTCATGAAAATTTAGGATGTATGATGAGTGATTTGGATATTTTTAAAACACAGAATTTTGGCAGCCGGTTGGGTTTTGGCAAAAAATCGGCTTTGCTGATTATTGATTTTCAGGTCGGTTTTTCAAAAAGCGATGTACTGGGTGGCTACAACATTAATGATGCGATTGCCAACACTGCCATTTTGTTGAAAACAGCCCGGGAAAATAATGTGCCGGTTGCTCACGTGCGAGTGGCGACCGAATGCGATGGCAGCGATTTCCTGACGTTTGCCTTGAAGGTGCCTGCCATGAAAGCGCTTACGCCGGATGCACCTGATGCCCAGTTTGTTGACAGTGTCAAACCGGCACCAGGCGAGTTTGTCACGCTGAAAAAACACAGTTCCGCCTTTTTCGGCACCAACCTGGCCTCCTGGTTGGCCTTCAAGGGTGTCGATACACTGTTTATTACCGGTTGTACAACAAGTGGATGTGTGAGAGCCAGTGTCAATGATGCTTCGGCCTATGGTTTGCGGCCGATGGTGGTTGTTGACTGTGTGGGTGACCGTGCACAGGGACCGCATGAGTCGAGTTTGTTTGATATGGGTCAGAAATATGCCGACTTGCTCAGCCTGGAGGAAACGATAGCGCACTTTGCCAGGGAAACCGAGTGCGCAGAGGCCTAATGTGGTGTTAGGGAATGCAAGGAGCAGGCTTGTATATGCGGCTTGCATTCCCTCTTTTTTATTGGTATATCGGTATTGAAACCTTTTTTCAGTTCGGTTCCCGATCTTTTCTCAAGTGCTGGAACGCCGTGTGCACACTTAAAAAGATTTTGTTTTTCATTCGTTTGCCCAAGGGCGTGTTTTTCAGACGATCCATAATGGGACCTTTGACTTCGGCAAAATACAGCTGGATGTTGCGGGCAGCCAGGCTTTTTTCAAGTTGGTCCAGCATTTCCAGAGCGGTGGCATCAATTTGATTAACTGCCGAGCAAACCAGCAGCATGTTTTTAACATCTGTGTCGGTATTGGCAAGTGCCATGATTTTTTGTTCCACTACCGCAGCGTTGGCAAAAAACAGGCTCTCATCAACGCGCAATGCCACCAGGCCCGGCACGGTTTGCACCGCATGGCGTTCTATGTTGCGGTAATGTTCAGTATCGGGTACACGGCCCAGAACGGCCATATGCGGATGGCTGCTGCGCCAAACCAGTACCGCAAGGGAAAGGGCGATACCCAATAAAATGCCGGCTTCCACGCCCAATAACACAACCCCCAGCATTGTTGTCAATAAGGAAAATGCATCGGCGCGATCATATTGCCAGGTGTTCTTGAGACTGCGCCAGTCGATCAGGGCTGTAACGGCCGAAATAATCGTGGCGGCCAGTACGGCCTGGGGCAGATAGTAAAAAAGAGGGGTAAAGAAAGCAATCACGATGGCCATGAGCAGGGCACTGATGATGCCGGCCAGGGGTGTATTGGCACCCGCGGAAAAGTTGACCACCGAGCGTGCAAACCCGCCCGTAACCGGATATCCACCAGAAATGGCGCTGGCAAGGTTGGCCGCACCCAGACCGATCAGCTCACGGTTGGGCAGGATGCGTTCCTTGCGTTTCAAGGCCAGTGACTGCGCTACCGAGACGCTTTCCACAAAACCAACCAGAGAAATCAGAAGTGCAGGCAGCCACAAGGCGGCTATCGCATCAAAGCCCGGGAGGGACAGACCCAAGGAAGGCAGGCCTTGCGGAACATGGCCTGCCACGCTGACGCCAAACCGCGTGTCCAGGCTGAAAAAATAAACCATAAAGGTAAAGCCGATCACACTGATCATGGGGGCCAGCTTGGATAGCATCCCGGCCAGTCGGGATGACATGCCGGCCTTTTCAAGCAATGTACTTAAGGAACGGCGTGACCACCATAAAAAAAGCAGGCTGCTGCTGCCTATGACCAGGGTGGCCGGATTGGTTTGGGACAAATGACGGGTAAGGTCAAGCAGGGTGGCTGCGATATTATTGCCTGAAGCCGGTATGCCCAACAGGTGTTTGAGTTGTCCAAGACTGATCAGGATGGCCGAGCCGCTAATGAAGCCACTGATGACCGGATGACTTAGCAGGTGCGCCAGAAAACCCAGTCGCAATAGCCCGAATGCCAGCAGCATGACACCGGAGATCAGGGCCATTTGAATGGCCAGTTCGATATATTGGGCTGAACCGGATTGGGCCAGTGGAGCCAGGGCGCTGGCGGTCATAAGAGAAATAACCGCCACCGGGCCGGTGGCTAATGTCATGCTTGATCCGAGCAGGGCGTAGGCAATGATGGGCAGGATACTGGCATATAATCCCATTTCAGGTGGCAGACCCGCCAGCATGGCATAGGCCAGACTTTGCGGGATAAGCATGACGGTTACAATCAGGCCCGCAGTCAGGTCACCTGAAAGCAGGCTTTTCTGATAGGCTGAAATCCAGTCAGGCAGAAAGTCGGGTAATTTGCGCTTGGTCACGGTGATTTGGCTTGCCGGTTGGGTATTAATGGGTTTATTGAGTTTTACGGTTTTCAAAGATGGTAAAAGCAGCCATACCTGCAATCATGGCTATCACAAACAGCAATGCTTTCCATTCACCTGCGGCCATTGAAACCAGGGCAGGTCCGGGGCAAATGCCGGCCAGACCCCAACCAATACCAAATAGTAAGCTGCCAATTACCAGACGGGGTGTAATACTGCGACTTGATGGCAAGTTCATGGGGTCACCCAGACAGGCAGTCTGGCGTTTTTTTGCCGCGGTAAATGCAAACAGCCCCACCAGTACGCCGCCGCCCATGACGAATGCCAGGGAGGGATCCCAGGTGCCGGTAATATCCAGGAAGCCAAGTACTTTTTCAGGATTGGCCATACCTGAAATAATCAGACCCATGCCAAAGAGGAGTCCTACAAAATATTCTGTGATGCGTTTCACGATGTTGATATCCTTTTATTGCGATGAAGACGAGGGTTTAGCCGATCAGGTGACGTACCAGGTAAACGGTTAGAATGCCGCTGGCCATAAAGGCAAGGGTGGCAATCAGCGAGCGGCCGGAAAGTCGCGACAGGCCGCAAATACCATGGCCACTGCTGCAACCCGAGCCCAGGCGAGTGCCAAAGCCAACCAACAAGCCGGCCAGAATAATAAGTGGCCAACCGGTATTAATTTCGATGGGGATGGATCCCACTGCCAGTAGATAAATTAATGGTGCTGAAAAAAGTCCCAGCAGAAAGGCGATACGCCAGTTGGTGTCGTCTTTGCCTGGTTTGAGCAGGCCACCGAGAATACCGCTGATGCCTAGAATGCGACCACTTGCCAGAATGAATATGGCAGCCGCAATACCCAATAAAATACCACCGCCCAGTGAAGACCAGGGCGTAAAGTTTTGCCAGTCGATAATCATGTGAAAATTTCCAGGGTAAATATTATATAAAAATATATTATATATAAAAATATAATAAAAATACAGGTCAGGCCTGTCGAAAACTCAAAGATCATGGATTACACTTGATCGTCAATTTTAAAAATCGAATATTTCAGCCAAAAGGAGAACCAGTGATGTCAGTATTACTTACCTGCGATGTGATGGATGCCTTTGCCGAAAGTGCTTCTTGCGATCTTCAGTTCCAACAATGGGGCAAGCGCAAGGCAATCAGCGGGTGGATCAGAACGCTTAAGGTCTACGAGGACAATACCTTGGTCAGACAGGTTTTGTCAGAAAAATCAGAAGGAGAAATTCTGGTGGTGGATGGTGGCGCTTCGTTGCACAGGGCCCTGGTAGGAGACATGATTGCCACATTAGCCATGGATAACGGCTGGGGCGGCATTATTGTGTATGGTGCTATTCGTGACAGTGCCCAGATCAATGAAATGGATTTTTCCATCAAGGCATTGGGTACCAATCCTCGCAAGAGTCATAAGGCCGGGCAGGGTGTACTGGATATTCCTGTCATGATCGGCGGTGTTACCTTCCGGTCTGGATGGTATGTGTACAGTGATGTCGATGGCATCGTGGTGACCGAAAATCCTGTCCTTCTTTAGTGTGTTTTTATTTGAATGTTGATGTGCAAACTGTTATTACGGGGCCCGTGAAGGATTTTGCACTGTCATGTTGTTATCGTTATCAAGGAAGCTGTTAAATGAAATTGTTTTATAAACCGGGGGCATGTTCTTTGGCGCCGCATATTGTGCTGGAAGCGTTGGGTATTGGCTATGAAGCTGAAAAAGTCGATCTCAAAACCAAGGTGACTGAATCAGGCGTGGACTTTTTAACCATTAATCCAAAAGGATATGTGCCGGCACTGCAAATGGATAATGGTGAAGTGTTAACAGAGTGCCAGGCCATTCTGGAATATTTGGGTGACCGTAATCCTTCCCAAAACCTGATCCCTGCAGCAGGGTCCACGGCTCGCTATCAAACCCATGCCTGGCTGAACTTTGTGGCGACTGAACTTCACAAGGGATTCAGTCCCTTTTTCAAGCCGTCCACCCCGCAAGAGTGGAAAGATGCCTGTCTTGTCATTCTGGAGCAACGCCTGTCTTATGTTGATGCCGAGTTGGCTGGCAAAGACTATTTAATGGGCGATACCTTTACGGTTGCCGATGCTTATTTGTTTACTGTTCTGGGTTGGGCCAGGTATATTCAGCTGGATCTGGCCAAATGGGGCAATCTGGCTGCTTATCAGGCACGTGTGGCACAGCGTCCGGCAGTGGTCGCTGCGATGAAAGCGGAAGGCTTGATTTAAGCGTTTTGTTTTATCAGGCATCGTGCAGAAAATGAAAAATGCCTGCCCGGTATCTTTGCCGGGCAGGCATTTTTGTCTTATCCGAAGAGCTGGATATTAATACATGTGTTGTCCGCCATTGATGGCCACGTTGGCGCCAGTCATGAAACCGCCCAGATCGCTGCAGATGAAAACGATCAGTGCAGCCACTTCGGCCGGTTCACCCAAACGGCCTAACGGAATCTGGGGCAAAATCTGTGTGTCCATGACGTCTTTGGGAACGGCAGCCACCATTTCGGTATTCAGGTAACCGGGCGAAATCGCATTGACCGTAACGCCTTTACGGGCAAACTCCAGCGCCAGGGTTTTGGTAAAACCATAAATACCTGATTTGGCCGATGAATAGTTGGCCTGGCCGAATGAACCCTTGCTGCCATTAACGGAAGAAATATTGACAATACGTCCCCAGCCGGTGGCCAGCATTTCTTCGCACAGGGGTTTGGTCATGTTAAACATGGAGTCCAGGTTGGTTTTAATGACCTGATCCCATTTTTCCTTGTCCATTTTACGGAAGCTGGCATCGCGGGTAATGCCGGCATTATTGATCAGAATGTCAATGTGATAACCATCGTCGTGCATTTGTTGGGCACCGGCAATACAGGAGTCATAATCGGCGACATCAATAAAATAAGTCTTGAAAGTATAGCCTTCATCACTTTGCTTTTTTAACCAGTCGGATGGGTCATGGCCGGGACGCACGGTGACAAGAACGGTATGGCCCGCATCATGAAGGGCACGAGCCACTGCCGTACCCAGCCCACCGGTTCCACCGGTAACCAGAGCAGTACGTTTGACTGATTCATTTACAGCTGTCATTTCATTCACTCCAAGTAAACATTATTTTTCAAAAACATAAACACCGGGGGCGTCACAAAGTACGGAATAACCTTTGTCGGGATTACCCATGGGCGGGGGTGGTACCGGTTCACTGGAACGCTCGTTCAGCCAGTTGAACCAACAGTTCCACCAGGAACCTTCCTGGAACTGTGCGGTTTCGAGCCATTCATCAGGCCCCAGATAGGGGTCATTGTTGCTTCGTGTAAGTACACGAAAATGGCGGTTTTTATGACCGGGCTCGCTCACGACACCGGCATTGTGTCCTTTGTTGGTGAGCGCAAAGGTAATGTCGGAACGGCACAAATGGTGAATTTTATATACCGAGCGCCATGGTGCAATATGGTCTGTTTCCGTACCCAGACAGAAAATGGGCACGTGAATGTCTGTCAGTGAAACAGGGCGACCATTGACGGGATAGCGGCTTTCGGACAGGTCGTCGTTCAGGAACAGCCTGCGCAAATATTGGGAGTGCATTTTGGCTGGCATGCGGGTCGTATCGGTATTCCAGGCCATCAAGTCATTCATGGTGGATTCTTCACCCATCAGGAATTCCTTGATATAACGCGACCAGATCAGCAAGTCGGAACGCAGCAGCAGGAATGCGCCTGACATTTGTTCGCCGGTTAAATAGCCGATATCGGCCATTTCCGCTTCCAGGATGGCCAGCTGGCTGTTATCAATGAACAGGGACAGTTCACCGGGTTCGCTGAAGTCAGTTTGGGCGGCGAGCATGGTCATGGAAAGCAGGCGGTCATCCTGGTCCCTGCCCATTGCGGCCGCGGCAATAGACAGCAGGGTGCCGCCCAGACAATAACCGGTGGCATGGACTTTTTTCTGGCCGGTGATGTGGTTGATGGCATCCAGTGCGGCAAAAAAACCCATGGAAAGATAATCATCCATGCCCATATTGCGTTCTTCCACACCGGGATTTTTCCAGGAAATGCAAAAAACGGTATATCCCTGATCAAGCAGATGGCGAATCATGGAATTGTGTGCCGAAAGATCAAGAATATAGTATTTCATGATCCAGGCAGGGATGATCAGTACCGGTTCGGGATGAACCTTTTTGGTTGTGGGCGTGTACTGAATCAGTTCCATCAGCTGGTTACGCAGTACGACCTTGCCGGGTGTGGTGGCCAGTTGCTTGCCCACCTTGAAATTTTCAAGCTTGGGATCGGGGGTACCCGTAAATTGTTGTTGCGCTTGTTGCCATGCATTCATGGCACCACGTAGCAGGTTGGCTCCTTGTTCTTCCAGTGTTTTTTGCAATACTTCGGGGTTGCTGGCCACAAAATTTTTAGGCGATAGCGCATTCAGGATTTGTTGGGCTGACATGCGGACAATGTCCAGGTGGTGCGGGGTAACGCCGCGAATATCACTGGTTGCCTCTTTCCACCATTGCTCTGTCATGAGATAAGACAGTTGCATCATGTTAAAGGGCCAGGTGTTCCATTTCGGACCGCTAAAGCGTCTGTCGGTAATGGGTGGCTCGATGTTCAGGTTGATGTGGTGGCTGGGGGTGCCGGGGATGCCAACGGTTTGTGTACGCTGGGCATATTGGGCCAAGGCCAGTCCCTGGCCGATGGCAAGATTGAGCAATTCAAGTTGCTTTCCCGGTGAAATGGCCAAATGCCTGGACCAGTCGATATAGCTGAGTAAACCCTGTACCGGAGACATTGACAGCGTGCCCCTGGCAATAGATGCCTGGAAACGCTGGTCAAGCTGATCCATCGCGGTTTGGGGGTCGTAGGTGTTTTTTACCATTCAAAAGTCCTCTGGAACAATGGTGCTTTTCGGTGAGAGTGATAGCCACTTATGAAACATGACATCTTTAACTATAGAGTATTGCATTTTTATTGCGATGATATGAATACCCATCATTTTATATTTTTATATTGATTTGCATCAAGGATATTGACATTAATAATAATACAAATGATAATGATTCTCGTTTTGTTATTTAGAATAATAAGGTAATCATAAAAATGAAGTATTCAATTCGATCCCGTTATCAAGGGATACTGATGCTGGCCGGCTTGGTGGCCAACAATCCGGTGTTTGCACAAGTGGCACTTCAAAATGAAAAAATCGTTACTTTGCCACAGGTAAAGGCAATAGCGGTTGAAGCTGAAACACCCCGCGTGGAAAGGATAGACAGCCAAGCATTGCAGAACGCAGGCATTGAAAGCTGGACAGATTTGGGGCAACGTTTGTCACCCGGTGTTAATTTTAATCGTCAGAACAATAGCGTGAATATACGGGGCCTGGATGCCAACCGTATCCGGCTTACCGAGGATGGTGTGCCATTGCCATGGTTAAGCGATGGCAGCCGTGGTGTAAAAGGGGGGCTTGATGCGATTAACTTTGACTCCCTGTCAGCGATTGATATTGTTAAAGGGCCCGGGGCCAATCAAACCAACGCCATGACAGCTGCGGTGGCCTTAACCAGTCTGTCGCCCAGTGATTTGCTGCCAGAAGGGCAGGATATTGGCTTTTTGGGTAAAACCACCTATTCGGGTCTTGATGACAGTGCGGGCATAGATGTGGCGCTGGCTACCCGGCTGGGTGAAAAAACCCGGATGCTGTTCCAGTATGCCTATAAAAAGGGGCATGAAATTAAAAACCAGGCCAGCACCGGCGGTTATGGTGACAACAGGACCAAAGAAGACCCCGCTGATTATCACCGGAATTCGGCTTTATTCCGGATTGAGCATGATTTGGCACCCGGGCATCAGCTTGGCCTGGGCGCAAGCCTGTTCCGACTTGACAGGGATATTGACAAGTTAAGCGAGCAAAATACATCCACTTATTACATTGGCGATAACCAGTATAAAGAAGAAATCAAGCGTGACCGGATCTGGCTGGATTATGAATACCGGTCTGAACAGGCAGGAGAGGCACTTGACCGGTTTTCCATGCTGGCTTACTGGCACAGGACCGACCTGCTTAATGAACAGAATGCCTATCGCCAGCAAGATGCCAGGGGTAATATCATTCCCCGCGATCCTTACAAATATGGTTTTCCGTCAGGGGAATATAACCGCCATAACAGTGTAGGGCAAAAAGGCTGGGGCCTGAATATGGATGCATCGGGTTATTGGGGGACAGCACCGTTGCGTTCGCATTGGATGGCAGGTGCAGGATTTACCAGCGACCGTTATCGCCAGCATTCAGGAGGGGTGGATAATTGCCCTGTGGTTTCACCCATGTTGCCGGCCCCGTTTGGTCCCCGTTCTTGCGAATTTTTGCATACCAACCAGGCTGATGTGCCCCAGGTTAAAAGCAATGACTGGTTTGCGTATGCCAAAAACACATTTTCATGGGGTAATGGGCAATACAACCTTACGCCGGGCCTGCGTTACGATCATTACGAGCGGAACCCATCAGCGGCTGGCGATTTTATGAATAATCCCAACGGTGGCCTGGCGCAAATGGATAAACGCAGCGGAGGGCATTTTTCGCCATCCCTGGAATTTACCTGGAATCCTAATGACACGCTCGCTTTGTTTGCCCGTTATGCGCATGGTTTCAGGGCACCTACCGCCCCCGAGTTGTATATGCAGTTTGGTTCATCGTCCAATTACCTGCGCAAGGGTGAAGCATCCCTGAAACCGGAAACCAGTCGCGGATGGGAATGGGGTGTTGCCGTGAATACGGAGACGGCAGGTGGATCACTCACTTTCTTTGATCAGCGCTATAAAAATTTTATTGAATCGGGCGTGCCGGTGGCGGCCGGTTCCATCTATGCGCAAATGATGCAAAAGGGCTTGTATCCGTTTGGCGTATTCACCCATGTCAATCTGGATCGTGTCCGCATTTATGGGCTTGAGGCCAGTGCTTACTGGAAGATGAATAGCCATTGGTATACCCGGGGTTCTGTGGCATGGACGGTGGGCAAAGACCGCAGCACGGGTGATTACCTGAATTCGGTGGCACCGCTCAAGGGCATCCTGGCGCTGGGCTACCAAAGCCAACAGTGGGGCGCTGAAGCCATCTGGACAATGGCGGCCAAACGCAACAAGGTCAAGTACCCCGATGCGACCGCGCAGGTGCCTTACCCCGATTTCAAGGCACCCGGTTATGGCACGCTTGACCTGGTGGCGCACTGGACCCCCGAGGCGGTGAAGGGACTGCGCATTCAGGCCGGCCTGATGAATGCATTTGACAAAAAATACTGGAATGCCCTGAATGTGCCAACGGCGGGTAGCAGCCGGATTTCCCGCGGCATCGACTATTACACCGAACCGGGACGTCATGCCACGATCTCTGTCAGTTACCAATATTGATAACCATACTCATGTTAATTATTTTAAGGTAAAAATATATGAATTTATCATTTGAATCTTTGCGCACTCAATGTGAGCGCCTGCTGGAGCAGGAACCCAAGTTGCGAATCCGCAATGTGGCAGAGCGCCTGAATGTCAGTGAAATGCAGTTGCTGGCCGCTCAATGCTGCGATGCCGAAGCGGTTTATCTGGGTACCGATATCAAGGAGATTTTTAAACAGCTGGACACCTTGGGCGAGGTGATGGTCTTGACCCGCAATGAATGGTGCGTGCATGAGCGGCATGGCCTGTTTGAAGATATCCAGGTGGGCAAGGCCTCTATTGGCATCGTCCTGGGGCCGGATATTGATTTACGGATGTTTTTTGCCTGTTGGAAAACGGCCTGGGCAGTCAGGCAGAACGGGCGGTTCAGTATCCAGTTTTTTGATGAAACCGGTATGGCGATTCATAAGGTTTACGGCACTGAAAAGACAGACAGGCAGGCTTATGAGGCGTTGGTAGCGCGTTTCAGGACCGATTTGGTACAGGTACCGGCCGTCACGGCGCCCGAGCCCGGGCAAACCGGTCTTTCTGAGCAGGCTCCGGACCAGTTGCGCGATGACTGGTTGGGTATGAAAGATACCCATGCGTTTTTTCCTTTATTAAAAAAATGGAATGTCTCCCGCATGACCGCCTTGCAGGCGGCGGGCGATGACTTGGCCCAGCAGGTGGATCATGATGCCGTTGAACGGATGTTGCAACTCAGTGTAGAACAGGAAATCCCGATCATGTGCTTTACCGGCAACCGGGGAATGGTGCAGATCCATTCCGGCGTGATCCATAAATTGTTGCGTACAGGCCCTTGGTTCAATATTCTGGATGAGAAATTCAACTTGCATTTAAATACATCCGCCATTAATTCTGTGTGGGTGGTGAACAAGCCAACCACCGATGGATGGGTGACATCTCTTGAGGTTTATGAAAAATCCGGTGAACTGATCGTGCAGTTTTTTGGCGTGCGCAAACCGGGTATCCCCGAATTGCCAGCCTGGCGTAATTTACTGGAATCCTTATGCAAGGAGCCGCTTGCGGCCTGATCCCATCATGAAAAAAATACTGCTGTTTTTATTGGGGCTGTTTTTTGTACCCATGGCTTTGGCCGCCAATAAAGAACGGGTCATTACCCTGGGTGGTTCGGTGACCGAGATTGTGTATGAGCTGGGGCTGGGTGAGCGCCTGATTGCCGATGACCTTTCCAGTCTGTATCCCGAGGCAGCCACTCGCCTGCCCCGGGTGGGTTATTATCGTGCCGTACCCGTTGAAGGGGTGGTGGCCATGCATCCGGACCTGATCCTGGCTTCGGAAAACGCGGGACCCGCGCAGGCATTGGAAAGCATCAGTAAACTGGGTGTTGAGGTTGTCAAGGTATCCGACCGCGCCAGCCTGGAATCCCTGTACGAGCGGGTGAGTGAAATTGCCAGGGTTTTATCTGCCGAGGACAAGGGGGATGCGCTTATTGAACAAATCCGTGCCGCGGTGGCCCGGGCGCAGGCCCGGCCAGGCAAAAACCTGAAGGCGGCCCTGATTATTAACCGGACTGGCACCCTTCAGGCAGCTGGCAGCCATACCGCCGCTTCCGCCCTGATGTCGTTGGCCGGCTTGAGCAATGTACTGGAACCGGCACAAAAAGGATATAAACCGGTATCGGCAGAAAGCTTGGTGAATTTCGGACCTGAGCTTATCATTGTCACTGAGGGATCGGTGCAGGCCAGTGGCGGCCTGGAAAAGTTCCTCAGGCATCCTGCCATTGCCACAACACCGGCAGCCATTAACAAACGGATTGTCGTCATGGATGATCTTCTCGCCCTGGGTCTGGGGCCACGTGTCGCCCAGGCTATTGAACAACTTAAACTGGCATCAAATGCAGCACAGTAGTCATTACCGGAAAAACCTGTTTTCAGTCCGCATTATTTTTGTTTTGGCCCTACTGGTGGTGATCAGCCTGATCGGGTCTGCCAGCAGTGGCGCGGTTGCCATTCCTTTTGCGGATATTCCCGCTTTGCTATGGGGGCAGGTACCCGAAAGCCAGCGCCTGATGCAGGCCGTGCTGCTTGATATCCGCCTGCCACGCGTCCTCTTTGGCCTGGTGGCGGGAGCCGCGCTGGCCCTGTCGGGAGTGGTCATGCAGGCCCTGTTCAGGAATCCGCTGGCAGAGCCCGGTCTGATTGGTGTCTCGTCTGGGGCAGCCTTGGGGGCGGTGCTGGTTATTGTGTTGGCCAACACCGGCTTCTGGGGTATTGCCCTGGCGGCATTTGCCGGCAGTCTGCTTTGTACCTGGCTGGCCTATTGGGTAGGGTGCCGTTTTCCCGGGGTGGCGGGTCTGTTGCTGGCGGGTATTGCGATTAATGCCATTACCGGCAGCCTTATCGGCCTGCTCAGTTATATAGCCACCGATAACGAACTGCGGGACCTGACCTTCTGGAGCATGGGCAGCCTGGCGGCTGCGTCCTGGTCTACACTGGGTTTTATGCTGCCCTGGACGGTCGTTCTTTCCGTTTATGCCGTCCGGCAATGGAAAGCCCTGAATGCCTTGCTGCTCGGAGAGCGGGAAGTGGAGCATCTGGGTTTTTCCATGCAGGCTTTGCGGCGCCGGCTGATTGTTTGTGTGGCCCTGTTGATTGGTCCGTTGGTGGCGGTTACGGGGGGCATTGGTTTTGTGGGTCTGGTCGTGCCGCATATTATGCGGATGGTTATTGGTGCCAATCATCGTTATCTGTTGCCGGCTTCCTTTTTGGGGGGCGGCCTGGCCCTGATTTGGGCTGACTGGGTGGCCCGTACCATTATCCTGCCTTCAGAACTGCCCATTGGGCTGGTGACCAGCCTGATTGGCGGCCCGTTTTTTCTCTGGCTATTGATTCGCCAGATCAAGAGGTAATAATGACAAGTGCCATGAAAGGTAAGTCGCTGCGTGTTTATCGGCAGCAACGACGTATTCTTGATAATGTTTCCCTTTCCATTGAAAGCGGGCAGGTACTGGCTTTGCTGGGTGCCAATGGTGCCGGCAAGTCAACGCTGCTGTCGGTGTTGGCCGGTGAAATGAAGCAGGGACTGACTGCGCATGAGCGCATGGCCGTTACCCTTAACGGGACGGATATTTCCAGCTTGAGCGCGACCGAATGCGCCCGGCGGCGAGCTGTATTGCCGCAAAATGCCTCGCTGACCTTTGATATGAGCGTGCTGGAAATTATTGAAATGGGCATGTACCCGTTTGCAGGGATAACGCAGGAACAGGCCACGACTTTGCTTGAGCAGGCCCTGCAATGGGCCGATGTGCAGAGTTTACAAATGCGTAACTACCAGACCCTTTCTGGCGGAGAGCGGCAGCGGGTCCAGTTTGCCCGGGTGCTGGTGCAGTTGCTGGCCCTACGTGAACAGGACACAGCGGCCCGTTATGTCTTGCTGGATGAACCCACGTCAAGCCTGGACCCCAAACACCAGCAGCAATTATTAAGGACCCTGGGCAAGCTGGCCCGCCAGGAAAACATCGGTGTGCTTATTATTTTGCATGACCTGAATCTTGCCGCCCGTTATTGTGACCGGCTTGCCCTGCTATGCGAGGGCAGGCTGATTGCCTGCGATACCCCCGAAAAAGTGCTGACCCGAGAGAATCTGCATGCGGTGTATGGCATTTACGGGCAGGCCATTGCCCATCCACTGGTGCCAGGTAAACAGCTGGTAATCTGGGAGTAAAACGCTTTTTACGGCAGGCTGTCATGGCAATGGTGTAATATCTCACCTTTTTCCTGAAGCAAACTAACAAAAGCAATCATCAGAATGAGTCAGTTGAATTATTTTGGCCGGGGCCTGCGCGCGGGGCTGCCCATCATGCTGGGCTATATTCCCGTTGCCATGGCGTTTGGCATAGCGGGTGCCAGTTTGGGTTTAAGTGCCTGGGAGCTCATTGCCACGTCATTGATTGTCTATGCGGGGGCCGGGCAATTTTTTATCCTGGCATCCTTGCAATTGGGCACGCCGCTGGTGACCATGGTTTTATTGGTGACCTTGCTTAATGCCCGTCATCTTTTGTATGGTCCGATTATTGAAAAATACCTGCCCAAAGGGCTGAAGAATCGTCTGGTCAAGGCGTTTTACCTCACCGATGAGGTGTTTGCGACCTGTTATGTGGGCATGGGTAAGGTGGAAAATGCGGCCCGTGGCAGTTGGTATATGGGCCTGGGCATATTGGCCTGGCTGTCCTGGGCTACTGGTACGGCCATTGGTGTGTTTGCCGGTGATGAATTATTAAAGGCTTTTCCGGTGGTTGAAAAAACCCTGGGGTTTGCCTTGCCGGCCATGTTTGTGGCGGTCACGGTGCAAAGTATTCAACATCATATGTTAAAGGCCATGGCTGCCGGTGTCGTGATTACGATAGGGGTGGTCTCACTGGGCTTCCCAACCCTGGCCATTCTGGTGGGGGCTTTTGGGGCCTGCCTGTTTTATACGCCCGGAGAAGACAATGCAAAAGTATGAATATGTGATTGCCATGGTGGCCATGGGCGTGTTCACTTATTTGATGCGGGCCCTGCCGTTTGTTCTGATGCAGCGCAGCCGCTTGCTGTCACGCCTGAATTCGGGCCGGTTTGCCATCATGGGACCGGCCTTGCTGGTGTCAACCACTACAGTGGTGCTGTATTCGGGGCTGGCAGAAACCACGTCCTGGCAGGAGGTGGGCGCTTATGTGCTGGCGGTGCTGATTCTGGTTGGCGTGCTGAAGGCGGCCAAAAACACCGGCCTGGCCATGTTGGTGGGGATGCTGGCTTACGGTTTCCTGATGTGGCTGGTGTAAATGCCGGCAGGCAGGACAAAATGCGTGCTGCCTGTTAACGGCAGATAACATTACAGCAGGAACGGCCTGCCGGTTACGGGGGTGGTGGGTGTGGCCATATCCTGTCTGGCCATAATGCCGGCTTCATAAGCCATCCGGCCCGATTGAATGGCCAGTTTGAACGCTTCGGCCATTTTGACCGGATCATGCGATTGTGCAACGGCGGAATTTAACAGGACTGCATCAAAGCCCAGTTCCATGGCTTTCACCGCATCAACCGGGGAGCCAATGCCGGCGTCTACCACCAGCGGCACATTGGGCAGGCGGGCACGCAAGGTTCTTAGGGCAAAGGGGTTAACCAGTCCCTGGCCCGAGCCAATGGGGGCGCCCCATGGCATTAAAATGCGGCAACCGGCATCCAGCAGGCGGTTGCAAGTCACCAGGTCATCGGTGCAATATGGGAAAACCTCAAAACCGTCCTTGACCAGTTGCGTGGCGGCGTTAATGAGTTCAATCGGATCGGGCTGCAAGGTGTAGTCATCACCAATTACTTCAAGTTTGATCCAATTGGTATCAAAAATTTCCCGTGCCATATGCGACAGGGTAATGGCCTCTCGGGCGGTTTTGCAGCCAGCCGTGTTGGGCAGAAGCCGGGCACCATTTTGTTTGAGTATTTGGAAAAAAGCATTGGACACCCCGTCGGTCGTGCTTTTGCTCAAGGGATTTTGTCCGGGGGCAAGCTGGCGTTTAAGGCCAACGGTAACCACCTGTGCGCCCGAGGCGGCGATGGCATCCTGTAAAACCTTGGGTGAGGGGTAGCCGGCTGTGCCAAGAAAAAAACGACTGGACAGCAGGGTATCTGCAATAGTGAATGACATATTATTCCTGCTTAGCCACCGGTAATGGGTGAAAAGGTGAAGACGGCATCGTTGGCTTGCAATGTATAGGTTTCACGTGCCGAACGGGAAACGAAAATTTCATTGACGGCGGTGGCGACGGCGGTTGGGTCAGTTTCCTGATGGGCTTCGGTTTGTAATTGTTCAACCAGGGCGGCCAGTGTAGTGCCCTGTTCAACTGTGCGCTCAAGACCATTAACTGAAATTGAAATTGTTGTCATACCTGCAATAAAGAAAAGTCAGCGGAAAAGACCGATTTTAAGGCGTTTTCAACCAGAGCGGGTGCGATTAGCCAGCCATGGCGAAACAAGCCGTTAATGCGGGTCAGGCCAGGCTCGGTTTCAATGCGCGGAAAGTTGTCAGCCAGGGCGGGGCGCAGGTTGACTTCCGAGTGAATGATTCTGCCTTCGGCGATTTCCGGTAGAATACTGTGGGCGGCAGCCAGCAGTTCAACCGTGGTACGGACTGAAACGGGGGAGCGGTCTTCGCTTTCGATTTCACTGGCACCGACCACGATGGTATCGGGTGCGCGCGGAACAATATAAACCCGGTAGCGGGGGTGAAGCAGGCGAATGGGACGGTGCAAACTGACGCCTGGTGCCTGGACCCAGAAAATTTCTCCGCGCACGCCCCGTACATTCTGGCAGGAAAGTTCGGCATGGTTATGCATGGGTTTGTCACGGGCACCAACGCCACGGGTATCAAAAACCCAGTCGAAGGTATGTTTTTCGGTGCCGGTATGAATGGTATGCGGCGTCAGCAAGGTAACCGGCCGGTTCCAGTGCCATTGCACATTCAGGGCAGATGCCGCCAACGCCTGCATGGCCTGTACCGTATGAATCTGGCCTTCGTTGGCCAGCAGCCAGGTGTGGGAGGGGCCTTGTATGGATGGCTCCAGTCGGGCCAGTTCCTGGCGTGGCAGGGGTTGGGGCTGATCGTGTTCGGGGGCTTTTGCCCTAAGCAGGGAGACCAGCCGGTCTGCGGCACCTTCATCACCGCGGTGCGCCACCAGCAGACTTCCTTTAAAGTGCAACTCAACCGGCAGACTCAGGCGGGGAACCAGGTTTGCCCATAAATCCAGCGATCGCTTGCCCAGCTGAAAGACGTTTTCATCACCGCTTTCCAGTTCGGCAATCGGGCTCAGCATGCCTGCGGCCGTCCAGCCGGCGGCAACCGGACTGGACATGGATGGGGCCGGGTCAAACACACTTACCTGGTGACCCTGTGATGACAAAACAAAAGCGAGCAAACGGCCTGACAGGCCGGCTCCGGCGATAGCGATTTTCATGTTTTTTCTTTGCCTGTTGATTGGTTTTACTGAAACAAGGCAACATTATAAACAGGCAGGCTTGCGCCAGTGACAACATTGGCGGCTGGTTCCGGGTTTAATGATAAAGATCAAATTTCAACGGCCCAGTTTTTGTTGCAACTGTGGCCCGTATTGCCTGGCCACTGCTTCAAGGTCGGTATAAATTTGTTGGGTACATGTTTCGCTGGACTCTGACAGACAGATGCGGATATGTTGCTGGATATTCAGCCAGGCTGCATGGGGGGCAGGCACATTGACGATATCCACGTTTTCGGCCAGTGCGGTAAAGCGGCCGTCACGGTTAGGATCTGCGCCAATCAGTCTTACCCGGGCCACTGCCTGGTCCGGGTGGTTAACCAGTTGCAGGACAGGGGACATCATGATCCGGTTTTGCAGTTGCGCAACGATATGGGTGCCAATGGCATCATTGGGGGTGTTGCCACTGACATGAACCGGAATTTTGGCCAGTGCGGCGGTAGCGCAGGTACTGGCCAAGACAGCCGCCAGCAATTTGTAAAAAACGGATTTTTTCATTTCTGTTGTTCAGCATTGACTATAATGTCAACATCATACGACTTTTCTGGTTCAGAATTGTTTTAATAACGGTTAAATCAACTACAGCATATTTCAGCAGTGTCACTATCTTCAGCCAGCCAGGTTTTACAAACGGTCTTTGGCTACGAATCTTTCCGGGGCGAACAGCAGGCCATTGTCGAACATCTTGTTTCTGGTGGGGATGCGCTTGTCCTGATGCCCACCGGTGCCGGCAAGTCCTTGTGTTACCAGGTGCCTGCCTTGGTCAGGCAAGGATGCGCTATTGTGGTGTCTCCGTTGATTGCCTTAATGAAAGACCAGGTGGATGCCCTCAAAGAGCTGGGTGTGCAGGCGGCTTACCTGAATTCCACCCTTGATTGGTCGGAAATCCGCGCGGTAGAGCGAGACTTCTTGCGGGGTGAGCTGGACCTGCTTTATATTGCTCCCGAACGCCTGCTGGGTGAACGTTGCCTGCAATTGTTAAGCCAGGGGCAAATATCCCTGTTCGCGATTGATGAAGCCCATTGTGTATCCCAATGGGGGCATGACTTCCGCCCTGAATATATGGGGCTGTCCATTTTGCACGAGCGCTGGCCCGATGTGCCACGCATTGCCTTAACTGCCACCGCCACCACTCATACCCGCCAGGAAATCATCCAGCGTCTGGCGCTGGATAATGCCAGGCAGTTTATTGCCAGTTTTGACCGGCCCAATATCACTTATCACATTGTTGAAAAGCATGATGTCCGTCGCCAGTTACTGCAGTTTATCCGTCAAGAGCATATGGGTGACTCGGGTATTGTGTATTGCCTGTCACGCAATAAAACCGAAGATATTGCCAAATTCCTGAATAAGGAAGGGATTAAGGCCCTGCCTTATCATGCCGGTCTGGATGTGGCCCGTCGGGCCGAACACCAGGCCCGTTTCCAGCAGGAAGATGATCTGGTCATGGTGGCCACCATTGCCTTTGGCATGGGTATTAACAAGCCCGATGTCCGTTTTGTGGCGCATATTGATCTGCCCAAGTCGGTCGAGGGCTATTACCAGGAAACCGGCCGTGCCGGACGTGATGGCCTGGCAGCCACCGCCTGGATGGCTTACGGCCTGCAAGATGTGGTGCAGCAAAGAAAAATGATTGAGGATTCAAATGGCGATGAAATCTTCAAGCGTCGTTCTGCGGCCCAGCTGGATGCCATGCTGGGGCTTTGCGAAACCGCCCAGTGCCGGCGGGTTCGTTTGCTGGCTTATTTTGACCAGCATATCGAGCCTTGCGGCAATTGTGATGTGTGCCTGAGCCCGCCCAAAATGTGGGATGGCACGGTGGCCGCACAAAAAATCCTGTCGACGGTTTATCGCCTGTTTAAAGAACGTGGACAGCGTTTTGGAGCAGGTCACATTATTGATATCTTGCGGGGCAAGAAAACCGACCGCGTGACGCAAAACCAGCACGATACATTAAGTGTATTCGGGGTGGGACAGGATTTAAGCGATTCGGCCTGGCGTAGCGTATTGCGACAGTTGCTGGCCAATCATTATCTGGCACTGGATATCGAAGGTTATGGCACCCTGGCATTAACGGAAAAAAGCCGGGCGGTGCTCAAGGGTGAAGAGGTGCTGATGCTACGTCAGGAGTCCGAGCGCATGGCATCCAAGTCACGCAACATTATGCCCAAAGCCAGGAAGCCGGTTATCAGTCTTCCGCCCGAAGCCGAGGAGCGCTTCGTCCAGCTTAAAAAATGGCGGCTGGCCATTGCCCGGGAACATGAAGTGCCAGCCTATGTGATTTTCAATGATGCCACCTTGCGGCAGATTGCCCTGAATAACCCGGAAACGCTTGAAGATTTAAGTTTTGTCAGCGGGGTGGGGGCGCATAAGTTAGAGGCTTACGGCGAAGCGATTATTGAATTTCTTGATCAAATGTAGTGTTGAGCGGATCCCACCATGTGGTGATAGCGCCTCACGTTTTACGCATTCTGAACCAGAAGAAGCGATGCTCCAGTGTGGGAATGGGGATACAGGCTTAAAACAGCTTTCCGTCTTCACCTCGTGAAGGGGGTTGCAGCCCCAGGTGGCGCCAGGTGGTTAGCGTGGCAATGCGCCCGCGTGGGGTTCTTTGCAGGTAACCGTGCTGGATTAAATAAGGTTCTATCACATCTTCAATCGTGTCGCGTTCTTCGCCAATGGCAGCGGCCAGGTTATCAACCCCAACCGGGCCTCCGTCAAATTTATGAATGATGGTGTCCAGCAGTTTTCGGTCCATTAAATCCAGGCCTTGCGGATCAACCTCCAGCATGCTTAAGGCGGCACTGGCCGACTCTACCGTTACCACACCATCCGATTTGACATCGGCATAATCGCGCACCCGGCGTAGCAGGCGGTTGGCAATGCGTGGCGTACCCCGGGCCCGCCGGGCAATTTCCCGTGCCCCGTCTTCGGTCATGGTGGTGTTTAGCAAAGCGGCACTGCGGCTGACAATTTGAGTCAGGTCTTCGGTGTTGTAGAATTCCAGCCGGGCAACAATCCCGAAGCGGTCGCGCAAGGGGTTGGTCAGCATGCCTGCACGCGTAGTGGCGCCCACCAGGGTAAAGGGTTGCAAGTCGATTTTGACACTGCGTGCAGCCGGACCCTCGCCAATCAGAATATCAATCTGGAAGTCTTCCAGGGCAGGGTAAAGGATTTCCTCAACCACTGGCGACAGGCGATGGATTTCATCAATGAAAAGCACATCATTGGCTTCAAGATTGGTTAGCAGGGCGGCCAGGTCGCCCGGGCGCTCCAAAACCGGGCCTGAGGTTTGCCTTAACTGGGAGCCCATTTCATGGGCAATAATATGGGCGAGTGTGGTTTTGCCCAGCCCCGGAGGCCCAAATAACAGGACATGATCCAGGGACTCCTGACGTTTGCGGGCAGCGGTGATGAAAATTTCAAGCTGTTCGCGAACCCGGTGCTGGCCGGTATATTCGGCCAGGGATTTGGGGCGCAGGGCGCGTTCAACCGATTCCTCATTGGGTGAACTGGCTTGTGGGGAAACAATCCTGGCGGGCGGACTGCTTGATAAGGAATCGTTAAAAATGGCCATGGTCGTGCTGCGCAATAATGGAAAAAGACATCGCTGTATTGTAATCTCTTTTGGAGACTGTATGTCCATACAGCGATGTCTTTGATGCACAGTCGGTCTTATGTTGCCATAAGGCCGGTTTTTAATTGCTGCTTAGCGGTAAGCCAGATCACGCAGTACCAGGGCAATCTCAGGTACATAAGTGATGATCATCAGGCACAATACCGTGACGCCCACAAAAGGAATCAGGGGTTTGATCAGCTTTTCGATGGGCAGTTTGGCCACCGTACATGCAGCAAACAGGTTAACGCCAAACGGTGGGGTAATCATGCCAAGGGCCAGGTTAACCACCATGATGATCCCGAAGTGGGTAGGGTCAACGCCAAACTTGATTGCAACAGGCAGCAGTAACGGGGCCAGCACCACGATAGAGGCTGAAGTTTCAATGAACATACCAATAAAGAACAGGGCAATGTTCACGCCCAGCAGGAAGCTGACTTTGTCGCTGAACAGCATGCTCAGCCACTCTCCCAGGGCATTGGGTACCCCGGCACGGTTAAGCAGGAAGCCGAAAAGACCGGCATTGGCAATCACGAACATGATGACGGCGGTGGCAATCACGGTTTTACGGAAGGTTTCCGACAGCTGCCCAAAACCAATTGTGCGATAAATGAAGATACTCACGATCAGGGCATAAACGACAGCCACCACCGATGCTTCGGTAGGGGTAAAGATGCCGCCATAAATGCCGCCCAGAATAATTACGGGCATGAGCAGGGCCAGCCATGCCTGCCTGAAGGATTCCCAGATGCCCAGACGGCCTTCGCCATCGTTTTTACCATAGCCATTGCGTTTGGCATATAGCCATACATAAATAACCAGGGCAAAAGCAATTAGCATGCCTGGCAGGATACCGGCAATGAAGAGCTCGCCCACATCGGTTTCGGTGGACACCGCAAACAAAATCATGGGAACCGATGGCGGAATAATGACCCCGAGTTCGGCAGCGGTAGCCTGCAAAGAAGCGGCAAAAGGTTTGGGATAGCCATGCTTGACCATGGCGGGAATTAAGATGGCGCCCACGGCAAAAGTGGTTGCCACGCTTGAACCGGCCACGGCGGCAAAGATCATGCAGGTAATCACGCAACTGCACGCCAGACCGCCTTGCATGTTGCCTACCAGGCTTTTGGCGAAATTGACCATCCTTGTGGATATGCCTCCCGCTTCCATGAGGTTGCCGGCCAGAATGAAGAAGGGAATGGCCACCAGTGGGTACGAGTCCAGTGATGCATAGATTTTTTGGGCGATAACCAGCCAGTTAATGCCCGCAACCTGGACACCGACAATACTGGCAAGACCGATGGAAATAGCTACTGGTACTGTCAGGACAAAAAACAGCAGCATTGAAAGAATCATTAATTGAGACATAAAACCAACCTGAATATTGAGCGATAACGAATGCAATGCGCCTTACAAGGCGGCGATTTCATCGTTGGATTCAGCCGACCCCTGTGACCAGTGAATAATCACGGCGATCAGGGCCAGAAATGAACCGATGGGAATGGCGGCATAAATCCAGGCAATACTGAAATCCAGTCCTGCAATGGTCTGGAACCGGAAGCGGTAGGCAGCCATGGCGCCCACCCAGGTCAGGATGCCCAGGAAGGTGCTGGTAATAATCATGACCAGGGTCGCCAGCCAGCGTTTGTGTTTTTCATTCAGGGCATTTTCAAGCATTTCCACTTTAAGCATGGCACCCTGGCGGCAGGCCAGCACCAAGCCCAGCAACACAACCCAAATGATGGCGCAGCGGGTCCAGACTTCGGTCCAGTCGGCGGGTGATTCAAAGACAAAGCGGCTGACAACTTGATGGAATGAGGCAATCACGGCAGAGAGCAGCAGCAATTGCGCCATTATGGACACCAGTCTGAAGACAGACTTGTCCAGTAATTGAGTGAGCGATTTCATGGCAATTTGAAGAGTTGGGGCTGAAAAACCATTCAGCCCCGCAGGAAAAGAAAAAACTTATTTTGTGTTCTGGATGGATTCAATCAGTTCTTTCGAGAATTTTTTGTGGAATTCAGGATAGACATTGTGAACAATTTTGGCAAATTCGGCACGATCAACATCCTGGGTGATTTCCATGCCTTCTTTGGTCAGTGTTTCAAGACCTGTTTTTTCTACATTGTCAACGAAATCGCGCATGCCTTGGGCGGCTGCCAATGCAGCTTCCTTGAGTTTTGCCTTGTCTTCGTCAGACATGCTGTCATAAACCATGGGGGAAACCACAATTACGGCAGGACCATACACGTGTCCGGTCAGGGACAGGTGTTTTTGCTGGGAAGACAGCTTGGCGGAAACAATCACTGAAAGCGGGTTTTCCTGGCCATCAATGGTGCCTTGCTGCAGGGCGGTCTGCACTTCAGGCCAGGCCATGGGGGTTGGCAACATGCCCAGTTCCTTGAAGGCGGTAATGTGAATCGGGTTTTCGGTAGTGCGGATTTTCAGGCCTTTCAGGTCTGCAGGTGTCTTTACGGCATGTTTGCTGTTGGTCAGGTGACGGAAACCCTGCTCACCCCATGCCAGGGCCACCAGGCCACGTTTGGGGAATTCAGCCAGCATGTTGTTGCCGATCTCGCCATCCAGTACGGTGCGTGCGTGATCCAGGTCACGGAACAGGAAAGGAATGTCGAAAACACCGGTTTGCGGCACAAAGTTCAGCGTGGCGCCAGTCGATAAAATGGCGGCATCCACGGTACCGATTTGCAGGCCTTCAATCACTTCACGCTCACCCCCCAGGGCGCTGTTGGCAAACTGTTCAATTTTGATTTCACCATTGGTGCTTTTGCCAATAGACTCTTCAAAGGCCTTGGCACCGGCACCATAGTGAGAGTCTTTAGACAGGGCATAAGCCATTTTCAGGGTTTTCTCGGCCATGGCTGCGCTTGAAAAACACAGGCTGCTGATGGCGGTGGCAACAAGAACTTTTTTAAACCATTGAGGACGCATTTTATTTCCTTGAAATTGAGTATATAAAATTTAATAAATTATTTTGCCAGTGATTTCAAAGCCATACGGATGCCTTCTGAAACGGTAATTTCAACAGGCAAGGTTTTAAGCGCAGCTTGTGACTCCCGCTCGGAATATCCCAATGCGATCAGGGCATTAAGAATATCGGTTTGACTGTGGTTGACTGAATTTATTTGTGTGGAGTGAGTATCTCCCAGTTTGCCGCGCAGTTCAAGCAAAAGGCGTTCGGCGGTTTTTTTGCCAATGCCGGGAACCTTAAGTAGCAAGGCGGCATCCTGGTTGGCGATGGCGTTGGCCAGGTCGCTTACGCTCATCCCTGAAAGCAGGGCCAGGGCGGTACGTGATCCGATGCCACTGACTTTGATCAGGGCCCGGAATGTGCTTCTTTCTGCCGCATGCAGAAAACCAAACAGGGTGTGGGCATCTTCCCGGACCGCCAAATGCGTGTACAGGGTGACTTTGGCACCCAATTCGGGTAAGTCGTACAGGGTACTCATGGGAACATCAATATCGTAACCGACCCCATTGACATCCAGACAGACAGTAGGCGGCAGTTTCTCTATAAGGGTTCCGGTAAGACGTCCGATCATAATATGTAATGCAATATAAAAAGAGGTTAACCAATCAGCCTGCCAGCCCGCATGCGCGATTGGTGGCTCAGCTGGCTTTTCTCGTGGGATTTGAGCTTTTGCAGCAGGGGATTGGCGTGGGCATGACAGATGGCACAGGCCAGGGCATCGGCCGAGTCGGATGAGGGCAAGCCATTCAGGGACAGCAAGTGTTGAACCATGAGTTGCACCTGCTCTTTTTTGGCGTGCCCGTTGCCCACAACGGCTTTCTTGATTTGCAGGGCCGTGTATTCGCTGACGTTCAGATTGCTGTCTGCCAGGGCACACATGGCGGCACCGCGGGCCTGCCCCAGCAAAAGCGTGGATACCGGGTTGGTATTAACAAATACTTTTTCCAGCGCCGAGTCATCAGGCCGGTGCGTCTGGATCACTTCACGAATATTATCCAGAATGGCCTTGAGGCGCTGGTAAAGAGGCAGCTCGGTGGGCACCACGATGGTTCCGCTGGCCACATATTGAATGCGCATACCGCTGGCCTCAATCACACCGAAACCGGTGCGTCGAAGGCCAGGGTCAATACCAAGTATGCGCATTGCCAATTAGTGGCGGAAATGGCGTGTGCCGGTGAAGACCATGGCAATGCCGTGTTCATCGGCAGCGGCAATCACCTCATCGTCGCGGATGCTGCCACCCGGTTGAATGATGCAGTTGGCACCAGCGGCAACGATGACATCAAGGCCATCACGGAACGGGAAGAAAGCATCGGATGCAGCAGCGGAGTTTTCCAGGGAAAGACCGGCATTTTCAGCTTTGATGGAAGCAATGCGGGCAGAGTCGATACGGCTCATCTGGCCAGCACCTACACCCATAGTCATGCCGTTGGCACAAAACACGATGGCGTTTGACTTGACGAATTTGGCCACATTCCAGGCGAACAGAAGATCTTGCATTTGTTGTTCGGTGGGTTGTTTTTTGGTGACCACTTTCAGGGCGCTGGTATCCAGGTCAAAAGCATCGGGGTCCTGGACCAGCCAGCCACCGCCCACGCGTTTGATGTCAAAGTCGTTTTTGCCATTGCCCATGGCCAGTTCAAGGACACGAACATTTTTCTTGGCAGCCAGCAGCTCCAAGGCTTCGGCTGTGTAGGAAGGGGCCAGCAGAACTTCCATGAATTGTTCGCTAACCGCTTGTGCAGTGGCCAGGTCAACCTGACGGTTAAAGGCAATAATGCCGCCAAAAGCGGAGGTGGGATCGGTCTTGAAGGCTTTCTGGTAAGCGGCTACAGCCGATTCGGCCACGGCTACACCACAAGGGTTGGCGTGCTTGACAATGACGCAGGCGGGTGCTTCGAAAGTGCGCACACATTCCCAGGCGGCATCGGAGTCGGCAATATTGTTATACGACAGTTCTTTGCCCTGTAACTGGCGATAGCGTCCCAGCAGGCCTTCGGGGGCATTGGGGTCTACGTAGAAGGCAGCTGACTGGTGCGGGTTTTCGCCGTAACGCAGCTCCTGGTGCTGTTGAACCTGCACGGTTAACACGGATGGCCATTGCTTGCGGGCCGGTTCGGCGTTTTGTGCCGGAGCGGCATCGGCCAGGCTGGTTAAGTAGTTGGTAATGGCGCCGTCGTAAGCCGCAGTGTGGGCATATACCTTGCTGGCCAGTTTCAGGCGCAGGGCATAAGAGGTTTGGCCATTTGCATCAATTTCCTGCAAGACCTGGCCGTAGTCGGCAGGGTCAATCACGACAGTAACACCACCGGTTTCAGTACCATGGTTTTTGGCCGCGGCACGCAGCATGGCGGGGCCGCCGATGTCGATGTTTTCAATCGCGTCAGCAAAACTGCAGCCAGGCTTGGCAATGGTTTCACGGAAAGGATACAGATTGACCACCAGCAGATCGATGGGGTCAATATTGTGTTCTTTCATGGTGCTCAGGTGGATGTCGTCATCGCGACGTCCCAGCAGGCCTCCGTGAATTTTGGGGTGCAGGGTTTTGACCCGGCCATCCAGGATTTCAGGAGAACCCGTGTGTTCGGCAACTTCGGTAACGGCAAGACCGGCCTGTTTCAGCAGTGCGGCAGTGCCACCGGTGGAGAGCAATTTAATGCCACGTTGTGAAAGGGCTTGGGCAAATTCGACAATGCCGGTTTTGTCTGAAACCGAAAGTAAGGCAGTTGAAAGTTTCATGGTGATTAGATTAAGTGATGTGTGATAAGTTTTTTACGCAGGGTATTACGGGTAATGCCAAGCATTTCAGCCGCCTTGGATTGGTTGCTGTTGGCTTTTTGCATAACAACTTCAAGCAGGGGTTTTTCAACGCAGTTGTTAACCATTTCCCAAAGATTGCTCGGGTTGCTGTCACCGAGTTCCTTGAAATACAGCTCTAGGTTGGTACGGACACACTCTTGAAGATTTTGAGTATTATTCATGGCGTAACGGTATTAGTGGAATTATATTATTGGATATAAAAATACAAGGGTATTTTCAGTGGGCCGGGCTGGTTTCCGGTTGCTGCCCTTGGTGGATAATCAACTGATCAAACCATTGCTCTACAGCTGTGTATTGATCATGACTGTTGTCGATTCGGTTCATCCTGTCACAAAAAGCGTCTGCTTCAGGCAGTTTGCTGATGTACCAGGCGATATGCTTGCGGGCCGATCGAACCCCGGTGTATTCACCATAGAAGGTGTAATGATGATGCAGGTGTTCAAGCAGGACGGCTTTCATGTGCCCGTAACCGGGTTTTGGCAGTAATTGGCCTGTTTCAAGGAAATGATTGATTTCCCGGAAGATCCAGGGGTTTCCCTGTGCGGCACGGCCAATCATGATGGCATCTGCTTTGGTATAGTCTAGTACGTATTTTGCCTTGTAGGGATCGGTGATATCCCCATTTGCAATAACGGGAATGGAGATGTTGGCCTTGACCTGGGCAATGGTGTCGTACTCGGCCTGACCGGTGTATAAATCGCAGCGGGTACGGCCGTGTAGCGTTAAGGCGGCAATGCCCAGGTTTTCGGCAAGACGCGCCACACGCAAGGCGTTTTTGTTTTCCCGGTCCCAGCCGGTTCTGGTTTTAAGCGTAACCGGCACGTTGTACGGAGAGCAGGCCTTGACAACGCGTTCTATGATTTGGGCAATCAGCGGCTCATTGCGCAACAGCGCGGAGCCCGAGGCAACATTGCAGACTTTTTTGGCGGGACAGCCCATATTGATGTCGATGATGCGAGCGCCTTTTTCTATGTTGAAAACGGCGGCCTCAGCCATCATGTCAGGGGCTGCACCGGCAATCTGGACCGCGATGGGGTCTATTTCGCCTTCATGGTTAAGACGGCGCGAGGTTTTGACGCTGTTCCAGAGTTTAGGGTTGCTGGCGGCCATTTCAGAAACGGCATAACCCGCCCCCAACCGCTTGCAAAGCTGTCGGAAAGGACGATCGGTCACTCCCGCCATGGGGGCGACAAAAACAGGGTTGGGAAGGTGCCAGGGACCGATATGCATGCGTAGATTTTAACCAATTGGGCTGTCGCTGAGTAAAAAATGAGCGATTTTCCGGAAAATTCAGTTTCTGAAGCCCTGTAACAAATGCAGTGCCAGTGGTTGGCGCAGGGGCTTGATCAGGTCCATGCCCAGCAGGCTTAAGCCGCAGGCATGTTCGACCAGCGGGTTGCCGGTTGTGAAAATACGTGGCAGGAAGTCGGTCAGTTCACAGGTTATTCTGCGGTCAAGTTTGCGGCTGTTGGCAAAGTTGTCAAGGAAGGGGGCGGCATCCTGGTGGGTGTCAAGCATCCAGGGCTTAAGGCAGTGGACCAGGGTGGCTACATCGCGAAGACCCAGATTCAGGCCCTGTCCGGCAACCGGGTGAAGGGTTTGGGCCGCATTGCCAAGCGTGGCGATATGCCCGTTAACCGTATTTTTGCTGGCGCTTAAGTGAAGCGGGAAAACAGTGCGCTTTTCCAGTACGCTTAGTAAGCCCAGCCGCTCACCAAAATGCTGGGTCAGGGTTTGGGAGAACATGGCGTCGTCCAGTTCGGCCAATTCCTGCGCGCGCGCTGGCGAGGTACACCAAACAATGGATTGGGCATCCTTGTAAATGGGGTGCGGCAGAACAGCCAGGGGGCCTTCCCGGGTGAAGCGCTCCCAGGCCCATCCGGGTTTGGGGAATTGTGCACGTGCCGAGGTGATTAGCGCATGCTGGTTATATTCGCGGTGAATGCCTTTGGGTTTGATACCGTCACATTGGATCGCGATACGGGTACGCCAGGTTTTTTCGCCTTGCGTGACAATAACCGGGGCATTGCCGTTTTCCTGGGTGGCACTGGCCAGTTCACCACTAAGCATCGTAACCGGTAACTGCTGAAGCCGCTCTTGCAGTTTGCGATACAATTGCGCATAGGCAACCACGCTACCCAGCATGGGTACGTTAAAATCCTTGCTTGAAATGAGCGTGCGACCCAGGCGGTTTTTTTGTGAAACATGAACGGTTTCTATGGGCGCGCTGTGGTCGGGCCAAAGACGGTGCTTTTCAAGAAAAACCTGGCTGCCGTGATTGAGCGCCAGGACGCGGGTGTCTTTGGCGGGGTCATGCTGCTTGCTGATACCCTGGAAAAGGGCAATACGCAAAGAACCCTGACTGACCGAAGCCAGTGTACAGGCCAGCGCACAGCCGGCAGGACCGGCGCCCAGGATCGCAATATCAAAATCAAATTCTTCCATGATGGCCATATTTTAGCGCTTCTTTTGAGCCGTTCGGCGACAATTTCATTTTTTTGCGCTTTTGGTGATTATCCCGAAAACGGGCCGGCAGCCATTACAATACGCTATCTGCATGATTATAATAGTTTAATTAATTTTTTTCGATCGGTGGTTTATGAATCTGGACCTGATGCATTGGCTGCAGCCATGGGAGTTTTCTCCCACCCTGGTCATCGCTTTTCTGGTGTGTGGTATTTTATTCATGCGCGGCACGGCCGTGCACAAAGTGACCCGTACCCGGCAATGGCTGTTCTGGATCGGGTTTTTCATGATTTACCTGTCTTTGCATACGCATATCGACTACTACGCCGAGCGTATGTTTTTCATTCACCGCATACAACATGTGGTGCTGCACCATTTGGGACCACTTATTGTCATGGCGGCTTATCCGGGTCAGGTCATGCGTGCTGGGCTGCCTTTGCGGACAAGAGTCTGGCTCAAGGATTTCCGTCAGACTTTTTCCGGCCGTTTCATTGAAGGTGTCCTGACCAATAAAATTTTTGTGCCGGTCCTGTTTATCATGTTGGTGTTGGTCTGGCTGGATCCCACGATACAGTTTTATTCCATGCTCGATTGGAAACTGTACCGGCTCATGAACTGGTCGGTCGTTATTAGCGGCTTTATGTACTGGAACCTGGTGCTGGATCGTCGCCCCTCCAATCCGCCGTTGTTGACGGCTAAAACCTGGTTGGGTTGCCTGGGGCAGTGGTGTGTCAAAGGCGGTTCGCCTGCGGTCATGTCACCCGGAGCTCGGGTGCTTTCCCCCATTTTGACCATGTTGCCGCAAATGGTGGCAGGGGCTTATATTGCCTTTACCTCCGTTGATCTATACCCTCTGTTTGATCTTTGTGGCCGGGCTTTGCCCATGAGCGCCCTGCAAGATCAAAGTATTGGGGGACTGACCATGTGGATTCCGGCCGCTTTGGTAGAGTCTTTCGGTTTGCTGGTGGCCTTGGCCAATATGATGCGGCTGTCGGCCAAGGGGCGTTTGCGTACAACCTTCAGAGGCAGGGAAGTGGGGCGTCTGCCGGCCAGCGTGCATTAGCTGCCCTGACAGAAAAATTTCTCAAGCCGGTGAGTCAACCAGTTAAAGTTTGAGGGGAAGGCGCCGGTTGAAAAACCGGCATGGCCGCCTGTTTTAGGCAGATGCAGGGTGACAGAGGCAGAAATATCCCTGAGGCCGGGTAGCGAGTTCTCTGGGATGAATGGGTCGTTTCTGGCATTCAGGACCAGGGCAGGAATACGGATGTCTTTAAGAAATGGTTTGCTTGAACAGCGGGTCCAGTAGTCAAGCGCGCCCTTGAAACCATGTATCGGTGCCGTATAGGCATCATCAAATTCAAACAGGGTTTTGGCCTGCAGAATTTTCTGGATATTAATGTCGTTGGGAAATTGCCGGCTTTTTTCCCGGATTTTCTTTTTCATGGTTTGTAAAAAATGTGGCGTATACACGAAACGACCAAAAAAACCGGTTTCCAGCTGTTTTCCGGTTGCCAGCAGGTCCAGGGGCACAGATATGCCTGCCACGGCCTGAAGCCAGCTTAGGCTTTCCTGTTGTTCGCCGGTGTATTTCAGCAGTGCATTGCCACCCATGGAAATGCCGCAGGCATGCCAGCGCACATTGGGCAGGTGGTGGCGTACATGCTTGAAAATAGTGTGGATATCGGCAGAGTCACCAGAGAAGTAGGAGCGGGGCAGTTTGTTGGCTTCACCCGAACAGCCACGGAAATGGGCAACCGCGACCACCCAGTTCTTTTGCCGGAAATAATGGCAAATGGCACGGGCATAATGGCTTTGGCTGCTGCCTTCCAGACCGTGAAACAGGACCAGGGCGGGAGGTGTGTCCGTCTGGCTGCCTGGGTTCGTGCCTTGTCCTTTCCGGTAGATTGTAGAGGTAGCGGGCATATTGTCAGCAGGGACAAGCGGATGCTGGCCGGGAATATTCCAGTCGATGTCAATGAAATCATTATCGGTGGTAATGATTCTTTCACGGGCATAGAAGATAGAGGGCCGGGGCACGAACCGGGATGCAAAAATGGTTTGCGACTGTCCGTCGGGTAACCATTTTGGCGACGGGCAGGCACTAAGATCCAGCTGGGTATTCAAGGGCGACGGGTAAGTAAAGGGTTAATGGAGCAGCATGCTGACTGTCGGATGCGTATCCTCAAGCACGGTATCTGGCGGGGCCAGGGAAGCATGGTGCAGGATCATGTGCCAGCCGTTACGGCTCTTTTGATAAATATTGGTGACATGGCAAAGCATTTCTTTTTGCCCCATTGAGGTAGCAAAGTAATGCCGTTCGAGAACGGTATGAATAACGATCATGCCATGATGGAAAATGACCGGTATTTTTGCTTCGATGCTAAGGGGGCCTTTTGAAAGAATTTCTTTCCAGGAAGTCTGGATGGCCTGTTGGCCAACCAGACGTTCACCATTGGGGTGGATGCAGACAATATCTTCGTCATCTGCCCAGGTTTGCATGAGTTTATCCAGGTCAGCTTCGCGAAGCGCCTCGTAAAAAGATTGCTCAACCTCGGCAGGGCTGGTAAAAACACTGCGTTTGATGGCGCCGGGTGTTTTAGTGCCCATGCACTTTTTCGCCTTCTTTCAGTTTGTAATGGGTGCCACAGTACGGGCAACTGACTTCACCGGTTTTGGTGACGTCAAGGAACACACGAGGGTGCAGGCTCCAACGGGGGGCGTTGGGGCCAGGGCAATGCAAGGGCAGATCTTGTGCAGTAACAATAACGGGGTCTTGTGTTGCTTGAGATGACATTTTTTTCCTTCTGGGCATGCGATAGCCGAAACATAAAATCTTTACAAATACAGGGCTTGGACGCAAATACTGCAAAACAGGCCTGTTTCTGGATGAAACCTGGTCTTATTTTAATGAAAACATCCTGGCTTTGCTAGAATTCGCTTTACGGTTAATAATTTCAATCATTGTACAAGGAAGTCGTTTTGTCTGTGCAGTTATCTATAGGCGTTAAATCGCTGCCTACCCGGCTTTCAATTAAAAAAATGGCCTGGTTAATGGGCAGCAGGCATATGGCGCCCAATCTGTTTGCCCTGTCTGTGTGGGGGTTTGTGTCAGGGGTTGCCATGGTGAATTATGGACTGGCTGCCTGGCAAGCTGTACTGATGTCTTTCCTGGTTTATGCCGGTTCACTGCAGCTGACGGTAGCACCGTTGATGGCCCTGAATGCGCCCTTGTGGGCGGTTTTTTTTGCCGCCATGGTTGTGAATTTGCGCTTTATTATCTTTGGTGCCAGTTTGTATCCTTATTTCAGGCATTTTTCTGTTTTGCGACGAATTGTGGTCGGGTATTTTCTAACCGATATCGGGTTTGTCCTGTTCATGAACCGGTTTCGCACGCAGCGGCCTGGACGGATAGGCATGTACTACGGTTATTTTATGTCGGCCTCCATCCTGTTATGGCTGGTTTGGCAGGTGTCAACCGTTCTGGGCATCTATGTTGGCAGTTATATCCCTGGTTCCTGGTCGCTTGAATATGCCGGTGTTTTTACTTTGTTGGCCATTGTTATTCCCATGGTCCGGACGCAACCCATGCTGGTTACGGTCCTGGCGGCAGGGACCGCCTCCTGGATGGGGCAACAGTTACCTTTCAGGCTTGGCCTGTTTGTGGCAATTATTGTGGGTGTGGTGGCAGGCGTGCTGGCTGAAAAATATGGCAAAAAGGACAGGAAAGCCAGAAAAGGCGGTGCAAAATGAGTGTTGAATACGTATTGAAGGCCACCGCCCTGATGGTGTTGTGTGCGTTTATCACCCGGGTGGGTTACTTGCTGATTGGCGGCTTTATTCCCTTGTCCGACAATGTAAAAAGCAGTTTGCGTTATGCGCCCGTTGCCGCACTGGTGGCTATTATCGTGCCCAGTCTGCTGCCTTGGGCACAAGGCGAAATGCCGCATATAGGGCCGGAGTTGTTTGCGGGTGTTGCTGCCGGACTGGCGTTTTTCCGCTTCCGCAGTATCCTGGTGTTGATTGCGGTCGGGATGGGAACTTTATGGTTGTTACGCTGGTTTTTTGGATAAATTCAGCCCGGACTTTCGTGAATCGGCTATTATGGGATGCCAGAGTAGTAAAATAAGCGGTTAATAGTTATTTTTTGCATTTTTTGCAAACACGGATATTTTATTTTATTGTTCAGGACCCAATGACGGATACCTCTAATGCCAATACTGAAAGTGCAAAGTCTTTCAGCGAATTTGGTCTTCACCCCGATCTCTTAAAGGCCATTTCAGCGAGTGGTTATACGGTCGCCACACCTATTCAGGCCCAGGCCATACCCGCTATTATCGATGGCCGTGATGTTATGGGGGCTGCCCAAACCGGAACCGGTAAAACCGCGGCCTTTACATTACCCCTGTTACATCGTTTAATGCCCTATGCCAGTCACAGTACTTCGCCTGCCAGGCATCCGGTGCGTGCACTTATTTTAGCCCCCACCCGCGAGTTGGCCGATCAGGTGGCTGACAGTGTCAAGCGTTACAGCGAAAGTTGCCCCTTGCGTGTGGCTGTGGTATTTGGAGGCGTGGATATTTCCGCCCAAAAAGAAGAGCTGCGCAAAGGATGTGAGCTGGTGATTGCCACGCCTGGCCGATTGCTGGATCACATAGAACAAAAAACCATCAATCTGTCCCAGGTGAATACCCTGGTTCTTGACGAGGCCGACAGGATGCTGGATATGGGCTTTTTGCCCGATCTTGAGCGCATTGTCAAATTGTTGCCAAAATCCCGCCAAAGTCTGCTTTTTTCTGCCACGTTTAGTGGTGAAATCAGGAAACTGGCGCGTTCATTCCTGAAATCGCCCATTGAAATCAATGTGGCGCCGCAAAATGCCACGGCCGAAAACGTGACCCAGATTGCCTACCCGGTATCCGGCAATAACAAGCAGGCCGCAGTCCTGTATTTGCTCAAATCACGCAGCCTCAGCCAGGTCATTATTTTTGTCAATACCAAAATTGGTGCCAGCCGTTTAACGCATGAACTGGTCAAGGAAGGCATTAAGGCAGAATCCATCCATGGTGACAAATCCCAGCTCGAGCGGATCAAGGCACTGGAGTCCTTCAAATCGGGTGAAACCACCGTACTGGTGGCGACCGACGTTGCGGCGCGTGGCCTTGATGTGGCCGGTTTGCCCTGTGTGATTAACGTTGATCTTCCCTTTAACCCTGAAGATTACGTGCACCGTATCGGACGTACGGGCAGGGCGGGGGCTTCCGGTGAGGCCATTGCCCTGTATACCGATCATGAGGAAAAGCTGCTTGAAGATATCGAAAAGCTTATCAAGATTAAAGTGCCTCGTGGCACTCTTAATATTCCTGAAGTATTCCAGCATCGTGGCCATGCCAGTACGAGTGGTGATTCGCGTGCACGTGGTAAAGGAGAGCGTTTTAAACGGACTTTTCCTGCATCAAGACCGGCGCCTATCGATGATTTTTTCTTCAAGCCTTACGAGCCTGCGGTCAAGGATCCGCATAAAGAAGCGCAACGGCTGCAACAGGAGCAAAAATGGATGGAGCACCATGCCACGTCCAAACAGCCACAGTTGGCGGTCTTGTTAGGTGGGCGTCCTAAAAATATCAAGCCTGCTGAATCAGGTGACTGAACGCAGCGGGGCCATCTGGCTGAACAGGGCTATCGGGGCGGATGCTTTGCAATATTCGCTCCAGGTGGCTGATGTAAGGCAGCATGGTGCCAAAAAAATGATTCTTTCCTTCGATTTGGATCAAGAGCGTGGGAAAGTTCTCAATATCAATATCATCCAGCAATTCGGGCTCTTCTTCTATGTCCACCCAAACAAAAAGGTGTTGGGGAAAACGCTGGCTTAATGCTTCAAATGCCGTAAAGTATTCTTTGCATGTGCCGCACCACTGCGCGCAATAGCATGCGATGAGCCAGACATTGGGATTATGAAGTGTTTGTGTAATAGTGGAAGCGTGTTGACTTGGATTTTGAATGAACATAATCAATAATAGCCGGAAAAAGGCGAGCATGCATGAAAAACAACGCCAGCAAGGTGTCAGACGCTGTTTTTCCGCGGCCGATTGGCTTATCATCATAAAACAATAATTGTTTTTAAGTCAAAATTTATGTGCTTTCTTAATCAATCATTTATGCAGTAATTTGGTATTCGAGCCAAGCCGCTCAAAAGGTGAGAAATATGAGTAATAACTCGATAAGAAAAATAGGTCTGTTTATCATCGGTGATGAAATCCTGTCCGGACGTCGCCAAGACAAGCACTTGTCAACAGTGATTTCGATGCTGTCTCGAAGGGGCATGCAGTTGTCATGGGCCCGGTTTTTGCCCGATGATCTGGATACGCTTGTACAGGAATATAAACGCAGCTTTGCTTCGGGCGATATTGTGTTTTCTTGCGGTGGCATTGGGGCCACTCCCGATGACAAGACTCGGGATGCCGTTGCGTTGGCCTTGGGTGTTGAATTGGAGTTGCACCCCATCGCCGCCAAGCTCATTACCTCACGTTTTCAGGAGTTGGCCAAAGAAGGACGTGGCAGCATAGATATGGGTACGCCCGAAAACCAGCGCCGGCTGGCTATGGGGGTATTTCCCAAAGGGGCCGAAATCGTGCCCAACCCCTATAATAAAATTCCGGGTTTTTTCATTCAGGACCATACCTTTGTACCCGGTTTTCCTGAAATGGCCTGGCCCATGATCGAATGGACACTTGACCAACGGTATGCACAATATCATAACCTTCAGCGTGTAGAAGAACACTCCATTCTGGCATATTCATTGCCCGAGTCCCGTATCACACCGGCATTGGAGTTCATCGAAACCAACTGGCCGGGGGTCAAGACTTTCAGTTTGCCGACCGTGGCCAAAGATAATAATCCGCCCTTTGTTGACTTGGGCGTCAAAGGGCCGTCACCCGCTGTTCAAGAGGCTTTTTCCTATTTGAAAGGAGAAATTCTCAGGGCCGGAGGACGGTTCAGTCATTAATGTCCCTGTGGCCTTGCAAAGGCAAGGGATATAAGCATAAGAAGTGATGCTTGTCTGTATCAAGATAAGCATGGCTTCTTTCCACATGATGGGATAAAATATATTGCATTGCAACATTCAAAGTTATTGCCATGACTGCCAAGAGTTCAATCGTACCTCCGGTTAAACCTTCTTCTTCTGATATCACCATCCAGGTTCTGGAACGGGCCATGAAACTGCTTGATGTACTTGCCGAGCAGGATGAGCCTGTCTCCCTGAAAGAAATTGCCGCCTTGTCCAACTTGCACTCGTCAACCGCGCACCGTATTTTGAATGATCTTGCTGCCGGTCGCTATGTGGACAGGGTTAATAACGGCATGTACCAGCTTGGCATGCGTCTGTTAGAGCTGGGTTCCCTGGTTAAAGACAGGCTGAACGTGAGGGAAATCGCCCATGAACACATGCAGACGTTGCATCGTCTTACCGGGCAAACCATCAATTTATCCATTCAGCAGGGCGATGATATTGTTTATATAGACCGGGCCTGGAGTGAACGCTCTGGCATGCAGGTGGTTCGTGCTATTGGTGGTCGTGCACCTTTGCACCTGACGTCGGTTGGCAAGCTTTTTCTGGCAGCGGCCGAGCCCAGGACGGTACGCGCATATGCATTGCGAACCGGTCTTGGCGGTACGACCGGTAACAGCCTGACAGATCTTGATCGACTGGAAAAAGAGCTGGCTTTTGTGCGTCGTCATGGCTATGCCCGGGATAATGAAGAGCTGGAGTTGGGTGTTCGTTGTATTTCTGCCGGTATTTTTGATGATAGTGGAAAGTTGGTTGCAGGCCTGTCCATCTCTTCGCCTTCAGAGCGGATGCGTGATGAGTGGGTTGAGCTGTTAACGGATACCGCAGCCCGGATTTCGGCAGACCTGGGGTATGAGTGTCGCAGGGAAGAGTATAAAGCGGGCAGGTAGCCAGGACGGACTATGAAAGTAGCCTGTCATCAAGTCTTAATAAAAAATAATTATATTTCAAGAGGTTGGGTTCTTCGGTTTTTGTATTGTTTTTTTGTGCATTGCACAATAAAAGACTTGACCAGCTTTTGAAAAGACGTATAATTTGAATTGTGCGGTGCAATATAAATAGGTTGGCGGTAATTTCCTGAAAATGATATTGCAACCGGCTGTTCAATTTATATCATATGGCAGCTTTTTACTTCACAAACTTATTTATTTCTATCAAGGACATACCATGAGCGCAATCCCACAACAAATTCTAGATCGTCAAAAATCAGCCATCAACACTTTCGTGGCCGTACAAGGTTCAATCTTTGGTGGTTTCGAAAAACTGGTCGACCTGAACATGAAAGTCATCAAGGCTTCTTTGGGTGAGGCTGCCGAGCAGTCTCAACAGGTTTCTGAATTGAAAGATCCACAGGAAGCGGTTGCTTTTGTATCTTCATTGGCCCAGCCCAATGCTGAAAAAGCGATTGCTTACACCAAAAATGTTTATGACATTCTTTCAAACGTTAGCAACGAGTTGATCAAACTGACAGAAACCCAGGTTGCAGAAGGCCAACAACAAATCGCTGAAACAATTGACCAATTGGCTAAAAATGCCCCTACAGGTTCAGAAAGCGCTGTTGCGTTGTTGAAATCCTCACTGGCAACTGCCAACACAGCTTATGATTCTTTGAACAAAGCTGCCAAACAGGCCGTTGAAGTTGCTGAAAGCAATCTGACAGCAGCAGCCAATGCCACGATCAAGGCTACCGAATCAGCCACAGCTGCTACGACAGCTGCTGCCAATAACGTTGCAAATGCTGCCAAAACAGCTCAGCGTTCTGGTGGTCGTAACTAATCTGCGTTAAGCAGTCAGTAAAAAGAGCCCGTCAGGGCTCTTTTTTTTTGGAGAAAAATGTTGGCAGGATCCTGGCCCCATGAAGGCGGATCCTGGTGCAAAGGTTTATTTACGCATAAAAACATCGCACTTTCTAAGTGCATCCACACAATCGGCAATGAGTTTGGGGCCTTGGTAGATCAGGCCCGTGTACAGTTGCACGGCATTGGCCCCGGCATTGATTTTTTCAAGGGCCTGCTGACCCGAGTTAATACCGCCCACACCAATAATGGTAAAGTCCGGGCCCATTTCTTTTCTGAGTGATTCAATCACTTTGAGGGACAGTTCATGAACCGGAGGGCCTGACAGGCCACCACTTTCTTCACTGTGTTTAAGACCCTGAACCGCGTTGCGTGAAAGGGTGGTGTTGGTGGCAATGACACCATCAATTTCATAAAGCGGCAAAATATGGGCAATTGCCTGAATTTGCTCGGTCTCAAGATCGGGAGCAATTTTTACAACCACCGGTACCCGGCGACCATAATGGTCGGCCAGTTCTTTACGTTTGTCGGCAATTTGTCGCAATAAATCACTTAATTCATCGCCCCCTTGCAAGGCACGCAGGTTCTTGGTGTTGGGTGAGGAAATATTGATGGTGACATAATCGGCAAAGGGATACACACCTTCAAGTCCGATCAGGTAATCGCTGGCGGCATTTTCGATCGGGGTATCGGCGTTTTTTCCGATATTCAGGCCCAGAACGCCTCTTTTGGCGCGCCATTCACTTTTTTGGACATTTTGCAGGAAGGTGTCCAGTCCATGGTTGTTAAAACCCATCCGGTTAATCAGGGATTCCGCCTGTGGCAGGCGAAACATACGGGGTTTGGGGTTGCCTGGCTGGGCCCGGGGGGTTACCGTGCCCACTTCAATAAAACCAAAGCCAAGCTGGCCAAGGGCATCAATGCATTCGCCGTTTTTATCCAGTCCGGCAGCCAGCCCTATGGGGTTACGCAGGGGCAGGCCCATCAGGGTGCTTGGAAGCAGGGTATGGTTACCTTTTAGCAAGTCGCGCGTAACCTTGCAGTGATGCGCTTTTTGCAACGATTTCAATGTCATTTCATGAGCCGTTTCGGCGTCCATTGAAAAAAGCAGTGGGCGAACAAAGGGATAAAGTTTGAAGGTATTGAACATGGTTGTGAAATAAAATGGAATCCGCCCATTTTAATGCTTATTGTCACTGAAAACTATTCCTGGCCGGGAATATCGTCAATCCATTGTTGGTTTATATAGTACTGAAGCGGCTGAAATCTGGTTTTATAGGACATTTTGGGACTTTCTTTTATCCAATATCCCAGATATAACCAGGGCAAACCGAGCTGCCTGCATTGTTCTATCTGCCATAAAATGCAATAGGTGCCCAGGCTGCCCGGGTAATCAGGATCATAAAAGGTATACACTGAAGACAGTCCGTCATCACTGACGTCAATAATCGATACGATACGCAGGACGCCATCGGGTGAACGGAACTCGACCAGCTCGGTGTTGACATGGCTTGACAGCAGGAATTGTTCATATTGCTCATGGCTATGCTCATCCATGCCGCCGCCAGGATGCCGCTCATGCTGGTAGCGGCTGTACAACATAAAATGTTCGTCTTGCCATTGCATGGGGACTTTGCGGGCAGATAGATCATGATGGCGCTTTAGTATGCGTTTTTGCGTTGAGCCTGGTTTGAAAGCAAACGTATTAATACGGACTGATATGCAGGCCTGGCAATTGTCGCACTGGGGTTTATAGGTGAACAGGCCGCTGCGGCGGAAACCGACCCTTAGCAAGCTGGCATAGGCCTTGTCATTAACCAGATGACCGGGCGCAACCACCCGGGAACGGGCGGTCCTGCCGTCAATATAACTGCAGGGATAAGAGGCCGTTAAGTAGTAATGCAATACATGCAGGTTGGGGTCATGAATTTCGCTCATGCGTTAACTATACTTAAATATCTAAGCCCGATTCAAGAAATATTACCATCTGAAAGTAAAACTCCCGCTTGCCAGGGAGGCGGTGTTTGAAAAATGGTTTTATTCAGGTGTTCGATAAAAGCCTTACGTGGCACAGGTGCTGCGCCAAGACTGCCCAGGTGCCTGGTTTCCTGCTGGCAGTCTATCCATTCCACACCGTGACGCGTCAGGAAACGGACGGCATAGGCCAAGGCAATCTTGGAGCTATCGCTAACCGTGGAGAACATGGATTCACCATAAAACATCTTGCCCATTGAGACACCGTAAAGGCCTCCGGCCAGTTTGCCATCTATCCAGGTTTCAATACTATGGGCGAATCCGTGTAAATGCAGATTGCTGTAGGCGGTAATAATATCCTGGTTGATCCAGGTGCCGGCCTGATTCTGCCGTGGAGCGGCACATGCCTGCATGACCTGGACAAAGGCGGTATCCACCTTGATTTGGATGAAAGGATTTGGCTGGGTTTCCTGCCTGGCAATTTGCCTGAGTTTTTTCTTCAGGCTGTGCGAGATGACAAAATCCTTGCACTTGAGTACCATGCGTTGGGAAGGGCTCCACCACAGAATGGGTTGTGGCTCGGAATACCATGGGAAAATGCCCTGTTGATAGGCGCTTGTCATGCGAGCCATGGATAAATCACCACCACAGGCCAGCAGGCCGTCCGGCTCTTTAAGGGCGAGCTCGGGCGGGGGGAACGGGGTTTGCAGGTCTAGCCAGAAAAGCGCCATTGCTTAGGACAAGGAAAGGTAGTGAGTCGTGAAAACCCCACGTTCCTTGTCTTCAATATAGCGTTTAAGGGTTTGGGTAACGGTTCGGAAGGACAGTTCATCCCAGGGAATTTCATCAATGCCAAAATAACGGGCTTCCAGGCTTTCCGGGCCGGGATCCAGCTTTGGGCTATTGGCTTCAGCCAGAAAATACAAGTGTACCTGGTTGACACCAATAACATCGATCACGGTAAAAAGCTGTTTAAGCGTGATATCTGCCCCGGCTTCTTCCGTGGTCTCACGAATGGCGCCCACACTGGTTGTTTCACTAAGCTCCATGAAGCCAGCGGGTAAGGTCCATTTGTTATAGCGTGGTTCGATGGCGCGACGACAGAGCAGGATTTTATCTTCCCAGACGGGAACCGTTCCCACCACTACTAATGGATTTTTGTAATGAACGGCACCACAGTTTTCGCAAAGGTCACGCACCCGGTTGTCATCAGGGGGGATTTTTCGGGATAGGATGGAGCCACATTGTGAACAAAAACGCTGCTCAACCGGAGCGGGAAAATAAAAGGAAGTATCGTGAGAAGTCATAAAATACGGGTAATTCGTGTATACGTACAATGATACATGGATTATGGCTTAAGTTTGCCATGGTCTGCTAAAAATTATCGCGCAACGGGACAGGCAATAAAATGCATTGTTTCGGGGATCTGTTCACTGTCAATCTGTTGCAAGGGAGCATTGTATTCAGGGTGGTGTTCGTAACTGACGTCCAGTTGCTGTCCTTGCTCCAGTTCAATCAGGAGTTTTTCTGACAGATTACCAGGAAGGGAACCAGGATTATAGGTATTCCGGATAGCGAAGTGCTTAATGATCTGGGCGGTATCGCGGCCAACAATAATGGCGGCGCCTAGATCGGTTTGTGCATACAGAAAGCCCTGCTCATCCAGATACCAGGCTTGCACGGCTTTTACCTTCTGACGGGTGTGTGCCTCAAGCGTATGGCCGTCTTCAGCCAGGTGTAATACGTGGGGTGCATAATCAAGACAAACATAAACACGTTGCGGACCGTTCTGGAAAAACCATTCGCCTTTGTCGGTCGCCGCATAATTGCGATTGATGAAGTCGTTGATTTGGGGGCTGCCAATGGATTCCCCGGGTTTGCCGGGTTGATAAGACCCGGCAGGATGAAGCTTCCATTTTCCGTTCAGGTCCAGCGATAACCAGCCATAGACGGCAGGAACATCAGGCCATTTTTTGATTGCATCCAGTACGTTCTTGTCCATGTCGTTCCTTTCACGTTTTGTTGTTACAGGCTGCCAAGATGGCGTTTATGTGCTGACGGACATTGTTAAGCCGGTTATCGTTTGGCTTGCTGCTTATTGTGCCGCTCTTTCGATGGCCTGCCCGCCTGCGGAAATGTCTTCACCCAGTCCCTTGACGGTATTGCAACCGGTAAGGGCAAACAAAGAGATAAGCGCTGTTATTAGATAATTTTTCAAATTCATATTGCAATCCTTGTTTAAGTTTATTAATCGACATAAGAATAGCCGATTTGTTAGAAAAAAACATTTACAAGAACAGGATTTGACGTAATAGGACGACATCAAGCTGCTGTTTGCGGTCGCTGAATGACAGCAGGTTCAATGATGCGAGTGCTCAGGCGGGAGCCGTAAAGAAAACTCAGATTCTGTTTTTCTTTTTCAGCTTATCCAGTGCGGGCAGGCATATTTCAACGGCACGACGCCCTTCCTCAATGGCTTCGGCGGCACGGTGAAAATCCAATAAACCCAAATGGGCCAGTTGCGGGGCAATAATAATATGTGGCGGTTCTCCGGCCATCCGGCTGCGGGTGATTTGCGCCTGCATGATATTCAGGCTTGACGCAATGACATCGAGTAAAGACGGGTTTTTCATCTGCGCGGTAGTTTCTTCGGGAAGGTTGCCTGGTATGCCAAAATTTTGCTGGATCCTGCGAAGCCATTCGGCGGCATTGCTGCCAAAAGAAAAGGTGGGTTCGGGTGGAGTGTAAAAATGTCGTCCAATCAGATCCGAGTTCAGATCGACTGCTATCAGGAAATCGGCACCCATGGCTCGCGCCAGGGAAACCGGTACCGGATTAACCAGGCCACCATCGACCAGGATATCCTGATCATATATAACGGGGGTGAATAAGCCGGGCAGGGCAATAGAGGCCCTGACGGCATCGATCGTGGATCCTTCGCGCATCCAGATTTCATTGCCGGTGGTTAGCGAAGTGGCCACCGAGCCAAATGGCAGTTTGAGTTCTTCGATGTTTCTGTCCATGAAGTGGCTTTTGAAAAAATTCATGAGTTTTTCGCCTTTCAGGACCCCACCGTTCAGGCGGATATCCATGAAAGAAAGCACATTGCTGATGCTCAGCCCCAGAACCCATTTTCTGAAAACCTCTATTTCACCCGCAGCATAGGCGGCACCAACCAGGGCACCAATAGAAGTACCGCAAATAATGTCCGGCTTGATACCCGCTTCTTCCAGTGCCTGGATAACCCCGATATGTGACCATCCGCGCGCGGATCCGCTTCCCAGGATGAGACCGATTTTTTGTTTTCTGTGGAGGGGGTGGGATGGCGGCATGTGGTTAATGATGGTAGTTGGGTGTATGCATAGGATATTATCATTGAGTTGTTATGTTTTATTTATATATGTTTATGAAATTTAGTAATATGTATTTTTTATTTCGATATGTGTGCAAGATCTGTCGGGAGCTTAAATGCTTGTAAAGCAATCAGTTTGGGATTTTCAGTTCATATCGTTCCTGTAATTTTAATAGAACTGGGGTTAATTTTGTCGCATACCGATACCGTTTCAGTGGAAGATAATGCATCTGCCCTGTCCCTGCACCAGCAATGTGGGAATATCGCCCGTCTTACAGTGGCCCAGGCTCTGGCGGGTGCCAATTCGGTTGTGGTTTATGCAACCGGTGCCGTTGTTGGCAATGTCTTGGCCCCTGATAAATCATTGGCAACCTTGCCCATTAGTATTTTTGTCGTGGGTATGGCGGCATGTATCCTGCCCATGGGGAGCATTGCCCGGCGTTATGGTCGCCGCATGGCCTTCATGGCCGGTACAGGGTGTGGTGTGTTGGTGGGCTTGCTGTCGGCGTTGGCGGTCGTACTGGGTTCGTTCTGGCTGTTTTGTCTGGCAACATTTTTTGGCGGTGCGTATGCCGCAGTGGTGCTGTCTTTCCGTTTTGCGGCAGCCGATGGGGTTGAGCCGGCAATGCGGGCCAGGTCCCTTTCTTTTGTCATGGGAGGCGGTGTGGCGGCCGGTGTGATTGGGCCGCAGCTGGTTACGTACACCATGGATTTTTGGCCGCCCTATACGTTTGCAATTACTTATTTAGTGCAGGCGGCTGTGGCGGCTTTGTCGGCAGTGGTATTGTTTGGGGTTCATTTGCCCCTTCCGTCAGCCAAAAAAGTGGCCGGTGGCAGGTCGCTTTCCTTCATCGTACGTCAACCCCGCTTCATTACTGCCATGATTTGCGCTGCGGTTTCTTACATGCTGATGAATTTCATCATGACATCGGCACCCCTGGCGATGCAAATGTGTGGTCATCCCCTGGAAACGGCTAATCTGGGCATGCAGTGGCATGTCATTGCCATGTACTTGCCCAGTTTTTTTACCGGGCGCTTAATAAACCGTTTTGGTTCGGGGTGTGTAGTAACGGTCGGTTTGCTTATGATTGGTGGGTCGGCAATCATTGGTTTGGCAGGGATCGATGTCGCGCATTTCTGGCTGACCCTGATTTTACTGGGCGTCGGCTGGAACTTTGGTTTTGTGGGGGCGTCAGCCATGGTGCTGGAATGCCACAGGCCAGAAGAGGCTACCCGTGTGCAATCCTTTAATGATTTTATCGTTTTTGGCACCATGGCGATTGGTTCGTTTGCGTCGGGAAATTTACTGGCTGTTTATGGTTGGGATATGGTGCTTTGGGTTTCATTTGTACCATTAATCCTGGCCGTGCTGGTGCTGTCAGTGACCGCGGTTTTCAATCGGGCACCTTCTATTGATCATGCCTGATGGGCAGCTGGAAATTGCATGGGTAATTTTGTGGGCAGGCAGGCTTGTGCTGCCTGCCTGCGATTACAGTAGTGGGCTGAGTATGGCCAGGACATTATTGCGCAGCCGATAGGGCATGCTCCAGGCATCCACATCAGCCTGGTTAACCGGATTGGACTGCGCAATATATTCAGCTTGCCTGCAACGAATGGCCTGTGTCAAGCCTTGGTCATGAAGCAGGATATTGTTCTCAAAGTTAAGTTCAAAACTGCGCCGGTCCATGTTTGCCGAACCAATCAAGGTCATTTCGCCATCAATCGTGAGTGTTTTTGCGTGCAGCAAGCCACCGGTGTATTCATGAATGCGAACACCGGCTTCCAGCAATTCTGAATAATTGCTTCGGCTTGCCGCGCCTACAAACCAGCTGTCATTGCGGGCAGGCAGGACAATGCTGGTGGCAACTCCCCGCCGAGCACTGCTGCAAAGTGCAGCCTGCATGAAATCATCGGGGACGTAATAGGGTGTGGAGATAACCAGTTCTTTGCGCGCACTGAACATTAAGGTTCCAAACAGTTCTGGCGTGGCCGAATAATGATTCTCGGGGCCGCTGCCAATCACCTGGGCAAGAAAACCGGGTTCTGCTGGTGGCATGGGGCGTTGTGCCAGTTCACGGCAGTCCTCATTGGTACAGATCAGCCAATCGGTTAGGAAAAGGTACTGGTTTTGCCGGACAACCGGACCTTCCAGGCGAATGACCGCATCAACCCAGGGTGCGTATTTTGCCTTGATGGCGAATTCGGGATCAGCACAGTTCTGGCTGCCGCAGTAGGTGACCCGGTTGTCAATAACCACGATTTTCCGGTGATTGCGAATATCCACGCGTCCTTTCAGAATGCGGAACATCAGGTTGCCGATGAGCTGGGCGCGGGCCAGTTGTACACCTGCTTCTTTCATGGCCGTCCAGTATTCACTGCGAATAAAATTTCGTGATCCCAGATCATCCACAATCGCGCGGCAGGTGACACCACGCCGGGCTGCCCGAATCAGGGCATCAACCACCTTGCGGCCATTGTTATCGGCCAGCCAGATATAAAAAAGAAGATGTACATGTTCCTGGGCGGCATCAATATCCGCAACGATGGCGTCAATGGTGGCGTTTGAATTATCAAGCAAATATCCGGTATTGCCGCCTACCGGTTTAAAGCCACTGATTGATTGGCCAATTGAAAACCCCGATGCGCTGATGTCCGGGATAAGCTCGTTTGGTGCTTGCGTGAAAAAGTCGGGTAAGGTACTTTCAGACAGTTTTTGTGGTACCCGGCCTTTGTTGGGCCGGACTTCTCCAAGCATCAGATAGGTTAATGCGCCCACATAGGGCAGGGCCATGATGAACAGGATCCAGGCAACACGTGATGCCGGATCACGTCGAGGTCTGAGCAAGACGCGAATCGATAGCCCTGTGATGATAATAAAATGGATAATCAACCACATGAAAATACCCCGTTATTAGTATGGGTGGATGGATGATGCGGCCATTGTTCGGCGCTTTCAACATAATCCCAAGGAATGTTGAGCACTTGCCACGGGTTAAGCGGCAGTGCTGCAGTCAACTTTCGTGATTGTAAGTGCATCGCTTGGGTGTTGCAAAGCACCAATTTAAGCTGTGTGTGATTGTTGCAAGATTGAATTTATTTGGTTTTTTGTTTATATGGGCTTAAAACATCTATTTTTATTGTCTTGTTTTTTTGGTTCTTATCGGCACAATTGACTTATCATATTTTATTAAGCGGGGACGGAGAACATCTTTTTATGTCAATTTTCATCACGCACTATCGCCCTGTTGCCCGGTTGAGGCAGCTGATCGAGTTAAAACATGCCCATTTTCCTGTGGGTAAAGCGGTCCGCTCGGGTTTGTCTGTCTGTCTGGCATTTGCCTTGGGCTTGTTAAGCGGATATGTTCTGGAGGGCGTTTTCATCTGTATTGCCGCGCTTTGTTTTTCAGCGGGTGAAGCCAGTAATATTTCCTATCGTGCCATGTTCAAAAATACCGTCATTGCTTCCTTAATCGGTGGTTTGGGGGCATTTGCCGGTGTTTTGGTGGGGCTGCCCTGGCTGGTGGTGATTATCATCATGGCCATGCTGGCTTTCTTTTGTTCCATTATCAGCAATTACGGCATGCCTTATTCGGTTGGTACAATGATTGCCCTGGTCATGGCCTCGGTCATTGTGGGTATGCCGATAGAGGGAATGGGCTGGAAGCTCTATCTCTGTTTTCAGCTGGGGACGGTGTTTTACCTGTTGCTGTTGGGATGTCAGGCCTTGCTGGACTCTCATGCCCCCGAACGTTTACTGCTTTCGGAGCATATAAAAAAACTGGCCGATTATGCACACATAAAATCCCGGAAAACCTCACCAACACCAGTGGATGATAAAAAAGTGCGGACAACACTGGATGGCGCCCTGGACAGCTACTTCACACTTTATTCCGCCTTATTGAATAGCAAATACCGGAATTTTCCTGAGCGGAGTCAGGAAGCAGATCGTCAGGCTGCACTTTTACAGGCTCTGGACAGCACTTTATCGCACCTGATTGCAATTAATAAGGATACAAAGTTGCTTGCGGATTCGGCTCATTTGCTGGAGGAAATCGCAGATGCCCTTGTCCGGAAGCGTAAAACACCACCACCGCTACCGGATTTTCCTGAGCAAGCCAGTGGTTTTGTTTATAGTCTTACCCGGCTGATGGAAAGTCTTTGGCCTTCTTCCGCCTCTGATTCCTTGCCAAGACAGAAACGGTTCTCAGTCAAAACTTCCTTAAAGCAGCGGGCGCAAATGGGCTTGAAGCGCTTGATTGTGGGTAAAGAAGTCATTACCCAGGCCTATGTGTTTGCATCCTGCATGGGGGCGGCTTTTGCGACCAGGTACGTCATTCATGAAAACCATTGGTTTTGGGTGCCTTTAACGATTGCCTTAACCATGAAACCGGATTTTGGCTCTGTGTTTGCCAGAACGCTCATGCGTTGTCTGGGAACCATTTTTGGGGCATGCATCGGGACAGTGGTTTTGTATCTGTTGCCCAAGGGGGTTGCCTTAATTGTTGTGATTGGCATATTGGCCGCGCTGATTCCCTGGGCAAAAATGGTGTCTTACGCGACTCAGGTAATCATCATTACCGCCGTCTTATTGCTGCTTCTGGATTTGTTAAGTACAGGTCCCATGACGGTTAATTATGCGGGCCAAAGAGTCATAGATACCATTATTGCGGGCGTTATTATCCTGGTCTTCAACTATTTTCTTTGGCCACAAAGAAAAAATAATGTACTGGGCAAAAGATTTGATGAGGTCTTGAATGCCATCAAGCATTATTTAAAGTCAGCCTGCCAGAGTGCCAATGGCGATGAAGCTGAGTTCCAAAAAATAACCCAAGAGGTATTCAAGGCAAAGATTGCCGCTTACCAAAAGGTTTCCGATTTAAGAACAGAGCTGCATCGCTTAATGCTGGAGCCCGCACCTGTTGGCGTGGAGGCCACCAGCTGGTTTCCTTTGGTGGCAGGAGCCGAGCGCTTATGCGACAAAATAACGGTGTATTTTATTCATCGAACGGTTGATTCAGCTCCTCCAGCCAGCAGTGATATTCATTATTTACTTGATCAGATTGAGCATATTCAGAAACATCAGGATGATGGCGAACAGTATTCTTTTTCAGAGAAAAACACCGAACAAATCAAGGCGTTTTTATTTGGTTTGAATGAGGAAATTACCAACCTGTCCAAATTGTTGGAAACCAATATTCGCAGCAAATCCATGGCCGGGCATGAGGCACTTGCGTGAATGGTGAATGATGTGTTTTAGGCGGAAAGTACGTTAGGAAGAAAAAAAAGCCCAGACACTTGTCTGGGCTTTTTTTGAATTCTGGAGCGGGAAACGAGTCTCGAACTCGCGACCTCAACCTTGGCAAGGTTGCGCTCTACCAACTGAGCTATTCCCGCATTTTTAACAAGTCTTTGACTGGAGGCGCAGGGCGGAGTCGAACCGCCCTAGACGGATTTGCAATCCGCTGCATAACCGCTTTGCTACTGCGCCCTTTAGTACATTGCAACTGATAGGTCCGGATAATGCAATCGTTGCCGTTCAGTGCCAAAGACTTAATAAGAGAATGAGTATAGCACCATTAAGCCAAAATGGAAGTTTTTGTTGTGAAATAAGCAACAAAATTATCATTGGATAGATTTTTAACCTGTTTTTGTTGTAATGGTGCATCATTTTTAGGTGTTTAGGTGTTTAGGTGTTTTATATGAGCTAAATAGGCAATAGGGGGGGGCGTGGGATTGGCCTGAAAGGGATGGTTGCTGCGGTCGTTGTGCTCTAGTTTGATATAACGCATTGTTTTATAATATTTTTTGACTACACTGGGGGTGTACTTTAGACGTTGGTATATAACTATAGGAGGCAGGTATGGGAACCAATAACAAGGCATCAACTTATTCTGATGGTCAGTTGTCGCAGAATTTATTCAATGCAAATATGGAGCTGTCCCGACAAATGGGAAAGCTGTTTCAGGAAAACAATCAGCGCTGGGGTGAGTTCATTGCCGCGGCTTTTGGTGAGAGTCGGGCTAATATGGAAAAACTGCTGAATATCAATAATGATCCCCTGCGGGGCCAGGCTTTTAACGATCTTATGGTAAGTTTGTCGCAATGCGCCAATGGCAATCGGGCTTTGACCCAGCAGGCACTTGAAAATCAGCGTTTGTTCCTGTCGGGTATGGCAGAAATATTGCAGCAATGGCAGCGGCAGTCTGTTGCGTTGGCCGATGGTGCCAATACGATGCCATGGAATAATATGTTTGCTGATATGTTTAAACAGCTGAATGCCGGTTTTTTGCCCTTTAATTACCTCGTAAATGCAAACAGGCACGAGAAAGAGGAGGTTAAGGAAAAGTAAGAAGCCCGTGGCGGGGCGGTGATGATCTTGGATTCTGCCAGGTAGAGTGTGTTGTGGGGTTTAAGGCATTCATGTGGCAGAAACAAAAAAAAGGACCGAAAGGTCCTTTTTGCGTATTTGCAGGAAATGCCTGCAAATTTGAATTCTGGAGCGGGAAACGAGTCTCGAACTCGCGACCTCAACCTTGGCAAGGTTGCGCTCTACCAACTGAGCTATTCCCGCATTTTTCACAATTTTCAGTGTTTTGCTGAATCAGTGAAGTTTTAAATTATAAGCAATCTTTTTTCGTTTTGCAAGCTTTTTTTATTTGCCTGTTTTTCGAAATAAGCAAGAAGTGCTTAAGAAAGACAAAATAATAGCATTTATTTCTTTATAATGTCAAAAAAACGTTATTTGAATAGTTGAAGATATGGATTTTATACAACAGAAGGACCTGAGCGGTTTTAATACACTGGGCTTGAAATCATGGGCAAATAATTACATAAGTCTTTGTAATAAAAAAGATTTAAGTGCTATTTCAGACTTGTTGAAGCCGGGTGTCCCCTACTTTGTTCTGGGTGGGGGAAGTAACGTTGTATTAAGTGAACAAATCGATCAAATTGTTGTTCATAACCAACTTAAAGGGATTCGCCTTTGGCAGGAAACCGACAGCGACTGGATTGTAGAAGCGGCTGCGGGTGAAAATTGGCATGATTTTGTGGTTAATTGCATACAGCAAGGTTGGTATGGCCTGGAAAACCTGGCTTTAATACCTGGTACGGTGGGGGCGGCACCTGTGCAGAATATTGGTGCCTATGGTGTGGAAGTGAAAGACCGACTCGATAGCGTGGTGGCTTACGATCCGTTAACCCAAACAGAACAGGTCTTCAATAATCAACAGTGCCAATTTGCCTACCGTGACAGCATCTTCAAGCATGAAGAGGGTAAAGGCCTCATCATTACGGCGGTCAGGTTTCGTTTGCCCAAGCAATGGGTGCCGGTATTGTCTTATCCCGATCTTCAATCCTATGAGACTGCCAGGCCTCAACTGACGGCACAAGCCATTTTTGAGGCGGTTTGTGAGATACGTCGTCGTAAATTGCCCGATCCAAAGGTGACAGGTAATGCAGGCAGCTTTTTTAAAAATCCCATTGTTCCTGCGCAGCAGTATCGGGAGTTAAAAGCGCAATTCCAGGACTTGGTTGCTTATGAGCAGCCCGATAACCGTTATAAACTGGCCGCTGGCTGGATGATTGATCAATGTGGCTGGAAAGGGCGGAAATTGGGCAATGCCGGCGTGCATGCAAGACAGGCTCTGGTGATTGTGAATACCGGCAAAGCCTGTGCAGCGGATATTACTGCCATTGCAAAGGCAATTGCCGGTGATGTCATGAATAAATTTGGTGTTTTGCTGGAACCCGAACCGGTTTTTGTAGGCCTCAAACGTTAAGTGCACCCTCGAATGCCAGTGGCAGGCGGAGGTATAAAGTTTGTCAACCCTGAATGACGTCTTGCATGTTGAACAGGCCGGTTTTGTGTTTTTGCAGGAACAGGGCAGCCTTCAGGCTGCCTTGGGCATATGTGGCACGACTGGATGATTTATGGGTGATTTCAATTCGTTCACCTGTACCGCAAAACATCACGGTATGGTCGCCAATGATGTCGCCACCGCGCACAACCGAAAAACCGATTTGTCCGTCTTTGCGTGCCCCCGTGTGACCGTGCCGGGCCCAGTCGGCGATGTCATCCAGTTTTTTACCCCAGGTTTCGGCAATCACTTCACCCATTTTCAATGCAGTGCCAGAAGGAGCATCCACTTTGTGTTTGTGGTGAGCTTCATAGACTTCCACATCGTAGCCGGTATTCAATAGTTGTGCCGCCAGCTCAAGCAGGCGCAGGGTGGCATTGACGCCAATGCTCATGTTGGGGGCGAACACAATCGCATTTTCTTTGGCAGCTTCTTCTATGGCCTGAATACCGGCGGCATCAAAGCCGGTGGTACCAATAACGGCTTTGGTTTTGTACTGGCCACAAGCCTGCAGGTGCTTCAGGGTGCCTTCAGGGCGGGTAAAGTCGATGAGGCAATCACTGTTTTGCAGGGCTGACAAATCATCGGTGATGACAACTCCGGTGGGTTTGCCCAGGAATGCACCCGCATCGGTGCCCAGTTGTTCGCTGCCCGAGTGATCAAGGGCAACGGTAAGTTCAAGTTCGGGGTGTTCAAGTACTGCTTCAATGAGCATGCGACCCATACGGCCGCTGGCTCCGGAAATAGCTATACGCATGTAACTAACCTTTGGTTTTGATAATTATTGGTGATTGCAGAAAACGATTTATTCCAAGGGAGCCGTTTCTACCTGGCTGGCTGCCGCTTCTGCGGTGCTGGCTGTTGATTCTACCGTGCGGGCAGCCGCTTTTTGCTCGTAAGGTTGGAAGTTGGGCTGTTGATCACCTTCCCAGCGATCCAGAACACCATTCACGAACCAGACTGAGAAATTGCGCGAGACCGGTTCACCATAACCGGGTTGGTAGTAGTAAGGATAATCCCAGCGGTCAGGTCGGAAGATGTCGGTCAGGGTGGGTGAGCCCAAGGCGTAACGCACCTGATCCGGAGTCATGCCTTTTTGTAATAGTGCCACGTTTTCTTCTGTGATCCAGTTGCCTTGCTGTACAGGGGCGATATAAGGAAAACCCCATTTCCCTGATTGGCAACCGGTTAGTGCAGTAAGTGCAAGGGCAGAGATAAACAGTCCTTTACGGAGACGAAGGAAAAGTGCAGTATTATTCATGACTTGGGTGAATATCCTATGATAATTTTGGACATTTAAAAGTGTTATGATAATAGTTCTGGGCAATTATAGGATTGATTGCACTGAAATATTTGGAAATTTATTCATTAAGCGCTTTCTTTGTGGCTAAATTTGACTATGATGCTGGGTCAGCATGATTTAGTGTGGGTGATATGAACGATCAAGTCAACGATCAAACCGAATTGAAAAACATGGGCCTTAAGGCAACTTTTCCGCGCCTTAAGATTTTGGATATTTTCCGTAAATCAGAAGCTCGCCACTTAAGTGCCGAAGACGTTTACCGTTTATTGATTAATGAAAATGTCGATATTGGCCTTGCCACGGTTTATCGTGTGCTGACTCAATTTGAACAGGCCGGTATTTTAACGCGTAGCCAGTTCGATAACGGCAAGGCTGTCTTCGAGCTTGACGACGGTGATCATCACGATCACCTGGTCTGTTCCGTTTGCGGGAAAGTAGATGAATTTACCGACCCTGAAATTGAGAAACGGCAATACAAAATTGCCAAAGACTATAATTTTAATCTTGAGAGCCATTCGATGGTTTTGTATGGTACCTGCGCCGACTGCGAGTCCAGGCACCCTTCCAAGAACCATTTGAAATAACGTTGGGCCTTCCCCTTTACGGAACAGGGCTCAAACCTGAATATTCAGCATTTCCCTTGCGTGCTCACGGGTGGTTTCAGTAATTGTGACGCCACCCAGCATGCGGGCAACTTCATTGATTCTTTCCTGCTCATCCAGTAAAACAATTTCCGAATGTGTTGTTTTGTTTTTCTGGTTTTTCTGAACCTGAAAGTGCTGTTGGGCGCAGGCAGCCACCTGTGGCAGGTGTGTGACACACAGCACCTGATGACGGCTACCCAGCTCACGTAACAGTTTTCCGACCACTTCGGCCACCGCGCCGCCAATACCGGTATCCACTTCATCAAAGATCAGGGTGGGAACCCTGCCTGCCTTGTTGGCCATCACTGACAGGGCAAGGGAAATACGGGCCAGTTCTCCACCCGATGCTACCTTGGCTAAAGGGCGCGGTGTTGTACCGGCATGGCCGGCAACATTGAACTCAACCTGTTCCAGGCCGTGTGGGCCAGGTTCTGCTTTTTGCAGATGGATCTCGAAGACACCGCCTTGCATCGCAAGGCTTTGCATGGCCTGGGTCACTTCCTTGCCAAGCGTGGAGGCGGTTTTTTTGCGGGCCTTTGAAAGTTCCTGGGCGGTTTCCATATAGGCGGCCTTACGTTGCGCTATGCTTTTTTCCAGTTCTTCAAGATTGCTGATTTTATTGAAATGGGCAAGTTTGACCTCAAGCTCTTGCTCAAGAGCGTGCAGTTGCTCGGGTTCTACCCTGAATTTGTGGGCCGTGTCAAAAATATTGCGCATGCGGGTTTCCAGCTCGGCCAGGCGTAAAGGATCAAGATCCACTTTGTCCAGGTAACTGTTCAGGTCGGATGCGGCTTCAACGCAGGCAATCCGGGCCGACTCCAGGGCATCGTAAACGCCTTGCAGGGCCGGATCGTTTTTAAGTAATTGAGCAATACGCTGGGTGGCGCTGTTCAGTTCGGATATCAGTGACTGCTCTTCGCCATCCAGGGTATTCAGGGTTTGTGTGGCGCCTTCCAGCAGGGAAGAGGCATGTGCCAGACGGTTGTGTTCGGTACTGACGTTTTCCCATTCATTCTTACCCAATTGCAATTTGGCAATTTCCTGAAGTTGCCATTCAAGACGTTCGCGCTCAAGGTTTTGCTGGGCGGCGTTTTCCTGTGATTCCTTGTACTGGCGAATGTCGCTTTGCCATGCTTTCCATTGTTGTGCAAGCGTTTGCAGCAGGCGGTTATTGTCGGCATGCGCATCGAGTAATTCGCGTTGGGCACTGTTTTTAAGCAGGCTTTGGTGGGCGTGCTGGCCGTGGATGTCTACCAGGTGTTGACCGATGCTGCGTAATTGTGCAAGGTTGGCGGGAACGCCATTGATAAACGCCCGGCTTTTACCCGAGCGGTCAAACACCCGGCGCAGCACCAGCTCGGAGTCATCCATTTCCTGCTCTTGCAGCCAGTCACGCAGGGAGTCCGGGCAGTCGAAAACCGCGCTGATATCGGTTTTATCGGCGCCCTCACGAATGGAATAGGTTTCGGCCCTGCCACCAAGTGCCAGCGCCAACGCATCAATCAGGATGGATTTGCCGGCACCGGTCTCGCCTGAAAAAACGGTAAAACCTTGGTCAAAGTGCAGATCCACCTGATCAACAATGACAAAATCGCGAATGTGTAATGAATGCAGCATGAGTGAGTGTAACCTTGTCTTCAAGACTCGGGCATGATGTTCCAGTGCAGTTTTTTGCGCAGGGTTGAGAAAAAGCTAAGGCCTTTGGGGTGCAAAAACTGAATCTGGTGTTGGGCTTTTTTTACGATAATCTGGTCGCCCAATTGAAGGTTTGACCAGGTTTGCATGTCAAAGTGCACGCTGGCACCCGTTTCGGCACGCCCGATTTCAGTGAGCGTAAGTTTCAGGGTGCCACTGGTTGGAATCACAATGGGGCGATTGGACAATGTTTGTGGGGCAACCGGCACCAGCAGGAAAGCACTGACACCAGGGTGCAAAATGGGGCCATTGGCGCTTAAGGAATAGGCGGTCGAGCCGGTTGGGGTGGCAATAATCAGGCCGTCAGCACGTTGCTTGTACATGAATTCGCCGTCAAGTTCCACGCTGATTTCAATCATGCCGCTACGGCCCGAGCGGTTCAGGACGACATCATTCAGGGCCAGTGCCGTGGTTAAGGTTTGCCCATCCCGAACCACCGAGGCTTCAAGGAGCGTGCGGGATTCCAGGGAGAAATGCCCGTCCAGGACGGACTGGATGGCTTGCAGGGCGTTTTGAAGCGGTATGTCTGTAATGAAACCCAGGCGGCCATGGTTGATGCCAATGAGCGGAATACCGTAGGGGGCCAGTTGGCGGGCGGCGCCCAGCATGGTTCCGTCTCCACCCATCACAATCACCAGGTCAGCCTGCCTGCCAATTTCTTCAATGGTCGCAACAGGCAGTTCAGCGACTCCTGTATTGGTGGCGGTCTCTTTTTCTATCAGAACGGAACGCCCGGCCTTTGTCAGGACTTCTGACAATGCCCGCAAGGGAGCATCCATACCGGAATCCTGATATCGGCCAATTAGTGCGACGGTTGAAAAATGCATGTCAAAAACAATATACAATAAGGTGAAATGTGGATATTACGACATCTTGACCGTAATTTCAGCATGTTCCTGAATACTACGAATGTGTCGCTGGTAAAAAATATCATACATGTAAGTGTGAATTTATAAGATATCGCAATATGGATGAACGCGCTAGTGCTTTACTGAAAGCTTTAATTGAACAATATATCGAGGATGGGCAACCGGTCGGGTCGCGCACGCTGTCAAAGCGCTTTGAGCTTTCTCCGGCCACAATTCGCAATGTCATGGCAGACCTTGAAGAGCTGGGTCTGATCCAAAGTCCGTATACGTCGGCAGGACGGGTGCCAACGCCCAAGGGCTACCGTATGTTTGTAGACCGTCTGCTGGCTGTTCGCCATTATCAGACCTTGTCGCCAGAAAACATCAATAGTGAAATCAAGGATGCCCTGTTGCACGCTTCTCCGGGCAAGGCCATGAATGCCGCGGCCGAGCTGGTGTCCAATTTGACCCAGTTTGCCGGTGTGGTTTTAACACCGCAGCGTTCCCAGGTTTTTCGTCATATCGAATTTATCCGCCTGTCCGAAAAACGCATCTTGCTAATTATTGTTACGCCCGATGGTGATGTGCAAAACCGGATTATTTCCGCGACCCGCGATTATGCCGAACAAGAACTGCTAGAGGCCGGCAACTTTTTCAACCAGCATTTTTCCGGCAAGTCTTTTGACGTGGTTCGTACTGAACTGGCCCGTGAACTGGCGAAACTGAAAGAGGATATTTCACAGCTGATGCAGGCCGCGGTAGATGCCGGCACCGATACTTCAGAACAAGATACCGTACTTATTTCGGGCGAACGTCGTTTGCTGGATGTGACGGACATGACGGCTGACATGAATTATTTGCGCAAAATGTTTGATTTATTCGAGCAAAAAAGCGAATTGATCCAATTGCTCGATATTTCAAGCCGCTCACAAGGCGTCCAGATTTATATTGGCGGTGACTCCCGGTTGGTGCCTATGGAAAATGTCTCGGTCATAACTGCTCCCTATGGGGTCGATGGTAAAATCATTGGCACATTGGGGGTGATCGGCCCCAGCAGAATGTCCTATGATCGAGTAATCCCCATTGTCGATATAACCGCCCGGTTACTATCCAACGCCTTAAGCCAGTACTAAGAACCATAACTTTATGCAGAATATACCTGAACCTGAAAAAAAGCGTGATCAGAACAATATCGTCAACCAACCCCATCAGGATATGAAAGCGGGTGTATTGCTGGTTAATCTGGGTACTCCTTCTTCTTACGCAGCTGCGGATATTCGTCGCTATCTGGCTGAATTCCTTTCTGACAAGCGGGTGGTCGAACTGCCGTCTTTGCTGTGGCAACCCATTTTAAGAGGGGCGATTCTTCCGTTTCGCGCCAGAAAACTGGTGCATAAGTACCAGCAGGTCTGGATGGAAGGCGGCTCGCCCTTGCTGGTTTACAGTCAGGCCCAGGCCCGACGGCTTGCCGAAGGTTTTGCACGCCAGGATCTGGACATACCCGTGGAGCTGGCCATGCGTTATGGCCGGCCTTCACTGGAAACGGCCATGGAAAGCCTGCGTCAGCAACAATGTGAGCGTATCCTGGTGGTGCCCATGTATCCACAATATGCAGCCAGTACCACCGCTACCATTCTGGATCAAATCGCCCGTATCGTGGCCGGTTTTCGTGATCAGCCCGAGTTTCGCTTCATTAAGCGTTTTTACAATGAGCCCGGCTATATCATGGCGCTCCTTGCCAAGATCAGGGCTTTTTGGCAGGAGAACGGCAAGCCGCAGCGTCTATTGCTCAGTTTTCATGGTCTGCCACAGAGCAGTGTCGATCAGGGAGATCCTTATTACAAAGATTGTGAGGGAACGGTTCATCTGTTAAAACAGGCGCTTGCCGATGAGGGTGTTGAACTGGACTTCAGTTTTCAAAGCCGCTTCGGGGCGCAAAAATGGCTTGGTCCGGCAACACAGGACACCCTTGAGTCTTATCCCGCCCAAGGGGTCAAGCGGGTTGATGTCATGTGTCCGGGTTTTGTGGCCGATTGCCTTGAAACCCTGGAGGAAATCCAGCTTGAATGTGCCAGCGCCTTCAAGCAAGCCGGTGGCGAACAGTTCAGATATATTCCTTGCCTGAATAGTGACGACGAGTGGATGAATGGTTTGGACGGGATTGTCAAGCGTCACCTGCAAGGCTGGTGCCCAACGCTGTCAGGTCCAATACGCTAACCATAGACCCTGCCTGGCGCTCATTGGCTGGGTTTGGACGTTTTGGGTGCGGGCGTTTTTTATGAAAACCCCCTCTTGAAATACCGGAATTTGCCTCAATCTAGGGTGCATTGAATATAAACCCATGTTTGGAGAACCGAATGTCACAAGAGAATAATCCTCAAAACTCACAAAATCCGGAACAGCCGCAAAATCCAGAAGTTGAGCAGCAAGCTGATGCAAGCCAAGAGGATACCTTGGAAGAAACCGTACTGATGGAAGAAAATCTGGCCGAGAAATATTCGGAACTTGAAGCCAAGGTTAGCCAATATCATGATGAACTTTTGCGTGCCCGTGCCGAAGTGGAAAATATCCGCCGCCGCTCTCAGGAAGAAGTGGCCAAGGCACGTAAATTCAGTACCGAAAGTTTTGCGGAAAGCCTGGTTCCGGTAAAAGACAGTCTGGAAGCCGCCCTGGCGCTTGAAAACCAGACAATGGAAGCGCTCAGGGAAGGAGTGGAAAGCACCTTGCGTCAGCTAACCCAGGCTTTCGAGCGCAATCATCTCAAAGAAGTGGCACCTGCCGTTGGAGATAAATTTAATCCCAACCTGCATCAGGCCATTTCCTCCGTACCATCCGAAGAGGTCGAAGCCAATTGTATTTTGCAGTCCTTGCAAAAAGGCTATACGATTTCCGAGCGCGTATTGCGTCCGGCGCTGGTCATGGTTTCAGCCGGTAAGCAATAAACCGGTTGGCAGTAAAAAGGCGATAAAAAAAATACGTTACGGATCTTGAAAACGGTTTTTGTATCCCCATATTGAAGGTATCCAACAATCCTGTTTTAAATTATTAAAACAGGATTTTTACAAAATTTCAGATTAGCTATTATTAAGGTAAGCATAATGGGCAAAATTATTGGTATTGACTTGGGTACAACCAACAGCTGTGTGGCCGTCCTTGACGGTGATAAAGTCAGGGTTATTGAAAACGCTGAAGGTGCACGTACCACACCTTCCATCATCGCCTACATGGACGATGGTGAAACACTGGTTGGCGCACCAGCAAAACGTCAGGCAGTCACCAACCCTAAAAACACGTTGTTTGCGGTCAAACGTTTAATTGGTCGCAAATTTGACGAAAGCGCAGTGCAAAAAGATATCGACCTGATGCCTTACAGCATTATCAAGGCCGATAACGGTGATGCATGGGTGGAAGCGCAAGGTAAAAAAATGGCGCCTCCCCAAATTTCCGCAGAAGTATTGCGTAAAATGAAAAAAACGGCCGAAGACTACCTGGGTGAAGAAGTCACCGAGGCGGTTATTACCGTGCCTGCCTATTTCAATGACAGCCAGCGTCAGGCCACCAAAGATGCGGGTCGCATCGCCGGTCTTGATGTCAAGCGCATTATTAACGAACCTACCGCTGCCGCACTGGCTTTCGGTATGGACAAGGCTGAAAAAGGCGATCGTAAAATCGCGGTTTATGACCTGGGCGGTGGTACTTTCGACGTTTCCATCATTGAAATCGCTGACATGGACGGCGAAAAGCAGTTTGAAGTACTGTCCACCAACGGTGATACATTCCTGGGTGGTGAAGACTTTGACCAACGCATCATCGATTACATTATTGAAGAGTTCAAAAAAGAGCAGGGCGTCGATCTGTCCAAAGACGTGCTTGCGTTGCAGCGCCTGAAAGAAGCTGCCGAGAAAGCCAAGATCGAACTGTCTTCAACCGCACAAACCGAAATCAACCTGCCTTACATTACGGCAGATGCTTCCGGTCCGAAACACCTGAACCTGAAAATCACCCGTGCCAAACTTGAAGCACTGGTTGAAGAGCTGATCAACCGCACGATTGAACCATGCCGTGTTGCCATCAAGGATGCCGGTGTCAAGGTTAGCGACATTGATGACGTGATTCTGGTGGGTGGTATGACCCGTATGCCTAAAGTGCAGGAAAAGGTCAAAGAGTTCTTTGGTAAAGAACCACGTAAAGACGTCAACCCCGATGAAGCGGTTGCTGCCGGTGCAGCTATCCAGGGTTCCGTATTGTCAGGCGATCGTACAGACGTGTTGTTGCTCGACGTTACCCCATTGTCTCTGGGTATCGAGACCATGGGTGGTGTCATGACCAAGATGATCCAGAAAAACACCACGATTCCTACCCGTTTTTCTCAGGTTTTCTCTACTGCCGACGATAACCAGCCAGCAGTAACCATTAAGGTGTTTCAGGGAGAACGTGAAATCGCTGCGGGTAACAAGGCACTGGGTGAGTTCAATCTGGAAGGCATTCCACCAGCACCTCGTGGTGTTCCACAAATTGAAGTCACGTTCGATATCGATGCCAACGGTATTCTGCACGTTTCTGCCAAAGATAAAGGCACTGGTAAAGAAAACAAAATTACCATTAAAGCCAACTCTGGTTTGTCTGAGGAAGAAATTGAGCGCATGGTTAAAGATGCGGAAGCCAATGCCGAAGAGGATCATCGTATTGCTGAGTTGGCACAGGCACGCAACCAGGCTGATGCCCTGATTCACTCAACACGCAAGTCATTGACTGAATACGGTGACAAGCTGGAAGCATCTGAAAAAGAAGCCATCGAAACAGCGATCAAAGACCTTGAGGCAACACTGCAGGATGGTGACAAGGCAGCGATTGACGCCAAGACAGAAGCGCTCATGACCGCTTCCCAGAAACTGGGTGAAAAAATGTATGCAGACATGCAGGCCCAGGCAGGTCAGGCTGAAGCAGCCCAGCCCGCAGATGAGAATGTGGTTGATGCCGACTTTAAAGAAGTCAAGCGTGACGCATAAGTGATCACCTCAATGTGAGCTGAATACCCGGTTTCTGTCTTAAAAGGCTTAACCGGGTATTGTTTTTAAATCTATGAAATTTGTTAAAGAGTTATAAAGGCGTATAAATAATGGCAAAGCGTGATTATTATGAATCTCTGGGTGTCGCCAAAAACGCCACGGATGAGGAAATCAAGAAGGCTTACCGCAAGCTGGCAATGAAGTACCATCCTGACCGCAATCCGGATAGCAAAGAGGCCGAAGATAAATTCAAAGAGATCAAGGAAGCCTATGAGATGCTTTCAGATCCCGAGAAACGGGAAGCGTATGATCGCTATGGCCATGCAGGTGTAGATCCCAATGCAGGAATGGGGGCCGGTGCCGGCAACTTTGGAGATGTGTTCGGTGATATTTTCGGAGACATCTTTGGGGGCGGTCGTCGTGGCGGTGGCCCGCAAGTCTACCGGGGAGCCGATTTGCGTTACAGTCTTGAGATTACCCTTGAACAGGCCGCCAAAGGCTTCGATACCGAAATACGTGTGCCCAGCTGGGAGAACTGTGAAGTTTGCCATGGCACGGGCGCCAAGCCAGGTACCAAGCCAACCACCTGTCATACGTGTGGCGGCAGTGGTGCGGTTCGCATGCAGCAGGGCTTTTTCAGCGTCCAGCAAACATGTCCCACCTGTCATGGTTCGGGTCAGGAAATCAAGGATCCCTGCACATCATGTGATGGGGTAGGCCGCAAACGCAAGAACAAAACCCTGCAGGTCAAGATTCCTGCCGGTATTGATGAAGGTATGCGCATCCGTTCGGCGGGCAATGGTGAGCCAGGTGTCAATGGTGGGCCTCCAGGTGATTTGTATGTTGAGATTCACCTTAAGGAACACAGTATTTTTGAGCGTGATGGTGATGACCTGCACTGCCAGGTGCCGCTACCTTTTGTGACGGCAACCCTGGGTGGAAACCTTGAAGTACCCACTTTGGGGGGCAAAGGTGAAATTACCATTCCTGAGGGTACACAAACCGGCAAGACTTTCCGTTTGCGTGGCAAAGGGATCAAAGGCGTTCGTTCCAATTATCCGGGCGATTTGTATTGTCACGTGATTGTAGAAACACCGGTACGTCTGAATGAAGAGCAGAAAGAGCTGTTGCGTAAATTTGAGGCGGCGCTGAAAGATGGTGGAGACCGTCACTCACCCCAGAACAAGTCCTGGACTGATCGGGTCAAGAAGTTTTTCAGTTAGTCAGCGGTAAAGAAAACATCAGCTTTTAATAAAAAATGCACGTTTTATAACGTGCATTTTTTTTATCAATATGTGCCGTAAGCCCCCTTTGGGTAAGGGGGCCATGGAACGGGGTTTGCCCCGTACCGGGTTAGTCAGCCTTACCCAAAAAATCACCGGCAAAAGCTTCAGATATGTTTTCCGGCTTCAGATAGGTTTTCATGGCCTGGAGGACATCTGCCGTGGTCAGCTTTTGAAGGGACTCCTCAAACTTCCGGTTCCATTCAAAGGTGCGGTCCAGTGACAGGTATTTCAGCCAGGTCGAAGACAGGACGCTATCTTGTGAGCGGGCCAGTGAACGCAGGTTTAGGACTGAACGGATGCCATCGGCCAGTTCCTCTTCGGTAAAGCCATCCTTCAGGGTTTTCTGAATGGTTTCATCAATCAGGGACTTGAGCCGCTCTTTTTCGGTGGGCGAATAAATGGCTTGCAATGCCCATGTACCGGAAGGCTCGAAAGAGGAAATATTCAATGAACTGCGGATACTGTAAGACATCCCTTCCTGGGTGCGGATACGGGTCCAGAGGCGGGACGTTTCCGTAGCACCCAGCAGATAGTTGGCCATGAACAGAGCCGGATAATCCGGGTCGTCATTTTGCATTTCTATCGGCAATCTGGCCATATAAACGGCATTGGACTTGTCGGGTGTCTCAATCGTGAACGTCTCGGGTTTGACGGCATGGTAGGGCGTGTCTATGCGTTCATAGCGGGGCGCCTGTTTCCAGTCTTTCAGGCCATTTTCAAGAATTTGCCTGATTTGCAGCGGGTCAAAGTCGCCCACCACGGCAATATCAATATCACCCGCACCAAAGAAGTTGCTTTGGAATTCACGAAGTGCTTCGGGTTTGATGGCCTGGATGTTTTCGATCAATTCTTCATACGTGGGGACATAACGGACATCCCCTTTGGGCCAGATATTGCTGTGGCGACTCAGGATATTATTGGCCAGTGCCCCAGGTTCGGTCATGGCGTTTCGAATCGACGTGATAACCCGTTCCTTGTACTCATCCACTTCTTTGAGCGGGTAGCTGGCCTGTTGGATGAGTTCAAGGCTGAGTTGCAGCAACTCCGGGAAATGCTTTTTATGGGTGGAAAGGGATACCATCAAGCGGTTGCCACTGATGCCGTAATGAATGCTGCCTTGCAGGGCATCGATACGGTCCTGGATTTGCTGACGCGACATGGTGGCCGTGCCATTATCCAGTAACGAAGCCGCGGCCGCGGACAGGCTGGCCATATTTTCCATAGCCTTGGCATTGGCGAACTGGATTTTATAATCGGCCTGGACACGATTGCCCCTGGTGGGCTTGACCAACATGGCGGTGCTAATGGTGCCATTGGGCAACCGGATCACGTCCCGTTGGGTCAGTTTGTCGATATTTTCAGGCGAAGCGTCGAAAGCATCCGTTTGCGTAAAAGAGGGATCACCTTTATAGTCTTTCAACAATTGTGCAATATCGGGCGTGGTTTCAAACGGAGCACGTTGCGGATTATCGGCGGGTTTGTAAAGTCCGCTGGTGCGGTTGCTGGCCAGCAAATAAGTGTTGATGGCCTGTTGGACATCTTCCAGGGTGAGGTTCTTGACCCGGTCGCGTTCCAGAAAGAAAAGTCGCCAGTCGCCCGAGGCAATGGCTTCAGACAGGCCAATACCCATTTGTTCTGTACTGGAAAACAACTCATCCCATTGGGTCAGCCAATTGTTTTTGGCTCGATCCAGCTGCTCTTGGGTGATGGGGTGCCTGGCACTTTGCTCAAGTACCTCATGCAGGGTTTGCTGCGCTTTGGCGATGTCCATGGTGTCATTCAGCTGGGCGCCAAAAAAGATGAGTCCAGGGTGATGGTGTGCCATGGCAAAGCCAAAAACACCGGTGGCCAGGCTGTTTTCCACCAGTGCTTTGTAAAGCTGACCCGAAGGGCTGTCGGCCAGAATGCTGGCAGCGATATCCAGCATGATATATTGTTCACTGGACGCGGCAGGAATATGGTAAGTGGCGGCAATAAAGGGCATGCCACCACTGCGCTCCAGGATAACCTGGCGCTCGCCGTCCTGTTGGGGCTCTATCGTGGGAGCTTCGGTCAGGGTGCGTTCGGGTTTGGGAATGGTGCTGAACAGTCCATTGATCAGGTTGAGAGTTTGCTCGGGCTCAAATTTGCCGGCAACCACCAAAACCGCATTGTCGGGCTGGTAATAGCGGTCGTAAAAATCACGCAGCTCACTGGCCTGCATGCCTTCAAGATCACTGCGGGCACCAATGGTGCTGTTGCGGTAATTGTGCCACTGGTAGGCCGTTGAACGCATTTTTTCTGTCAGGCTCCGGAAAGGATTGTTTTCTCCGCGCTCAAGTTCATTCAGGACAATGCCCCGTTCCGCATTCAGGTCTTCTTCCTGGATAGAGGCATTACGCATGGCATCGGCCTGCCAGGTCAAATACCATTTCAGGGTTTCAGGGTTGCTGGCAAAACTGGCATAGTAGTTGGTACGGTCTGCCGAGGTGGAGCCATTGGCCTGCAAGCCTCGTTTGGAAAATTCAGACAGTGCATTGGGTGTGTTGGGCGTGCCCCTGAACATTAAATGCTCAAGCAGGTGAGCCATGCCGGTACGCCCGTATTGTTCGTGGCGGGAACCCACCAGATAGGTCATGTTGACCGTGGTGGTGGGTTTGGATTGATCGGGAGCCAGCAGAACCCGTAAACCGTTATCCAGTTTGTATTCGGTAATGCCTTCGATACTGTGGATTTGTACCGGCTGGGTGAGGGCGCCTGCGGCGGGAATGGGTAATGACATAAAAAGGAAAAAAGAAAGTAGTAATAAAGTAATGTAAGGCGAAAGTGGCAGATGTTGTCTCATGGCTATTTGTATGATTAGGCAAATACTGCGTTGACAATAAGCGGCTATTTGGACAAGAACCGCATACCTTCTTCCAGACCGGCAACCGTGACTCCGTACATGCGGTCTTGCACAATATTGCGGATAAGTTCGATGGATTGCCGGTAAGGCCAATAACTGGTGGGTTCGGGATTGAGCCAGATGGATTTGGGCCAGTGTTCCAGAAGCCGCTGCAGCCAGGCAGCACCGGTTTCCTTGTTGTAATGCTCTACCGAGCCGCCCGGGTGCATGATTTCGTAGGGGCTCATGGTGGCATCGCCCACCAGGATCAGGCGCCAGTCGGCATTGTATTTTCTCAGCAGCTCCCAGGTGTCTATGTAGTTGCGGCGCCCGTTACTGTTATAGCGCCAGACGCGTTCGTAAACGCAATTATGGAAATAATACACTTCCAGGTGATGGAATTCGCTGCTGGCCGCCGAAAACAGTTCTTCAACGCGGGCGATGTGGTCATCCATGCTGCCGCCCACATCAAGCAGCATAAGGACCTTGACGTTATTATGACGCTCGGGAATCATTTTGACGTCCAGATAGCCGGCGTTGCGGGCCGTACTGCGGATGGTGTCATCCAGATCGAGCTCTTCGGCCGCTCCTTCGCGGGCAAAGCGGCGCAGGCGTCTTAAGGCAACCTTGAAGTTGCGGGTGCCCAGTTCCTGTTGGTCATCATATTCCTTGAACAGGCGCTCATCCCATACCTTGACGGCAGTGCGATGGCCAGCGGACTCTCCACCTACACGGATGCCCTCAGGGTGATAGCCACTGTTGCCAAAAGCGGAAGTGCCTCCTGTGCCTATCCATTTGTTACCGCCGGCATGCCGTTCCTGCTGTTCTTCAAGGCGTTGCTTGAACAGCTCCATGAGTTTTTCCCAGCCATGCTTTTCGATGGCCGCTTTTTCTTCTGGCGTGAGTGAATTCTGCAATTCGTTCATCAGCCATTCCAGCGGGATTTCCTTGCTGTCGGCCAGTTGGGCCTCGACCCCTTTGGCAAAAAGGGAGAAGGCCTGGTCGAAGCGGTCAAACAGCGTTTCATCCTTGACCAGTGTCATGCGTGACAACAGATAAAAATCATGCAGGGTAGGGGCCATGACCTGCTCACGCAAGATCTCAAGCAGGGTGAGGTATTCTTTGACAGATACCGGCAGCTTGTGATTGCGAAGGTGGTAAAAGAAATTGATAAACATGGGTAGCCTGACTTATGAGCGGCGCATATTTTGCGCCATGGCGGAAAGTCGTTCCAGCAGGCTCAGGTCCTGTTCGTTTTTCAGGAGGGCACCTGCCATGATGGGTATTGCCGTGGCGGCATGGGCATCAATTTTGCCGGCACTGATATCTTCGGCAATCAGCAGTGACAGCCAGTCAAGAAACTCGGAGGTGGAGGGTTTCTTTTTCAGGCCGGGCGCTTCGCGAAGGGTAAAGAAATGATCCAGGGCGGCACGCAGGACTTCGGCCTTGATATCGGGGAAATGCACATGCACAATGTCTTTTAACGTGGCACGATCGGGAAACTGGATGTAATGGAAAAAGCATCGGCGCAGGAAGGCATCGGGCAGCTCTTTTTCATTATTTGAGGTAATAATGACCAAGGGGCGGTGTTTGGCCACAATGGTTTGTTGGGTTTCGTATACATGAAACTCCATTTGGTCCAGTTCGCGCAATAAGTCGTTGGGGAACTCGATGTCGGCCTTGTCAATCTCGTCAATCAGGACAACGCAGGGTTTTTCCGACTCAAAAGCCTTCCACAGCACGCCTTTGTTAATGTAATTGCGGATATCCTTAACCCGCTCATCGCCCAGCTGGGAGTCACGCAGGCGGGAGACGGCATCGTATTCGTAGAGCCCTTGATGCGCTTTGGTTGTGGATTTGATATGCCATTGCAGCAAGTCGCGTCCCAGGGCATGGGCCACTTCTTCGGCCAGCATGGTTTTACCCGTACCGGGTTCACCCTTGATTAACAGTGGACGCTGTAAAGTCAGGGCGGCATTCACCGCCAGCTTAAGGTCTTCCGTCGCTATATAACGGTCTGTTCCAGAGAATTTTGTTGAGTCATTAGGGTTTATAGGTATATTCATTTCCATCCTGCAACATAAAAATAGGGGTTCAATACATTAAGTATTAATACTAAACCGAATTGATAGTACAAATCGTAAAATCAATCCATCGCAGCTCTATCCGTTGTTTTTAATTAAAATTCTTAACAATCACCAAGAAGAGCCATATATGACGAAACAATCGTTAAAGCGTACCATAAATTTGTTCGCCATCATGGCGGGCTGTGCAACAGGGGCGCAGTCATTTGCACAGCAGGCTGCCCCTGTTGGGGATGTAGAGGCAGGGAAAGGTAAAGTATTTATGTGTATTGGCTGTCATGGCATAGAGGGATACCGGGCCAGTTTCCCCGAAGTTTACCCGGTTCCCAAGATTGCGGGTCAGAATGCTGAATATATTGTTGCTGCCCTGAAAGAATACCAGGCCGGATCCCGTACCTTCCCGTCAATGATTGCCATTGCCCATAGCCTGTCAGAGCAGGACATGCTTGATCTGGCAGCCTATTACGCACAAATTCAATAGTCGGAGACACTGTCATGAAACAGGTAAATGTAATGTTGGCAGGAGTTGCTCTGGTCATTTCGGGGGCTGCGCAGGCCACCGATTTAAAGGCCGGAAAGGTCGCGTTTGAGACAAAAGGGTGTGTGGCCTGTCATGGTGCCGATGGCGTTACCACACTGGCGTCCATGTATCCCATTCTGGCCGGACAGCATGGCGATTACCTGAAGCATGCCCTGCTGGCTTATGCCCGTGGTGCGCGCAATGCACCCGCTTCTGCCAATGTCCGTAAAAACCCGATTATGATGGTGCAGGTCCAGAACCTGACGCTGACCGATATTGAGAATATTTCGGCCTGGCTGGCCACCTTGCCCAGCGGTTTAAGCCACCGGCGCTAACAGGCAAGGTGTTTGGCAGGCCGGTTGATGAGCCCAGGGAGGGCCGACGGACCGGTTAATGGCGTTTTACCCGCTGACGCAACAAATCCAGATATTGATTGTTGTCTAACGGTTTACCCAGGCGTTGGGCTTCCCAAATGACTGTTCCCAGACACTCCATGATTTCGTGAGCGGCCTCGTGCGGGTTGCTGCCGGCAGCCAGGGTCTGGAAGATATCCTTGAGGCCCGGAGGGCTGTTAATGGATATTTGCTCTTCAATGGCCAAATGCATGGACAGATGTAAAAACGGGTTGACCTGACCCTGGTCGACTGAAAAATCCTTGCTTTTGGATTCGGGGTTTTCAAGTACGCCGTGATATTCAGGGTGTTGCTGTATCCAGTTCAGGGCGATGGACTCAAGAGGAGTCAGGATTTGTTTAGTCTGGTGTTTGCGCCAGGTATCGATAAAGAAGTCTCTGACCTGGTCACGGGAAGGGTTGAACATAAGTATAGTGAAGATAAAAAACAGGTTACATGCTATTTTGCCTCAGAATTGTCCGAATCAGGAAATATTTCTGAAAAAATGGCAATGTTTTTAGGCGGTTTAAATTTTTTCAGTTAAACTATGTCAGTCTTATATAAGACTTGCGGTTTACTCCTATCAGGCCGCAGGTTTTAGGTTAATTGTCTTAATGTGGGTTACGGAGCCAACATGTCTTATCAACATATCAAAGTCCCGGCAGCGGGCGAAAAAATCACGGTTAACGCCGATTTCTCTCTGAATGTACCAGACCAGCCAATCATTCCTTACATTGAAGGTGACGGTACTGGTGCAGACATCACACCAGTCATGTTGAAAGTGGTTGATGCTGCAGTTGCCAAAGCTTACGATGGCAAACGTAAAATTCACTGGATGGAAGTGTATGCTGGTGAAAAATCAACAAAAGTATACGGTCCAGACGTATGGCTGCCAGAAGAAACCCTGGATGCCGTCAAGGATTACGTTGTTTCCATCAAAGGCCCTCTGACCACACCCGTTGGCGGTGGCATTCGCTCACTGAACGTGGCACTGCGTCAGCAACTGGACCTGTATGTCTGCCTGCGTCCCGTACGTTACTTCAAAGGTGTTCCTTCACCCGTGCGTGAGCCCGAAAAAACAGACATGGTTATTTTCCGTGAAAACTCGGAAGATATCTATGCCGGTATCGAATTCCCGGCAGAATCCGATCAAGCCAAAAAACTGATCGATTTCCTGCAAAATGAACTGGGCGTAACCAAAATCCGCTTCCCCAACACTTCCGGTATCGGCATCAAGCCCGTATCACGTGAAGGTACACAGCGTCTGGTTCGCAAAGCCATCCAATACGCGATCGACAACGACAAACCAAGCGTTACCATCGTTCATAAAGGCAACATCATGAAATACACCGAAGGTGGTTTCCGTGACTGGGCCTATGAACTGGCACAAAAAGAATTCGGCGCTGAATTGATCGACGGTGGCCCATGGTGCAAATTCAAGAATCCTAAAACCGGTAAAGACATTATCGTTAAGGATTCTATCGCTGACGCCTTCCTGCAACAAATCCTGTTGCGTCCTGCCGAGTACTCAGTTATTGCCACACTGAACCTGAACGGTGACTACGTGTCTGACGCATTGGCTGCACAAGTTGGTGGTATTGGTATCGCTCCCGGTGCCAACCTGTCCGACTCTGTTGCCATGTTTGAAGCCACTCACGGTACAGCACCCAAATACGCAGGTAAAGACTACGTGAACCCAGGTTCAGAAATCTTGTCTGCAGAAATGATGCTGCGTCACATGGGCTGGACTGAAGCCGCAGACCTGATCATTTCCTCTATGGAAAAATCTATCCTGTCCAAGAAAGTAACCTATGACTTTGCCCGTCTGCTGGAAGGCGCAACACAGGTTAGCTGCTCTGGCTTTGGTCAGGTAATGATTGAAAACATGTAAGCCGGTTTATTGCTTAGGCAATAACCTGTTTGTAAAACCCGCACTGCTTATGGTGGTGCGGGTTTTTTGTTACCATTTTCCTGGGCAGACATGTTTTTATGGATATTGTTATGAATAAGCTTGAAACCAGAATTCCTCCACCACTCATTGCGATTGTCATCGGGCTTGTGATGTGGCAATTGATCCCGGCGGCCATGAGCGTTGAAGAGGGGGCGCTGATACGCCAGAGTATTGCCGCCATCGTGGCATTTATTGGTCTGGCATGCGATTTTCTGGGGGCTGTTTCATTCCGGAAAGCAAAAACCACAGTGAACCCCATGAGCCCTGAAAAATCATCGGCCCTGGTGTGTACGGGTATTTATAAGTATTCACGCAACCCGATGTACCTGGGTATGGCTTTGTTGTTGCTGGCGTGGGCCATTTACCTGGGGTCTGTATGGGCTTTGTTGGGTGTGCTGGCATACGTACTGTATATCACCCGTTTCCAGATTATTCCCGAGGAAAGAGTCATGGAAAAACTGTTTGGGCAGGAATATCTGGCGTATAAGGCGAAAGTGCGGCGTTGGTTGTGAGGGTGGGGTAATTTTACGTTCTTGTTTTCATTTTTGAGTGCTATGATTGATGTAAGAGTGTGTATAAAGTGTAATGACAAATTTAAGGAGAAAGGCAATGCCACCCAAGCATAATTTTGAATGGCGTTCGCAGCGGGAATATCACAACTTGTTTGTAAACCGGGCCGATAATGATCTTGCCGGGCCTGCATGGCGGATAGAGGTTGTAGGGTTGCCCGGTGAGGGCGTACCTGGCAAACAGGTGGATCAATCAGATTTGTCTAAACTGATAGACCCTTCCACAGGCGGGTTTTGGGAAATGATGTGTTTTGATGACTGGTTGTTTGATTTGGAGAGGATTGAGATTTTGTATCCAAGCCGGATGGTTAGGATTTGCATTGCTGAAAAAACCTGATTTTTTAGGTGAAAAATTTTCTTTATATTAAAAGTAAAAGCCGCACATGTGCGGCTTTTCATTTTGTGCATATATTTGCTTGTTAGCGTCCACAGCACATATCTCAATCAATTAAGGGTTTTTATAGTAACATAGAATTACAAAAATAACAAAATATTTTTTTAAGTTGAGGGAATTATGGCATTACTACGACGTTATAGGCTTGCTTTGGATGTTGGAAGTACATCGATCGGTTGGGCTGTTTTAAGATTGGCCTCTGATACAAATACACCTACTGCAATTATGAAAGCAGGTGTGCGTATCTTTCCAGATGGGCGTAATCCAAAGGATGGAACCTCTTTAGCGGTTACAAGACGGCAAGCACGCTCAGCCAGGAGAAGGCGTGATCGTCTGTTGAAAAGAAAAAACAGAATGCTTGGGCAATTAATTGAATTGGGTTTTTTTCCTGCAACAGCAGAAGCCAGAAAAGAATTGGAAAAACTGAATCCCTATGAGTTACGGGCAAGGGGGTTGGATGAAGCTCTAACGCCAGCAGAATTTGCCAGAGCGCTTTTTCATATTAATCAGCGTCGTGGTTTTAAAAGTAATCGGAAAACAGACAAGAATGAGAATGAAAATGGTGCACTGAAAACAGCTATAAAAAAAGTAAAAGAAAAAATTGAAAATAGTGAAGCACGAACCATAGGTGAATACTTGTATAAACGTATGCTGAATGGTGAAACCGTACGTGCCCGTTTACGTCAGACCAGAATGGCTCAGGATAATGGTCGTGACAAAATAGAAAAAAATTATGATTTGTATATTGACCGCTCAATGATTGAGGATGAATTTGAGCAGCTGTGGCAAGCGCAGGTACACTGGAATCCAGTGCTGTTTAATGAGTCAAACAAAGCCTTATTGAAAAATACTCTCCTTTTTCAACGAAATCTAAAGCCGGTTAAGCCTGGGCGTTGTACATTTTTGCCAGAATTGGAAAGGGCTCCATTGGCATTGCCAAGTGTCCAATTATTCAGGATTTATCAAGAGGTAAATAATTTACGTTATCTGGATGAAAAATTTAATTTAATTCCATTAAACAGGCAGCAACGTGATTCAATCGTTGAAGAGTTAAATAAAAATCAAAAACGTTCTTTTGATCAAATACGTAAAAAATTAGGTTTTTCAGGGGCCGTCAGATTCAACATCGAAGATGATAAAAGACAGGATTTAAATGGTAATAAAACAGCCTCTATTTTGGCTAAGAAAAGTTTTTTTGGTAATAATTGGTTTACCTTTCCTGTCACCAAACAAGATGAAATTGTTCAGAAGTTATTGGTCGAAGAGGATGAGGCCAAGCTCATTGAATGGTTAATTAATAATACAGGTGTTGATGAGGCAACGGCAGAAAGTCTGTCTTCAGTGGCTTTGCCTGATGGTTATGGATCTTTGTCTTATGAGGCGATCGGCAGAATCCTGCCTTACTTGCAAGAGGAAGTTATAACGTATGACAAGGCGGTATTAGCGGCTGGTTTTGATCATCATAGTATGTTGGATGAGTCGCGTGATGGAGAAGTGCATGAAGAGCTGCCATATTACGGTCTTCCACTGGAAAGGCATGTTGGCTTTGGCAGTGGCAAGCCTGAGGATTCATTAGAAAAAAGATATGGAAAAATTGCCAATCCAACAGTGCATATCGGTTTAAACCAAATCAGGATTGTAGTGAACGCCCTGATAAAAAAATATGGTCATCCCACCGAGGTGGTGGTTGAAGTAGCCAGGGATTTAAAGCAAAGCAAGGAGCAGAAAGATAAAGAAAGGAAACAGCAAGCTGAAAATCAGAGAAACAATGCAAGGCGTCGTGAACAAATCGCCGGCATATTGGGTATTAGCGAAGAAAGGGTGAGTCGCAGCGATATCCAAAAAATGATTCTTTGGGAAGAACTTGCGTATGATCCTATGGACAGAAAGTGCCCATACTCTGGAGTGCAAATTAGTGCTTCAATGCTTTTTAGCCCTGAGGTCGAAATTGAGCATATTCTGCCTTATTCCAGAACGCTTGATGATGGTATGAATAACAAAACTTTGTGTATGAGATTGGCAAATCGATATAAGGCTAATAAAACACCTTATGAGGCGTTCGGCACACAAGAAATTGCCGGTTTTAATTACGATGAAATGGTGCAACGTTCAAAAGGCATGAAAAAAGAAAAGTCTTATCGTTTTCTGCCTGATGGCTATGAACTTTGGTTGAAAAACGACAAGGATTTTCTGGCAAGAGCGTTGAATGACACCCGTTATTTAAGTAAATTAACTCGTGAATATATCAAATTGATATGTCCGAATACTTGGGTGATTCCTGGCCAAATGACAGCCAGATTAAGAAGCCAGTTCGGTCTTAATGACGTCTTGGGTTTGCACGGTGAAAAAAATCGTAATGATCATAGGCATCATGCCGTTGATGCATGTGTTATTGGTATTACTGACAGGTCTTTACTGCAACAATTTTCCAGGGCGAATCAACAGGCCCGAGAAAAGAGGCTGGAGCGTTTGGTTGAGAATTTGACTCCTCCATGGAAAACCTATCGTGAGCATGTGGAACGTGCTGTGAATAATATTTGGGTTAGTCATAAACCGGATCATAGCCATGAAGGTAGAATGCACAATGATACAGCGTATTCTTTATTGGAGGACGGATATGTTGGTTATCATAAAAATAATAATGGCCAAAAAGAATTCATAAGGGAAAAGCTGGCTGTCATCAAAATGACTAGCAATAAAGCCAGGGAAAGACATGGCGTTTTACCTGATGGCTCATTACGCCCTTATAAAGGATATAAGGGGGACAGCAACTATTGTCTTGAAATAGTCAAGAATGAAAAAGGGAAGTGGGACGGTGAGATAGTTTCAACGTTTGAGGCATACCAAGTTGTCAGAAAACATGGGGATGCAGTATTAAGGAATAGAGAGCAAAGTATTTCAGGTAAGCCATTGGTGATGCGCTTAATTAGGGGCGACATTTTGAGATGTATGCATGATGATATTATTATGACTTTAAGAGTAGCTGTAATTAAATCATCTGGGCAAATGCTATTGGCTTCTCACCAGGAGTCTAACGTCGATGCGAGAAATCGTGATAAAGATGATCCCTTTAGATATATATCAAAGACAGCAAGCTCTCTTCAGAAAAGTCAGGGAAGAAAAATTACGATTTCACCCATTGGTCAGGTAAACGATCCAGGATTCAAGGACTAGGCTTATGCTCGGTAGAATTGTCGAAATTGCAGAAGATAACCGTCATCTTTCTCTTTATCGAGGTTTTTTAAAAGTCAATTCAACCGAGGGGGATCGTGAGGAGCTTGGCCGTGTGCCTTTAGATGATATTTCGGCAGTAATAGCTAATGCCTATGGCATTAGCTATACCAATAATATTTTGGTCGCACTGGCAAATATGGGGGCACCGTTTGTTTTATGTGCTGAAAATCATAATGCCGTTGGCATGTTACTGCCTATTGAGGGGAACTATGAGCAGTCAAAAAGAATGGATGCGCAAATTGCAGCATCTGTTCCGTTAAGGAAAAAACTCTGGGCCAGTATTGTTAAATCCAAACTTGAGCAGCAGGCATGTGTGCTAGAAGTAATTGGTGCACCTTTTATACCAATACAGGCTTTGATTAAAAAAATAAAAAGTGGTGACTCAACAAATATTGAGGCGCAGGCAGCAAGAAGATACTGGTCACTGTTATTTGGGAAGGATTTTAGGCGAGATCGTGATGAAACCCAGATTAACGGATTGTTAAATTATGGCTACACGGTTTTGCGTGCTACCACTGCTAGAGCTATAGTGGCTGCGGGATTACATCCAAGTATTGGCTTGTATCATAGTAATGCAGGCAATGCCATGAGGTTAGTAGATGACTTGATGGAACCATTCAGGCCAATGGTGGATTTAAAGGTTTACCAATTGGTCCAAGCTGGAAATAATGAGGTTAACCAGGAAACCAAAAGAATGCTGGTAAGAACAATGTATGAGGATATGCAAACTCTTGCCGGTATTACTCCCTTAACCGTTTGTACTCAAAAACTTGCTACTTCATTGGCATTGGTAATGTTAAAAGAAAGAGACAGGCTTGAGTTGCCATTACCAAGTTTGCCGATTTCACTTACCTGAATTGAGGTTTTCTATGTTATCAGGATACAGGCTTATGTGGATAATCGTAATGTTTGATCTTCCTGTTATGGAAAAAGCAGAAAGAAAAGCAGCGACTGATTTCAGGAATGCTCTGTTGGATTTGGGGTTTGAAATGTCGCAATTTAGTGTGTATATGCGTTTTTTTTCGAGTTCCAAGCAAATAGAAACCTGCTGTAAGAAAATTGAGTCAGGGTTGCCTAAGGGTGGTAAAGTAAATATACTGCAATTAACTGATAAACAGTATGAAAAGATTATTTCTTTCCAGAGTAAAGTGAAAGAACCAGCTAAAAAATCACCAGATCAATTTGATTTATTTTGAAATAAATATGGAATTAGTTAAATACAAAGCCAATAACTTATTTGAAATCAAATGGTTATTGGCTTTGTATTTTAACTGATTGAGATATGTGCTGTGGCCGGAACTACATATCGAGGACATTGCGGACAACGTAGATTTTAACTGATTGAGATATGTGCTGTGGCCGGAACAAAAGCACCGTCTTCCATCAGTGACTCCGCATTTTAACTGATTGAGA
>NZ_JAAVNG010000003.1:0-5652 GCF_012923605.1 Advenella sp. EE-W14 | reverse complement strand
TCACGCGTGTTAAAAATACCGATGGCAAGCACACCGATTTTCATACTTCCATCAAGGGTGGAAAATATGTACTGGAAGCAATTGAAGGAGCTGGCTGTCATGGTTGCGCCATACCCGGCACCAAAGCCGAATATGACAGCAAGGGAAGAATGACCAGCCTGAATGGCACCCAGATTCATTACGATGAAAACGATAATATCAGACAACTGGACATCAGCCGCTCACCCTGGGCCGGGCTGCAACTGCACTACGATGAAAAAGACCGTCCGGTAACATGGTCCAGCAAAATTACAGGTGCCGAACATACCCGTTATAACGACAGAAACCTGCCGGTAGAACAGAAGTTTGCCAATGGAGACCAGGCTTTGTTTGAATATGATAAAGACGGGCACCTGGTAAAGGTGATGGAATCAACCAAAAACAAGGCTAGGTCTGTAACCACAAAAATAGTCTCACAACCGAAAAACAATTTTTTTGCCGTTGAATATAGTGACGAAAATAACGTCGAAAAAAAAGTGTTCTTTACGCTGCAAAAAAACACGCTAAACATCAATACCAGCCGTCGTCCAATATGGGTATCAGCAAATAGAAAAGGCATTGAGGACTGGATGCCCTCAATAAGATACGATGATGAATACATCTTTGAAAATGAGGGTAAAACCAAAATCCACCATTTACCCGAAGGGGGATACATTAGTTATTTTTATAATGAAAACAACAAACCCGAAACCATTATCTGGACCGAACAATCCGGCAAAAAACACCATTTAATCATGGATTCCAGCATTCCCGAAAAAGGCTATGTGCTGGGCAACCAGTTGGCCTTTCATGCCCTTAAGACCGATGCAGGACAAACCCAGCTTAGCTTATGGAATAAAGACAAACGGTTCTGGACCCAGACACTGGATTTCTCTGAAGACAACACCCTGCGCAGCGAAACCGTCATTGTGCCAGACGCAAAATACGAAGCAGGCCGCAATTATGCCTATGACCCATCCCAAAGAATGATCAGCACCAAAACCAGCGCCCAATATAAAGAACAGGATTTGTCTGGCCTGCACCATTATGCCTGGAACAAGGATGGATCCAGTGCCGCTTATTTTAATGGTAGCAATACAATTAAGCCCGCTATTGAACGTGATGTCAGCGGCTTGCCAATCAAAACGGGAGAACTTGAACTTGAGTATGGCCCCAATCGCAAACTGCATTACATCACTAAAAATAAAGCCTTCTTAGCCGCCTACTTTTATGGTGTGCATGGACAGCGAACCATCAAAACCACCCCTGACGCGCATACCCATTATTACTATGATGAAAACAATTTACTGGTTGGAGAGTGGACTATCCACCGGGACAAGCTCACCACGCAGGGTGTCAATGACAATATCAGCCGCCGTTATATTTATGCCGGCAAGCTGCCCGTTGCTTTTATTGATTATGAACAGGCGACTTTCCCCATAAAAATGGTACCCACCGAAGAAGTGCCCATTGATGACCCCAGGCGGCATCCTCATCAGTCAAAGCTGTATTTCATTCATACAGACCACATCGGCCAGCCTTTCATGGTGACCGACCAAGAGCAGAAAATCCACTGGCTGGCACATAACAGCCCAACCGGGGAAAGCCATATTTTACATGCCGATATTGAATTCAACCTGCGCCTGCCCGGGCAATATTACGACCAGGAAACCGGTTGGCATTACAACTTGCACCGTTATTATGACCCAGCAGCGGGGCATTATCTGGAACCCGACCCGATTGGGCCTGCAGCTAATAACGATCCGTTTGGTTATGCCGCCCAGCAGCCTCGCCGGTTTACTGACCCGCTGGGTTTACTGCTTTTTTCCTTTGATGGTACCAATAATGATAAATACACCAACACCAATGTCCGTAAATTCGAACGTTTGTATGATGGACAGCTTGGCAGCTATATTGAAGGCTCGGGAGCCCTGACTGAAGAGACTAATTTTAGCAATACAATGGATCTGCTGGCTGCCACTAAAACGCAAGAGATTGTCAATCAGCAATTCTATGCACTGCTCAACCATATTGCCCCGTACTTCTACGTGCGAGGGGATGCAACACCCATAAATGAGGAGGCAAACACACAACCTTTACCTTTTTTTAGTATAGATGTGGTTGGTTTTTCACGAGGTGCCACCTTTGCGCTCATATTTGCCAACAAGATAGCCGACAATACCGATAAACACGGCTTGTTCTCCTACCCATTCCGTGATAATCGTGTTTCATTCAAACTCATACAGGCCTGCCTGGATTTACGCTTTATCGGGCTTTTTGATAACGTCCCCCAATTGGGCAATCGTGGCAGCCGCAACCATAAAGAAAAATATAGCGTGCCCGAAAAATGGACATGGGTAGCGCATGCCGTGGCACTGCATGAATTCCGGGAATTGTTTCCTGTTACCCTGTTAACCGGGAATGGACGCAACTACATAGAGCAAGGTTTTATTGGTGCCCATTCCGACATTGGTGGCATTAGATGGGACAGTGACCTGACTGACACTCACAACCCGGCCCCCGGTCGGTACAGTGACTTGGGTGATATTGCCTTGGCCTGGATACATTGGCAAGCCACACAGGCAGGTGTTCCCTTAAAACCACTTGACACCTTCAAAAGCGATAAAATCCTCAGTCAAAATTTCCAAAGCATAGACACCCCTTTCATGCATGGGGCTCCTGATAATGGCGATATTGTTCCGAATAGAGACAGGCATATACAAACGGCTGGCCACAACGAAAGAAACTGGCGTCAAGCATCTCACCCTTACTTAGGCGAGGAAGCAAGAATCGAAATGGAACATTTCATTCGCAGAATTCCCGAAGACCCAAATGCGACCCAACAATTTGATTTTTTTGGTCTGGAACATCGCATCGTAGGAGAAATAGATGTCCCTGCCTATAAACAATGGCTTAAAAAAAATCTGGACTGGGACGCTCCCTTCTAGCCTAAACGCTCCCTTAAATATATAACGGTTCGGCCTTTTTCTTAAAAGCTGAACCAAAGACCTTGCCAGACAACAATGTTAATCCAATGAAAAAAACCAGCTCATCCTGCAATCATTTGCCAATGGCGACAAAATGCAATTTTCCTATGACGGAAATGGAAAATTAAACTATATACACAAGCTCAAGAACGGTAGCCAATGGGCTGATCCGGCTACGCTGGAACATAACGAACGGAGACAGAGCCGCTTTACAGGGTTTTAAAAGAAAACAAGCTTTTGATCGATTCAGTGAAGATGCATTTAGTTTTACAACATTCAATCGTGTATTTTCTCCAGCAATATTCCAGCAAATCTACTATCGCGACTATTATCGCATTGTCAAAGACACGCAAACCGTTGAACACATTTTGCCTGAAGGCGGCACCCTGGCCAACGAACACACCAGCCTGCCAGCCAGGCAACTGCATAGCACAAGCGGGTATTCGTACGATTCGCAAAACCGGCTCACTGACGCAGTTATCAATACACGATACTACTAACAAGACACCAACACCCGCCACCAATACGCCTGGAACCCCGATGGCTCCAACGCCTCTTACGACAAGGACGGCACCACCGCCACACCACAAATCACCCGGGATGCCAGCGGCCTGCCGGTAAAATTTCGCTACCTAAACCATGAAAAAAATTTCAGCACTTATTTTACTGGCAGCGACGCTATTACAGCACGCATGGTCTCAAACCATCTCGCAAACTTACAATTTTGTTTCCTGCAAATCCGCTGTCATAGCTAACCCATGCCCGGACACCTTGGAAAAACCCTCATTAACCCCGGGTACCGGCAATCCCGCTTACCTAATCACAGGTAGCAGGTCCCGCTTTTGTGATATCCGATCGTGGCTTACCGGAAGCAAGTTGCAAATTGTACATGCAGACGGCTTACGCAATCAGGTCGTTGAACAAACATTCGCCAACGGCAATCATGCCCTTCTGGAGTATGACGAAACAGGTTACCTGAGAACGGTAACCGAAACGTCAAAACGAAAAGAACCCCCAATCATTACAAAATTAGGGGGCACCGCAGATTTCGGATGGGTCTTGATAAAGTCTCCAAAAGAGAGCCTTACTTTTGATTCACGACAAGAAAATACGCTATATGTAGAGTCTTATCGAAACAGAAACGAACATTCTGATATCAAAGCAATTCTGACAGATAAATATACATTTGAAAAACCCAATCGAGCACGTATTCATCATCTGCCTGAAGGCGGCTCTATTACTTATTTGCATGACAAAAACAACAAACCCGAAACCATCATCTGGACCGAGCAGTCGGGTAAGCAATCTCACCTGATTCTTGACTCTCATACATTTGGCAAAGGCTATTTGCTGGGTAACAAACTTCAATTTCATGCTTTAAAAACCGAACAGGGGCAAACACAGCTCAGTTTATGGGATGAAAAGCAGAAACGAATATGGAGCCAACTGCTTAATTTTTCAGAAAACAACACCCTAATCAATGAAACCGTAATGGTACCGCAGGTCGACTATCAATCCACGCAATCCTATGTGTATGACCCGCGCAAAAGAATGGTGAACGCCACGATACAGGCTCATCAAAAGAACCAGGACCTTTCCACTCAATATCATTATGCCTGGAATGACAATGGTTCAAATGCCGCATATTCCAATGGATCCGAAAGTATTATTTCGAACATAGAACGCGATGCCAGTGGTCTGCCGCTCAAGATTAACGACTTTGTACTTAAATATGGCGCCAACCAGCGGTTGAAATACGTTGAACTTGATAAGGAACTACTTGCTGAATATATTTATAACGGTATAGGGCAAAGAATTATAAAAAAAACCAAAGACACACATACCCATTACTACTACGAAAACAACCTGCTGGCTGGAGAATGGACAACACGTAAGGGAAAACGCGCCGAGCATGGACCAAACGGGGGTATTGACCGCCGCTACATTTATGCAGGCCAGTTACCTGTTGCTTTCATTGAGTACGAGCGTGCCTCTTTCAATATTGACGATCCATTGAATGACTCCTTCATGGATTATGACGCCGATACCTTCAACCCAATCAAAAAGCCGCAACTTCGACCCTATAAGGCAAAGCTGTATTTTATTCATTCCGACCATATCGGCCAACCATTCATAGTGACCGACAGCCACGCCTGCTTACCAACCCGCTAGGCACGGGAAACTGTAGTTCCATTTATCTGCAGGATTCCAAAACACGAAAAAATACGGGGATTTTTTGAGCCCTCTTACCGGATGAGGTTTTTCTTCCAGATACTCGTCATATCCTTCCCGATCTTTTCGGCATAAGTTTGATAAGGATTGGACTCGGGGTTTTCAGCCACGGTATGACACAATGTTATCAATAGCTTCATCCAATTGTTCTACCGTAAACACACCATTTTCAGGCAGTGTCTCATAATCACGCCCTGCAGCCTTCAGGACAGACAGGGCATGCTTGTCCAGCATCACAACATCAGCACTTGCATTTGAGCGGAAAGTAATCAGCATCTTCGGTTTCCCACAATAGATAAAGTAATACGCCCAGTTTACTACAAGAAGCATTTCAGGCCGATGATTTCATTTTTCGTTCAAAACGAGCACTCACGGTCATGAAAAGAATCACAACCCTGCTACTGCTGGCAATAGT
>NZ_JAAVNG010000004.1:124014-157861 GCF_012923605.1 Advenella sp. EE-W14 | reverse complement strand
CCACTGAAAAGCCCAGGGACAAGTGTTCCAGCAATTCCATCATGATTATTTGCTCCCTTTAATTTTTATGATCAGGATAATAGCCCCCACAATCACCGACAAGGGGATAATAACCATTGCGTAGGTGGGCCATTCGGCAAAGGGAACCGGCCACAGCGGGAAGATCAGACCCAGGCCCCTGACAAAAGCCAGCCAGGTGAAGATCACCAGGAAAATGGCATTGCCGATGGCAATTTTAAGGCTGAATTCGTGACTGGCCAGACTGCTGAAAATAACCAGCAACACCAGTGAAATGTACAGACCCAGGTTATCCAGCATGACACCGAACACTACAATCGAGCCGATGATCAGGGCAAGAATGTCGAAGTCGAATTTGCCAATATGATGGTCATCGGCTTCTTCACCACGCAGTGAACCAATGGTGACCACACCGCCCAGCAAGGCCAGGACGACACCCAGCCAGAATGGAAAATAGCCAGGCCCCATACGGGCAGGCGTGCCCATGTCATAGCTCGTGGCGAACAGGGCAAAGCCAATTCCCAAGGCAATGAACATCAAGCCGGACCAGAAGTCCTGATTGTTTTTAATTAACATGAAATCATCCTCTTTCTCTCCTTAACTACTTACATTCAAGCTTATTAATCGCATATATAAACAACACAGGTAAGCGCATGCGAGATTGTAAGGGATAGGTTCCATAAATAAATGAACAAAACATTACCATTTGGTCATCTTTCAAAATAGTGCCCTTAATGATGCTGTATTGACATAAAGTATTGGTACATACCCTAGCAAAAATTGGCTTAAGCAACTGAATTTATTGCATAATGAGTGATTATTACCACAAGCACTGATGGAGAAATGCGAATGTGGCACTGTCTGATCGTGGAAGATGACTACGAAAACGCCCGTTACATCGCCAAAGGCCTTACTGAACTGAAGCATAAAACAGTCATTTGCAACAATGGTCCCGATGGCCTGAAAAAAGCACTCAGCGAGCATTGGGACATTATTATTCTTGACCGCATGTTGCCTGGCAACATAGACGGTTTATCCATCCTTTCCACTCTCAGGTCAACAGGCAATAAAACTCCGGTCATTATCTTGAGCGCCTTGTCAGCCGTCGATGAAAAGGTCAAGGGACTCAAATCGGGCTGCGATGACTACATGACCAAGCCATTTTCCTTTGCAGAACTGATTGCCCGCATGGAAGCGCTGATCCGCAGAACCACCCGGAACAACCAGACCGTACAACAAATGCAGGTCGCTGACCTGAAACTGGATCTGGCCACACGCAAAGTAGACCGCTCAGGTACGCCCATCAATCTGCAACCACGTGAATTCCGCCTCCTGCACCACCTGATGCTGAATGAAGGCAATGTCGTTACCCGCACCATGCTGCTTGAGGCAGTTTGGGATTATCGGTTTGACCCTCAATCCAATGTGATCGATGTACAGATCAGCCGACTGCGACGGAAAGTTGACACAGGATTCACCCCCTCCCTGATTCATACCGTGCGCGGGGAAGGTTATATTCTGTCTACAGAAGCCCCCGATAATTAAGGTTGTCTCCCTCCAATGACTGCATACATCCGATTGAAATTCCGCCAGACATGGGATTCGACGTCTTTTCGTCTGATGCTTAACTATGGACTTCTGGCTTTTTTCTCAATTCTGCTCTTGCTGGCCTTTATCTTTCTTCAGGTTATTGGCACTCTTCACTCCCAAGCCTCCCAACAGGCCACGGCCTCCATGTCCCGCCTGGAGGGTGAGTTTTACATTGGAGGACGGGAAGGTTTGGTCCAAGCCATCAACATGACTATTTCGGATCAGATTGATGGCAGGCATGAGATTTATCTTTTGCTGGATGAAAAGGGGAAAAAGCTGGCTGGAAACCTGGAACATCGACCCACGCTGACCGAAACCAACAAAACCGAGGTCCCCCTGATACTTTATGGTCAACCCACGACAGCCCGACTGCTTGAAACCACACTGCCCGACCAGAGCATACTTTTAACGGGTATTGACCTTGATTCGATGAACGATACCATCCGGAAAATTGGACAAGCCTGCCTGGCGACGGTCTTCATTGCTTTTCTACTGGTGATGATTGGCGTCCATATGTTTCGCAAAGAGCTGGATTACCGGGTTGGCTCAATCAGAAAAACCGCCTTTAAAATCAGTCAAGGTCATCTTTCTTCCCGAATCCCCCTTTCTTCCACCAAAGACGAGTTTTATTTCCTGAGCAGTGAAATCAACTCCATGCTGGACAAGATTGAGTCACTCATGACGGGTATCAGACATGTTTCAGATACCATCGCCCATAATCTTCGCACTCCCCTTACCCGAATTCTGAATCAATTACGCACCGTACAGAACCCGCAAAGCAATGAAGCAGACTTAAGGGCGGTGATTAAGCGTTCCATCCATGAAATAGAAAGCCTGAACAAACTGTTTGAAAAACTGCTTCATCTTTCAGAAATCGAATCAGGCATCCACCGTCAACGATTCTGGCAATGCGATCTGGCAGAAATTACAGCCAATGTCGTTGATATGTACGATGCCTACGCCGAAGAAAAGAACCTGCGGCTAACATTTCATTCAAACGGTCAGGCATGGGTATGGGGTGATGCAGACCTGTTGGCCAGCATGCTTTCACAGCTCATTGAAAATGCCATCAAACACGCCAAACACCTTATTAGCGTCACAGTCACCGTCTCGGAAAAACATATCCAGCTGCAGGTATCCGACGATGGTCCCGGCATTCCTGCCGATGAATACGTCAATATTGGCCAGCATTTCCATCAATTGAACCCGGACAGCAGTGGTTATGGATTGGGCATGGCCAGTGTGCGCGCGATTCTTGCCTTACACGACGGAAAACTGGGCTTTGCCGATAATCAGCCAGGCTTGATTGTAAATATCCATCTGCCCGTTTTTAAAGATTCAACAGGCAAAAGCCAATAAGCCCTCGCAGCCATTTGGCTCATCCGGGAACGGAAAGATATTATTCAGATCAATAGAATCTGAAAATAATAAAGTCCTACGTTTGAAAAAACGTAGGACTTTGAATTTGGTGCCGGCTAAAGGAGTCGAACCCTCGACCTTCTGATTACAAATCAGCTGCTCTACCAACTGAGCTAAGCCGGCTAAAGAAAAAAAATTATATCCGCTTTATTGCATTTCTGTCCAGAAAAAAATGTTTTTTGTTGCAAAAAAGCACAAAATACCAGCGGATTATTTAACCACTTTCAGCCACGGCGCTTTTCCTGCGCCACCAGACGGGGGATCATCATCATTGGAATCATCTGAGATGTCCTCTGACTCAATCTCCTGATCCGGCACATACTCTTCTGTTTCAAACTGCATCCCTTCCTGGGTTTCGCGGGCATAAATGGCCGAAACCGCACTGACCGGTACGGCAATACTGCGTGAAACCCCGTTAAAGCGTGCATTGAAACTGATCCAGTCATTTTCCATGGATAACTTGCCAGTGGCCAATGCACCGATATTCAGGGTGATATAGCCATCACGTACGTATTCCTGCGGCACCTGACAATATTGGTCCACCTTGACCACCAAATGTGGTGTATATCCCGAATCGGTACACCACTCATACAAGGCACGAAGCAGATAAGGTTTTGTAGAAACAGAAGTCATGATATTAACGTCGCATTACTTTTTCTGAAGGTGTCAAGGCTTCGATATAGGCAGGACGGGAGAAAATGCGTTCGGCATATTTCATCAGCGGTGCAGCACTTTTGGGCAATTCAATACCATAGTGATCAAGACGCCACAATAAAGGAGCCATGGTCACATCAAGCATGGAAAACTCTTCGCCCAGCATGAAGCGGTTCTTGATCAGCAAGGGTGCCAACTGGGACAGACGATCCCTGATGGTACGACGTGCAAGATCAAGGCGTTTTTCGTCTGCCTGCAGGCTGCGGTCTTCCAGCACACCCACTGACACAAACAATTCTTTCTCGAAGTTGTGCAGGAATAACCGGGTACGTGCACGCATGACAGGATCGGCGGGCATCAGCTGAGGATGCGGAAAACGCTCATCAATATACTCATTGATGATGTTTGACTCATAAAGAATCAGATCACGTTCAACGAGAATAGGCACTTTGCCATAAGGGTTCATGACAGAAATGTCTTCTGGTTTATTAAACAAATCTATATCACGAACCTCAAAATCCATGCCTTTTTCGTACAGGACAAAGCGGCAGCGTTGTGAAAATGGACATGTTGTTCCAGAGTAAAGCACCATCATATTGTGCGGACTCCCACTGAAGAAAATAAAGAAAGGCCAGTGCCTACAAAAAAGCACTGACCCTATGAAAAGGATTTTGGCAGACTGACTGATTGTACTCTATTTACAGGTAAATTTTGTCTGTCTGCCTCCTAATCGCTTATTTTACATGCTTCCAGTATGCTTTGTTCAAACGCCATGCAATCACAAAGAACAGGGCCAGGAACAACAGAACCCAGGTACCCAATTGCTTGCGGAACTGTTGGTCAGGCTCGGCCATCCAGCCAAGGAAAGCAGCCAGGTCAGCCATATTGTTATCAAACTCGGCCTGTTTGGCAGGATCCAGATATTTGAGTGTTTGCTCAACGGAACCATGACCCTGGTAATCAGGCAAGAGCTCATCACTGACAACAGAACTGAAACCTTCTGCATCAATCAGTGTGGTTGTCTTGAACCACTGAACCTGGCCGTCTTTTTCAACGGGATGGATCGTCACTGTGGTCAGCTCGCTGGGACCGGACTCTTGCCAGAACACATTAGGCATGCCGGCGTTGGGGAATACCAGGTTGTTCCAGCCCAAGGGACGGGTCACATCACGGTAAAACGTACGTAGGTAAGTATAAATGTAGTCGGTACCAGGCTGGCCCAGGTTGGCTGCCTTGGCGCGTGCCATGACGGACAGGTCGGGTGGCGCAACACCCAGCCAGAGTTTCGCATCCTTGGGATTCATGGCAATGGTCATCTTGTCGCCCACTTTATCGCCCGTGAACAGGAGATTTTCTTCAATCTCTTTTTCAGTCAGGCCAAGATCCACCAGCTTGTTATAACGCATGGCATTCGCGCTATGACAGTTCAGGCAGTAGTTGACGAACAGTTTTGCACCATTCTGCAAAGCAGCCAGATCAGTAATCCTTTCGGGGGCGCGATCCCAAGGATACCCCGCCGCAGCAGACATGGCGGGACCTGATACGGCAAACATCAATACTAACGCACCTAATAGTTTCTTAATCATGTTCATTCCTGATTTACGCATGAGGATGGAAAGTCACACGATCAGGTACCTGCTTGAATGTACCCAAACGGCTCCAGATTGGCATAAAAAAGAAGAATGCCAGATAAATCAGCGTACCTACCTGTGAAATAATATTCAGTACAGGTGTTGGTGGTTGTGTACCGATGTAACCCAAAACCACGAAGTCGATCATGAAAATCACATACAACAGCTTGTGCCATGTCGGACGATAGCGGATGGATTTAACCTTGGATTGATCCAGCCATGGCAGGAAACCCAGGATAACCACTGTACCACCCATTACCACCACACCCCAGAATTTGGCATCAAACACACGAAGTGCAACAGCAACACCCACCAGGACAACAGGCCAAATGATTTTCCAAACCCCTTTGACATTTTTGCTCAGCAGCAGACCAACCGCAAAAATCAGCGCCAATGCAACCATGACCCAGGTGAACTCATCGGTCGTGGCACGCAGCATTGAATAGAACGGGGTGAAATACCAGACTGGCGCGATATGCGCAGGCGTCTGGAACGGGTCAGCCGGCAGGAAGTTATTGGCCTCAAGGAAATAACCGCCCATGGTTGGCGCAAAGAACATGATTGCGGCAAAAATGAACAGGAACCCTGCCACACCCATGATGTCATGGACAGAGTAGTAAGGATGGAACGGAATACCATCAAGAGGACGTCCGTTTGCATCTTTTTTATCTTTGATCTCGATACCGTCGGGGTTGTTTGAACCCACTTCGTGCAAGGCAATAACGTGAGCCACGATCAGGCCGATAAGCACAAGGGGAATGGCAATCACGTGGAACGCAAAGAAGCGGTTCAGCGTGGCATCGGAGACCACGAAATCACCACGAATCCAGACAGACAATTCAGGACCAACGAAAGGAATGGCAGCAAACAGGTTAACAATAACCTGGGCACCCCAGAAAGACATTTGACCCCAGGGCAACAGGTAACCAAAGAAAGCCTCTGCCATCAGGCACAGGAAAATGGCAACCCCGAAAATCCACACCAGTTCACGAGGCTTGCGGTATGAACCGTAAAGCATGCCGCGCAACATATGCAGATAAACCACGACAAAGAACATGGACGCACCGGTTGAGTGCATATAGCGGATAATCCAGCCATAAGGCACCTCACGCATGATGTACTCTACTGATGCAAACGCCAGGTCGGCATCAGGTTTGTAGTGCATGACCATGAAAATACCGGTCACAATTTGAATTACCAACACGAGTAATGCAAGTGAACCGAAAAAATACCAGAAATTGAAATTCTTGGGCGCATAATATTCTGATAAATGCGCCTTCCATAGGGAGGTCAGCGGGAAACGCTTGTCTACCCACCCCAATAACCCTGTCGTTTCGACAACTTTTTCGCTAGCCATGTAGAGGCTCCTTTTCTAACTTGGCAAGATACTAATTACAGTAGCCTCGGCTACTAACCCGCTGCTTTATCCAAGCCAACCATAATATTATTATCATCAATAAAATAATACGGGGGCACTTCCAGATTATCGGGCGCAGGCTGGTTCTTGAATACCCGGCCGGCCAAATCAAACATAGAACCATGGCACGGACATAGAAAGCCGCCATCCCAATCAGAAGGCATTCCTTCACCACCACCGACCGCAAACCGTGGAGACGGTGAGCAACCCAGGTGTGTACAAATACCAACGCAAACGAACCATTCCGGCTTACGTGAACGATCTATGTTTTTGGCAAATTCGGGCGTAAAACCTGGACGGTTCGAAAACGGATCCGCCAAGAAGGGGTCATTGTTTTTCAGGCCATCTATCATTTCCTGCGTACGATGCAAAATCCAGACCGGCTTACCCTGCCATTCGACAGTAAGCATGGTGCCTGGCGCAATCATGTTCAGGTTAACGGTAACGGGGGCACCTGCCGCCTTGGCGCGTTCTGATGGTGACATGGATGCAACAAACGGCACTGCTGTTGCAACACCGGCCACCCCACCAACCGCACAGGCAGTACCCAACCAGAAACGACGTGATGGATCGGGTGGAAGGACTGCCGGCGATGCCGTTCCTTCATTGTCATGCTGTATTGAATCCTGACTCATTATCTATCCTTATTGGTACTACTAAGGTACTAAAAAAAATTACTTGAATTTATGTGTACAAAGCTTAGCAAGCGCTTATTATATACTGTGTCCGCTTATGGACCGAGGAAAAAAGGATTTCTTATGAGTAAAGCCAAAAGTTTCATCAACGAATTTAAACAATTTGCCGTAAAAGGCAACATGATTGATCTGGCTGTTGGTGTCATTATCGGTGCAGCCTTCGGTAAAATCATCGACTCTCTGGTCAGAGACGTCATGATGCCGTTCATCAACTTCATCCTGGGAGGATCTGTTGATTTTTCCAATAAATTCATTGTCTTATCAAAACCAGACAACTATTCCGGGCCTGAAACCTATGTCGACATGACGAATGCGGGGGCCAATGTACTGGCTTACGGTAATTTCCTGACCATTCTCATCAACTTCATTCTGCTGGCCTTTGTTGTTTTTTGTCTAGTTAAAGTCATCGCCAAAGCCCGTGCCACCATGGAGAAAGAAAAAGAAGAGCAGGCCGCTATTGCTCCCGATCCGGCTGATGTTGCCCTGTTAAAAGAGATTCGTGATCTGCTCAAAAACAAAAACTGATTCAAAAATCAATACAAAACCGGGTTCATTGCCCCTGCCCTTACCGGCAGGGGCTGTATTTTACTGAATCGCCCTAGACTGGATTGGGAATATCCACAAACGTTGCAGCAATGCCAAACCTGTCCACCAGCGCATTTCCCAGTGCCTGAATGCCATAACGTTCGGTTGCATGATGCCCGGCAGCAATAAAGGCCACACCACTTTCCCGGGCCATGTGGTAAACAGGCTCCGAAGCCTCTCCGGTAATGAAAACATCCACACCGGCATCAATGGCATCCTGGAACATGCCCTGGCCCCCCCCCGTGCACCATGCCACTTTTCTGATCACCTTATCTGTGTCTCCAATTAACAACGGTTCCCTTTCCAAGCGTTGTGAAATTAAGACACCCAAATCAGCCAAAGTTGTTTCTCCTGTCACAACCGAGCCCTGCCAAACCAGCCCACTCCTGCCACAGGTCTGGGGCTGATCGTCCTCATAAAAAGGCTGCAAATCGAGCACATTGGCCAACTGTCTGTTATTGCCCCACTCAGGATGGGCATCCAGAGGCAAATGGTAGCCAATAACGTTCAAATCGTGCTTGATGGCAAGAGCAATTCGCTGGTATTTGGCCCCCAAAATACGCACATCCTCATTTTTCCAGAACCATCCATGATGCACAATAACCGCATCCGCCTGATATTCAATCGCTTTTTCAAGCAAGGCCTGTGATGCGGTTACACCTGTAATTACTTTTTTTATTACAGACCTTCCCTGCACCTGCAGTCCATTTGGTGCATAATCTTGATATAAATGTGGTTTCAGGTTTTCATCAAGCCACTTTACCAAGTCTTGTGTAAAAATTTCACTCACTTCATTTTCCTTTATGCATCGCTATTGGTTAATTTTCTCTCAAACCGTAACTGTTTTTCTCGCGATTCTGTTTACGGTCACTACATTGCGACCTGACTGGCTTGATTTCAGGAAACAGCCGGCCATACCCGCCTCCGTGCCCACGGCAACGGCCAAAATAGAACCGGCGGAGCCACCCAAAGAAACCGTAACCAAAGCCGAAAAAACAAAAGAACCGGAACAACTCATTACCATTATCACATCGTATGCCGGTGCGGTTAAGGTTGCCGCCCCTTCGGTCGTGAATATTTACACCAGCAAGAACATCGAATCACCTTTCAAGAACCTGCCCGATGTGCCGGCCCTGCGCCCGTTTATCCAGGAGCAGAAGGAAAACATGCAAATGCTCAATAACACCACCAGTCTGGGATCGGGTGTTATTGCTTCGGCAGAAGGTTATATCCTGACCAACTACCATGTCGTTGAGGCGGCAGACTCGATTGAAGTGGCCCTGACCGATGGACGTCGATCCAATGCACGTCTGATTGGTGCCGACCCCGATACCGACCTGGCCGTACTGAAAATTGATTTACCCGATCTGGTTGCCATTCACCCCGATAACAAACAGCTTAACGTAGGCGATGTCGTGCTGGCCATCGGCAACCCGTTTGGTGTAGGGCAAACCACGACCATGGGCATTATCTCGGCACTGGGCCGCACCGGTCTGGGCATCAATACCTATGAAAACTTCATCCAGACCGATGCCGCTATCAACCCGGGCAATTCAGGTGGTGCACTTATTAACGTTAACGGTGATCTGATTGGCATTAATACCGCCATTTACTCGGAGTCCGAGGCAGGTGGATCATTGGGGATCGGATTTGCCACACCCGCCCATACCGCCCTTAAAATCATGCAGGAAATCATTGAAACCGGCACGGTTTCACGTGGATGGCTGGGTATTGAGCCCCAGGACATCACCAGCGATCTTGCCAAAGCCTTCAATCTGGACAGCACCAAAGGAATTATTATTGCATCGCTGGTTCCCAATGGTCCGGCAGGTCAGGCTGGGCTTCTGGTCGGAGATATCCTGCTGGGCATGAATGACAAGGAAATCATTGATACCGACCAGATGCTGAATGAAATTGCCGGCTATCCACCCAAAACCCTGGTGAAATTCAAAATCCTGCGCTCAGGCAAGGAACAGGATGTAACGGTAACACTGGGGCAACGCCCCGGAACAACCTCAAAGAAATAAACCGACCTCTGGCGCAAGGCAATTTCCGGTTTCTGCCTGTGCCAATCCGCAACGGGCCAGAACCGGAAACATACCGTTTAACGGTCAGCGTCCTCGGTAAGCGCATTGCCGGGCTTGATAAAACGCGCCGCCAGCAAACCCAGTTCATATAACAAACATAAGGGAATGGCCAACAACAATTGGCTGAGTACGTCAGGAGGCGTAACAATCGCAGCAATCACAAATGCGCCCACAATCACATAACCCCTGGCTGCCTTCAGCTTTTCAAGCGTCATCATGCCGGTGCTGACCAATACCAAGACCACGATAGGCACCTCAAAGGTGATGCCAAATGCAATGAACATGGTCATGACAAAGCTAAGGTAGGCCTCTATATCGGGAGCGAAATTGATGGACTGGGGCGAGACCATCGAGATGAAATGAAAAACGGTATGGAATACGATGAAATAACAAAACGCCATACCGACAATAAAAAGCAAGGTACTGGAAATCACCAGCGGTACCGCCAGACGTTTCTCATGCTGATACAGGCCCGGTGCAATGAAGGCCCATGCCTGATACAACACGTAAGGCAACGCCAATACAAAAGAAAACAACAAAGTCACTTTCAGGGGCACGAGAAAAGGTGTAATGACCCCCGTGGCAATCATTTTATTACCCTCGGGCAGGGTCTGAATCATGGGTTGCGCAATGAAATCGTAAATGGCACCGGTGCTGGGGTAAATACACAAGATGGCAAAAATCCCCAATACGGCCACCACGGCGCGAATCAGACGCGAACGCAATTCGATCAGATGCGAGAAAAAACTTTCTTCCTTCTCGCCATTATTTTCATTGGGTGATGAGTTCTGCATTAGACCTGGGTTCCTGAACCGTTTTTATTATCGGGTTTATGGCCGTCATTGACGAATTGGTTTTCCGCGGGAGCGTCTTTTTTTTCAGGTGACAGGGTCTGCCTGACCTGATCTCCGGCACTGGTCAACTCCTGCTCAAGCTGCTCAACCGGATTGCGCAAGGATTTTGCAGTATCCTCGAATGAGCTTTTCATATCCTGAAGCGAGGACTGCATCTCATTTTTAATCTTGCTGATTTCCTGGATGTCGACTTCACGCTGAATATCACTTTTAACGTCATTGACATAGCGCTGCGCACGGCCCACAAGATGACCGACCGTACGGGCCACTTTAGGCAGACGCTCAGGGCCAATGACAATCAGGGCAACCATGCCAATGACAAACAGCTCACCGAAACTTAAACCAAACATAAATACGCTTTAAAAAAACAGAACCTTTTTATCGGCAATCATGCCGGAACAAGTCGGATCTGCTGGAGCTCAGGAATCCGATTTTTCTTTTGCCTGCACATCGATGGTTTCCGTGCCAGCCTGTTTTTTTTCAGTTGTTTCAGTGCCTTCCGAAGTGGCATCGTTCATACCCTTCTTGAAACCTTTTACGGCTCCCCCCAGATCTTCACCAATATTGCGGATTTTCTTGGTACCGAAAACCAGTGCAACAATCACCAAAACGATTAGCCAGTGCCAAATACTTAAACTGCCCATAAAACAACTCCTAAAGTGACAATTCCAAATCAATTCCTAATATATCAGGAACTGCCAATAAATAATGTTCATCTTGAATTGTGCCACAAGTCTCTTAAATTCAGGATGGTTTCCGATTGGCTTTTTCAACCAGGCCTGACAACCCTTCCCTGCGCGCCAACTCGGCGAATACGTCTTCAGGGCGCAAACCGTAATAAGTCAGCGCCAGCAGACAATGAAACCAGAGATCGGCAGTTTCCGCAATAATCCGGTCATTTTGGCCATCTTTTGAGGCCATCACCAGCTCGGTGGCTTCTTCACCAATTTTTTTCAGGAAACCATCGGGGCCTTTGGCAAACAATTTGGCCGCATACGATGTGGCAGGATCACCGCCATTGGCCGGCAAGCGGGTTTGCAATACATCAGCCAGACGACCCAGTACCGCTGACAATTCAATGTTGGACTCTGTGCTCATTTGTACATATGCTCCGGATCTTGCAAGACCTCGTCAGTAATTTCCCATTGAGCATGATCGTCTTTGCCATTCAGCAGACGGAAAAAACAGCTCTCCCTGCCAGTATGACAGGCCACGCCCCCATGTTGTTCAATTTTAAGCAACACCACATCAGCATCGCAGTCAAGACGGATCTCATGAACCTGCTGGGTATTGCCCGATTCTTCGCCCTTGCGCCATAATTTCTGGCGCGAGCGTGACCAATAAACCCCTTTTCGGGTCGCCACGGTTTCCTGCAAGGCTTCCCGATTCATCCAGGCAACCATGAGGATACGGCCGGTTTTCCAGTCCTGTGCAATGGCAGGAATGAGACCTGCCTCGTCAAACTTCACCTCATCAAGCCAGCTCATGCGATTTCCCGAACATTAATGCCCTGTTGCGCCATAAATTCCTTGGCTTGTGCAATGGTGTATTCACCGTAGTGGAAAATACTGGCCGCCAGCACGGCGCTGGCCCTGCCTTTGGTGACACCATCACAAAGATGCTGCAAATTACCCACGCCACCAGAGGCAATAACAGGCACGGAAACGGCATCTGAAACAGCACGGGTCAATTCAAGATCAAATCCTGATTTGGTGCCGTCACGATCCATGCTGGTCAACAAAAGCTCGCCAGCCCCGTAACGGGCCATCCGGATCGCCCATTCAATGGCATCAATGCCAGTCGCTTTGCGACCCCCATGGGTAAAGACCTCCCAACGATCGGGCTCGCCTTCGGCGGAAACCTTGCGGGCATCAATCGCCACCACGATGCATTGCGAACCGTAATAATCGGCGCTTTCCCGCACCAGCTCCGGGTTGGCCACGGCGGCACTGTTCATGGATACCTTGTCGGCACCGGCATTGAGCAAACGCTGGATATCGGCAACGGCACGAACGCCACCGCCAACCGTCAAGGGAATAAATACCTGGGAGGCCACCTGCTCGATAATTGGCAAAATGAGATCCCTGCCGTCACTGGTTGCCGTAATATCAAGGAATGTCAACTCATCGGCACCCTGCTCGTTATAACGACGGGCGATTTCAACCGGATCTCCGGCATCACGCAATTCGACGAAATTGATGCCCTTAACCACCCGGCCTGCCGTTACATCAAGGCAGGGGATAATGCGTTTGGTTAAGGTGGAGTCGGCATTGGCTGCAGTGTTCAAATCTCTTCCCCGTTCAACTCGTCAGCCAGTATCTGGGCCTCCTGGAAATTAAGGGTACCTTCATAAATACTGCGACCCAGAATGACGCCCTCAATTCCTTCATCTTCTACTGCACAAAGCGCTTCGATATCTTTAAGGTTGGTCACACCACCTGAAGCAATAACCGGAATTTTCACGGCCTGCGACAAGCGTACGGTCGCTTCAATATTCACACCGGTTAACATGCCATCGCGACCGATATCGGTATAAATAATAGACTCGACGCCGTAATCTTCAAATTTGCGGCCGAGATCAATCACATCGTGTTTGGTCAGCTTGCTCCAGCCATCGGTAGCGACTTTGCCATCCTTGGCATCAAGGCCAACAATCACATGACCCGAAAAAGCACTGCAGGCATCCTGCAGGAAACCTGGATTTTTAACTGCTGCCGTACCAATAATGACATATTCAATACCCAGATCGAGATAGCGTTCGATCGTATCCAGATCCCGAATACCGCCACCGATCTGGACAGGAATTTCGTCTCCGACCTCTTTCAGAATGGCCTGAATGGCTGCCTCGTTTTTAGGCTTACCGGCAATTGCACCATTAAGATCCACCAGATGCAACCGACGTGCACCTTGGTCGAGCCATTTGCGTGCCATTGCCTGAGGATCCTGGGAGAAAATTGTCGCGTCTTTCAGGTCACCCTGACGCAAGCGGACACACTGTCCGTCTTTTAAATCAATGGCTGGTATGAGCAGCATAGTGTTATATTAATAAATAAGATGATTAGAAAAATAAAACAGAATGAGCAAAAACCGTAATAGTGGACTCGTCATTCCCCGTAATAACTCTTTGTTGACAGTATCTTTGTTATGTAAGTCCCGCAGTCGTATTTATAACGCATTTTCAGCATTTAGTCCCGCAACTAAATGTCCCACTCCACAAAATTACGATACAGCCGCAAGCCGTGTCCGGCACTTTTTTCAGGGTGAAACTGAACGGCAAAAATATTATCCCTGGCCACCGCACAGGTAAACTCTTGCCCATATAGCGTGGTACCTACTGTCAGACTGTCATCATCAGGCACAACGAAATAACTGTGCACGAAATAAAAATAAGCCTCATCGGGAATACCTTGCCAAACCGGATGTGCACGGGTTTGCTTTACCCGACTCCAGCCCATATGAGGCACCTTGAGCAGTTCATTTTCGTGCGTCAGGGCGGCAAGTGGTGTATTTTCAGGTGCTGTGCTGGCGTAACGCTGGCCCTGGAACCGTTTTACGATACCCGGAAAAATACCCAGGCAAGTCGCGTTACCCTCTTCACTTCGCTCAAACAACATTTGCTCGCCTACGCAAATGCCCATCAAAGGTTTGCTGGCCGCTGCCTCCAGTACGGCCTCGCTAAGTCCGGACTGCACCAGATTGCGCATGCAATCGGGCATCGCGCCCTGACCGGGAAACACGATTCGATCGGCCGATTTGATGCCTGCGACATCAGAAGCCAGATAAACATTGGCATGCGGAGCCGCATGCGTTAATGCGCGGGCAACCGAATGCAGGTTGCCCATGCCATAATCCACAATTGCAATAGAGGGGGATTTCATTTTAAGTATGAAGCCTTTACAGAACGCCTTTGGTGGATGGGACAACGCCCGCATTGCGTGGATCTTCGGTAAGCGCCATGCGAAGTGCACGGCCAAAGGCCTTGAAGACGGTCTCAGCCTGGTGATGGGCATTAAAGCCACGCAGATTGTCGATATGCAAGGTAACCAGTGCATGATTGACAAAACCCTGGAAAAACTCACGGGTCAGGTCAACATCAAAACGACCAATATGTGAGCGGGTGAAAGGAATGTTGTACTCCAGACCGGGACGACCTGAGAAATCAATCACCACCCGCGACAGGGCCTCATCAAGTGGCACATAAGCATGGCCGTAACGCAAAATGCCTTTTTTGTCACCCACTGCCTTGGCAAAAGCCTGTCCCAGGGAAATACCCACATCTTCTACGGTATGGTGATCGTCAATGTGCAGGTCGCCATCGCAGGTAATATCGATATCAATCAAGCCATGACGCACGATCTGATCAAGCATGTGATCAAGAAACGGCACACCGGTATTCAGTGACTGCTTGCCGGTACCATCAAGGTTGATGGCAACCTTGATCTTGGTTTCATTGGTATTACGAACTATTTCTGCTGTACGCATATTCATCTCATCAAATATTTAATCTAAACGGTAGCGGGCGCTTTCGGCGTGTGCCTGCAAGCCTTCCCCGAAAGCCAGGGTGGCGGCGATTTTACCCAGGGTTTGTGCCCCCTCGCGTGATACCTGAATCAGGCTGGAACGCTTCTGGAAATCATAGACACCCAGGGGGGAGGAAAAGCGGGCGGTACGGGAAGTGGGCAACACGTGATTGGGGCCGGCGCAATAATCGCCCAGCGACTCCGAGCTGTAACGCCCCATGAAAATCGCACCGGCATGACGGATTTTCTCGGCCCATGCCGCGGCATTTTCAGTGGAAATCTCAAGGTGCTCAGGTGCGATCTCATTGGCAATTTCACACGCCTGATCAAGGTCACGCACTTTAATTAATGCACCCCGGTTGGCCAGACTGGTACGGATAATATCGGCCCTGGGCATGTTCGGCAATTGGTGCCCGATAGACGCGTACACCTGCTCCAGGTAAGCGGCATCAGGGCATAACAAAATGGCCTGCGCCAGCTCGTCATGCTCGGCCTGGGAGAACAGGTCCATGGCAATCCAGTCGGCAGGGGTGGTGCCATCGCAAATGATCAGGATTTCGCTGGGACCGGCAACCATATCAATGCCTACCGTTCCAAACACCCGGCGTTTGGCAGAAGCCACATAGGCGTTGCCTGGCCCCACGATTTTATCGACACCGGCAATTGACTGTGTGCCATAAGCCAGAGCTCCAACCGCCTGCGCGCCACCAATGGCGATCACCCGGTCAACCCCGGCAACTGCCGCCGCAGCCAGCACAATGGCGTTACGGCTGCCCCCCGGAGTAGGCGTTACCATGACAACTTCAGGCACACCCGCCACTTTGGCCGGCAAGGCATTCATTAATACCGAAGAAGGATAGGCCGCCTTGCCACCCGGCACATATAAACCGACACGATCCATGGGCGTTACTTTCTGGCCCAACAAAGTACCATCGGCCTCTGTGTAAGTCCAGGAGGCGGTTTTTTGTTTTTCATGATAGGCGCGAACCCTGTCCGCCGCACTTTCCAGCGCCTTGCGTTGTTCCGTTGGCAGGGCGTCCAGCGCTGCCTGGCAATCCGCAAGCGGAATTTCCAGTTCATGGATATGGCTTGCCTGTACCTGATCAAAGCGCTGCGTGTATTCAAGAACCGCCTCATCACCGCGCTGACGTACATCGTTCAGGATTTTCGCCACAGACTGCTCGATCTGCTCATCCTGCGAAGCATCAAAAGCAAGCAGGGTTTTCAACTGCTGGCCAAAATCTGCATCATTGGCATCTAACCGGTTTATTAAAGACATATCACTCTTTGCAAAAATAGTAAAAAACAGTCTGCCGCACAGACCCAACAAGAGCCTTTTGGTCAAAGGCCGTACCTACCGCTTTACACAGCCGCCTTTTGGAAGGCATCCAGTATGGGGGTCAGACGTGATGCCCGGGTTTTCAGTGCCGCCTGGTTTACGATAAGGCGTGAAGAAACGGGCATGACATCTTCAACCGGCACCAGGTTATTGGCACGTAACGTACCCCCTGTGGAAACCACATCGACAATGGCATCCGCCAATCCTACCAAGGGCGCCAATTCCATTGAACCATACAGTTTAATGATATCAACATACACCCCTTTCTTGGCGAAATGTTCACGTGCCACATTGACATATTTGGTTGCCACACGCAGGCGCGCACCCTTTTTCACGGCTTCCTCATAATCAAAGCCTTCGCGCACCGCCACTGCCAGACGGCATTTGGCAATATTCAGGTCGATGGGCTGATACAGCCCACCTGGCTGTTCCTTGGCATATTCATACAGCACATCGCGACCGGCAATACCGAAATCGGCCGCACCGTACTGCACGTACGTAGGGACATCGGAGGCCCTTACAATCAGCAAACGCAAGCGGGGATCACTGGTTGGCAGAATCAACTTGCGTGAAGACTCGGGATTTTCACTGACTGAAATCCCGGCAGCCTCAAGCAAAGGCATGGTTTCTTCAAAAATGCGCCCCTTGGAAAGCGCCATCGTCAACATTTCATTATCTTCGTTAGACATATTACCCACGCAGTCGTTCAATTTGTGCTCCCAGCCTTTTCAATTTTACTTCCATTTGCTCATAGCCACGATCAAGATGGTAAATCCGGTCGATGATGGTTTCACCACTGGCCGCCAAAGCGGCAATGACCAGACTGGCCGATGCACGCAAATCGGTTGCCATGACCTTGGCACCAAACAATTGCGTGACGCCATTAACCACGGCCGTATGGCCATCCAGCTCAATATCGGCCCCCATACGAATCAACTCAGGCACATGCATGAAGCGGTTTTCAAAAATATTTTCTACAATGACAGCCGTTCCGCTCGCGATGGTATCAAGCGCCATGATCTGGGCCTGCATATCGGTGGGAAAGCCGGGGTGTTCGAAGGTCTTGACCCCTACTGCCCGAGGCTTGCCACTCATTGAGGCACGAATCCAGTCGGGTCCGGTTTCCAGCTCAAGACCTGATTCCTCAAGTTTATCCAGGATGGCACCCATGGTTGAAGGGGCCGCATTACGCAACAGGATATCCCCCCCCGTGACACCCACCGCGCACAGGAAAGTACCGGCTTCGATACGGTCGGGAACCACCCGGTAATCGGCACCATGCAACTGCTCCACACCCTCAATGACGATTCTGTCAGTACCGTGCCCACTGATTTTGGCGCCCATGGCAATCAGCAGTTCAGCCAGATCAACGACTTCGGGTTCACGTGCCGCGTTTTCAAGAATGGTGGTGCCTTTGGCCAACGCTGCAGACATGAGGAACTGTTCGGTACCGCCAACGGTGACCATATCGGTATGAATGGAAGCACCCTGCAACCTTGGTGCCTTGGCCAGGACAAAGCCGTGCTCAACACGGATGTCGGCCCCAAGGGTGGCCAAGCCCTTGATGTGTTGATCGACCGGCCGTTGCCCGATGGCACAGCCACCCGGCAAGCTGACCTTGGCCTGGCCAAAACGCGCCAATAATGGCCCCAACACCAAAATGGACGCACGCATGGTTTTCACCAGCTCATAAGGCGCCTCATAACTGACAATCCGATTGGCCTGCAACTGAACCACACCGTCATCCAGCCACTGGATGTTCACGCCAAGCTGCCCCAATACCTTCAGCGTGGTATGGATATCATTCAGCGCCGGCACATTGCGCAGAACAACCGGCTCGGCCGTTAGCAAAGTTGCGCATAAAATAGGCAAGGCAGCGTTCTTGGCGCCTGATATGGTCACCTCTCCGGAAAGACGGTTACCACCGATAATGCGCAATTTATCCATTCACTTTATACTCTTCAGGGGTTAGCGTTTTCATTGACAAGGCATGAATTTCAGCCTTCATTTTATCGCCCAATGCCGCGTAAACCAGCTGATGCCGGGCAATCAGGCGTTTTCCTTCAAAGGCAGCACTCACGATGAGGGCCTCGAAATGGGAACCGTCGCCCACCACTTCTATATGTTCACAGGCCAGGTTGGAAGTGATGTATTCACGAATCTGTTCAGGAGTGGGTAACATTTTATGTCCTAAGTTTATAGCCACTTGCCAACAATTTTAATGCCAGCAACGAGGTCAGGATGAAAAAACAAAATACGACAGAAAAGCTGTGCCAGACCGAAACATCGGAAATACCGAAAAAACCATAGCGAAAGCCGTCTATCATGTAAAAGACAGGATTCCAGTGCGACACAGCCTGCCAGAATGACGGCAGGGAATGAATGGAATAAAACACGCCCGACAGGAAAGTGGCGGGCATGATCAGGAAATTCTGGAACAGGGCCAACTGGTCAAATTTCTCGGACCAAAGCCCCGCAACCAGGCCCAGACTGGAAAAAACACCACAGGCCATGACGGCAAAAAGCAACATCCATAAAGGCTGGACTGGCGTCAATGGCATGAACAGTAAAGCCACGACCCAAATGCCCACACCCACGCACAACCCCCGCACAATACCCGCAAGCATATAGGCACCGAAAATTTCCAGATAAGACAACGGAGGCAGCAGCACGAATACAAGGTTACCCGTAATACGGCTTTGGATAAGTGAGGAGGAAGGATTGGCAAAAGCGTTTTGCATCATACTCATCATCATGAGCCCCGGCATTAAAAATGCCACATAAGACAGAGTGCCATATACCTGCACACGCCCTTCCAGGACCTGGGCAAAAACCAGCAAATACAGCAAGGCAGTCATCACCGGTGCCGCCACGGTCTGAAGGGATACTTTCCAGAAACGCAATAGTTCCTTGCGCAGCAAGGTGGGAAAACCAGAGCCAAACTTAATATTTTGTTGTAAAGGATTCATTACGCTGCCTGTTCACTTCCGGTATGCATGATTTGCACAAAAGTTTCTTCAAGATCATCGCTGCCAAATTGGGCCATCAAGGCCTGGGTGGTATCAAGGGCGATCATTTTGCCTTTTCTGAGAAAGGCGATACGGCCACACAGCGTTTGTGCTTCTTCAAGGTAATGGGTCGTTAACAAGATGGTATGGCCTTCTTTATTCAATCTGGAAATGAAATCCCAGAGGCTGCGCCGCAAATCCACGTCAACCCCGGCCGTGGGCTCATCAAGAATGATGACAGGCGGACGGTGCACCAGGGCCTGAGCAACCAGCACCCGGCGTTTCATGCCACCTGACAAGGCTCGCATATTGGTATCGGCCTTGTCGGACAGACCAAGATTCAGGAGAATCTCGTCGATCCAGTCATCGTTATTTCGCAAACCGTAATAACCTGATTGATTACGCAAGGTTTCCCGGACGGTAAAAAACGGGTCATAGACCAGTTCCTGGGGAACCACTCCCAAAGAGCGACGCGCGTTTTTATAATCGGCAACCACATCGTAACCACAGATACTGGCCCTGCCATTGCTGGGACGTGACAAACCGGCCAAAATGGAAATAAGCGATGTTTTACCGGCCCCATTGGGACCCAGCAAACCAAAAAACTCGCCCGGCTCAATATTGAGACTGATATCATTGAGTGCCTGAAACCCCTGGCGGGCAGGCGAACCAGAAAACAACCTTTGCCTTAAGGAAAGGGTAGGCGCATAAATTTTGGAAATATTTTCTATTTTGACAGCTGACATATTCATATAAAAAAAGGCCTGTTCCCGACACGAAACAGACCCCTGATTATAGCCTTTTACATGTTACTTTCGTTGATTTAACGCGTTTATCAGGCCATCAATACCATTTTGCGCAATCTGTGAAGCAAACTGGTTGCGATAATTCTGGATCAACCAAATCCCTTCAACACTGAAATCGTATACTTTCCAGCTATCACCCGATTTTTCCAGTCGATAGTCAACCGCCACCGGACCGGAATCCGAAATAATGGTTGAGCGAACCACGACATCATTGGCATTCGGATTGCCACGAAATGGCTGCATTTCAATTTTTGTACTTGCCGAGACTTGCTTGAAAGCACCGCTATAAGTACGAATCAAGGTGCTTTTAAACGCATTGGTCAGCGCCGTCTTCTGTTCGGGGGTTGCCTGACGCCAGGGTTGACCGGTAGCCAGTCGTGTCGTTTTCTGGAAGTCAAGATAAGGCATCAATTTGTTATTGACAATCTCATTGATGGCAGTGATATTGCCACTGCGCGCAGCAGTGTTTTGTTTGACCGCCTCAAGGGTTTGGTTGGCAATTTGCTCTACAAATTGCGTTGGACTTTGAGCAGCCTGGGCCGTGCCAAGCAAGCCGGCCGATACGAAAGCCATGGCGGCAAAACGCCTGGCCAACAGAAACACGGATTGGAGCTTCATGATTTCTCCTGAATATTCACAAAAATAAAATAATTAATAACTAAAAAAAAGTTCAATGCTATGAAAACACAAACCGACGACCAATACATTAAGTAAATGAAGGATTTGTCAGAAAGCGTTAACAGATGAGGGGAAACTGAAACCCACTGAAAAACCTATTTCTCAATAAATGGTTTCTCAGGGGTTGAAGCGTTAACGCACACAAGCAATTATTCGCCAGGATCCTCATACTGGGGTACAGATGCATCATGACCCGCCTGCTCGGGATCATCATAAACGGGAACTGGCATATCGTCCGCGGCGACATCCTGCACTTCGGGGCGCAGCTTGCTTTCAAGCAGCGCCTTACGGTTTTGCTGGTAGGCATCACGTACAAACGTGTATTTATCCAGGGCGACATCCTCGGCCAAGGCATCGGCATCAAGCAGGTTGGTACGCGTATCAATGACTTTGAGAGCCATAATGGCATTACGCACGGATACATCATCAATCGCAGCAGGCGATGCATAGACTGCAGTTCCCCCGGCAACATCACCCACAAGACCTATACTGTCGCGCACGGTACTCGGACCAAAGAAAGGCAATACAACATAAGGACCATTGCCAACACCCCAGACACCTAACGTAGTGCCAAAGTCATTGGGGATTTTATGCGCGCCATTCATGGTGGCCACATCAATACAACCGCCAATACCCATGGTGGAGTTGAACAAAACACGTCCAAAGGTATTGATTGAATCGAGTGCCCTGCCCTGCAACATGCTATTGATGGCCGACCAGACATCACCCAGGTTTCCAAAAATATTCCGTACACAGGTACGAACCGGGCTGGGCGTAACCGCCTTGTAACCGGTTGCCACCGGTTTGAGCAAGACCTTATCAACCGTCTCATTGAACTCAAACATGCTGCGGTTATAGCTTTCCAAAGGGTCTTCAGGAGTGGGGTGCGGCACCGAGGCACACCCGCTTACCAGCAGCCCGACACTGGCCAGACCTAATGTTTTTCTGACAGTTTTTTTGTTAATCATGATTTTCTCTTCTGAGCGTCTTGGCATTTAAAAATTTAACACAAACATTCCGGCAATGAACGGCTGCCTGATATTACTGTCCATTCGCTGAGGAACCTTCCCTCTCAGCACTTGAGAACAAAAATTTACTGATTAATTCTTCAAGTACAACCGCACCTTGTGTGAACATGATTTCACTGCCATTGACCAGGTCGCTTTCATCCGCTCCCGGTGTCAGACCGATATATTGCTCTCCCAGCAATCCCGCAGTCATGATAGAGGCAGAGGAGTCCAGGGGGAACTTATAACGCTCTTCAAGGCTTAACTCTACCACAGCCTTAAATTCGCGGTTGTCGAATTGAATGTTTTTTACGCGGCCCACCACCACCCCATTGCTTTTAACAGCTGCCCGGGTTTTAAGGGCACCCACGTTATCAAATTTGGCACTAACAGTATAAGTGGGCTCAAAACTGAAAGAACTTAAATTGCCCGCCCTTAATGCCATGAACATCAGCGCAACGGCACCCAGTAACACAAACAAACCCACCAGAAAATCGGTTTTCTTACTCATTGTCATTCATCCTGGTACCGGGCTTGGCAAGCAAACCCGCCTTGCCCGGTACATATTTCACTCATTGATTAAAACATTACTGCGGTTAACAGGAAATCAAGCCCCAAAACCGCCAGGGAACTTCTGACCACCGTTCGGGTTGTCGCCCTGGAAACCCCTTCAGGCGTCGGCTTGGCATACCATCCTTCAAACAGGGCAATCAGCATCACGGCAAAACCAAACACCACACTTTTAATCAGGCCGTTACCCACATCGGAAAAAACATCCACCCCGTTTTGCATTTGTGCCCAGAACGAGCCGGCATCGACATTGATCATGAGGACACCCACCACCCAGCCACCAATAATACCCACGGCAGAAAAAATGGCCCCCAGTACCGGCATGGCAATCACCCCCCCCCACAGGCGCGGGGCCAGAATCCGGCGCAAGGGACTGATGCCCATGACATCAATGGCCGCCAGCTGTTCCCCGGCCTTCATCAGACCAATTTCAGCTGTAATGGAAGTACCTGCCCGACCGGCAAACAACAAGGCAGTGACCACCGGGCCCAGCTCACGAACCAGGCTAAGAGCCACCAACAAGCCCAGGGCTTCTTCGGACCCATACATGGACAGGGTGTTATACCCCTGCAAGCCCAGGACAAAGCCCACAAACAGTCCTGAAACGGCGATAATCAGCAAGGAGTGATTACCAATAAAATGCACCTGATCAATCACCAGTCGCGGACGACGCAGCACAATACCTGATTTACGGAAGAGTTCCCAGGTAAATTTACTGAATACCCCCAGGCCACTGATGACATTAATGATAAATGCCCCCAGGGCACTGATACTTTTGAAAATCATAAGCCCTCTTTGCGTTTTGACAACCAGCTGGAAAACGCTGGCGTATCCGGATACTCAAAAACCACCGGGCCTTCAGGCGAACCATGCAGAAACTGTTTCACATAGCCATCCTCAGAGGCACGCAAATCCTCTGGTGTACCAGACGCCAGCAATTTACCATGCCCCACCATATATACCTGATCAACGATTTGAAAAGACTCGTCGATATCATGGGTAATAAGCACCGAAGCGCAGCCAAGACGGTCACTGAGATTACGGATCAACTGGGCCGTCATGCCCAGCGAGATCGGATCCAGTCCGGCAAAAGGCTCGTCATAGAGGACCAATTCAGGCTCAAGCACGATAGCACGAGCCAGGGCGACACGCCGCGCCATCCCCCCGGAGATTTCCGAAACGGCCAAATGCGCTGCCGCTCTCAGGCCCACCGCATCCAGTTTGTCCAGTACTTTTTCAAGAATGACCGCTTCGCTGTCTTTAGTCAGTTCACGCAAAGGAAAGGCCACATTATCGAATACATTCAAATCGGTAAACAAGGCCCCCTGCTGGAACAGAACCCCCATACGTTGACGGATATTACGCAGGACATTCGGACCGACCTGCGCCAGATTCTGGCCAAAGGCGGTCACTACCCCTTTTTGGGCAATGAGCTGACCAATCGCAGCCCGTAACAAGGTTGTCTTGCCTGAGCCGGAGCCACCTATCAGCGCGACAACCTGCCCCTTTTTCACCTGCAAATCAAGGTGATCAAGTATCATCCGCTCTCCGTAGCCCAGTGATACATCGGAAAATCGAAGAATGACATCTGAATTGGAAAGATGATCGTTCAACGGAATAACCCTTAAAAATTTAAAAAAGAACCATTGTAGCTGATCAAAGTTTACGCCACATCAACTTACACCAAAAAAAACCCCGAAACATTATTTCTGTTCCGGGGTCTGTATGGTATGTTCAAAAAATTTGCCAATAACAATCATTGACTATCGTGGCAAAACAGTCTCTCCCATTAGATACTGGTCTACCGCACGGGCACATTGTCGCCCTTCGCGAATCGCCCACACCACCAGGGACTGGCCACGACGCATATCGCCCGCTGCAAAAACCTTGTCAACATTGGTACGATAGTCTTCGGTATTGGCACGGATATTGCCACGCGCGTCCCTATCCAAGCCAAAGGCATCCAGCACGGCAGGCACTGGCGCCACAAAGCCCATGGCCAGCAACACCAGATCGGCCTTCAGTTCAAATCCGGAGCCTTCGATTTCAGCCATTTTCATCTGGCCGGTCGCTTCATCACGCAACCACTCTACCCGAGCACCCACCAGTTTTTCAACCTTGCCTTTTTCACCCTGAAACGCTTTGGTCACAATCGCCCAATCCCGCTGACAACCCTCTTCATGGGAAGAGGAAGTACGCAGTTTGGCTGGCCAATACGGCCAGGTCAGTTCCCGATTTTCCTCATCCGGCAATTTGGACATCAATTCAATCTGGGTCACCGATGCCGCCCCCTGGCGGTTACTGGTGCCCACACAGTCCGAGCCGGTGTCACCACCACCAATCACCACGACATGCTTGCCCTTGGCCACAATTTGGCCGCTTAAGCGATCACCGGCATTGACCTTGTTTTGCTGGCGCAGAAAATCCATGGCGAAATGCACCCCATTCAGTTCCCTACCGGGTACCGGCAAGTCACGGGGCACTTCAGCGCCGCCGGCCATGATGATCGCATCAAACGCTTTTTGCAGCTCGGCGGGACTAATGATTGTCAGCCCATCTTCCACGGTATCGCCCGGTACTCCGATGTAGGTAGAGGCGCGAAATTCCACCCCCTCGGCCTCCATCTGGGTCATGCGCCGGTCAATCAGGCTTTTATCCAGTTTGAAATCGGGAATGCCATAACGCAGCAAACCGCCAATCCGGTTACTCTTTTCAAAAACCGTCACGCTGTGACCGGCCCGGCTCAATTGCTGGGCAGCAGCCAAACCCGCCGGCCCTGAGCCCACCACCGCCACGCGTTTACCGGTTTTTTTGGCCGGAGGCTGGGGCACAACCCAACCCTTTTCCCATCCCTTGTCAATAATGGCATGCTCGATAGACTTGATACCTACTGCATCATTATTGATATTCAGGGTACAGGCCGCCTCACAGGGAGCCGGGCAAATACGTCCGGTAAATTCCGGAAAATTATTGGTGGAGTGCAGCGTGCCCAAGGCCTGTTTCCATTCCTGCCGGTAAACCAGATCATTCCAGTCAGGAATAATATTATTAACCGGACAGCCATTGGTACAGAAAGGGATACCGCAATCCATGCAGCGTGCCCCCTGTTGCTGCGCCTGCTTGTCATCCAGTGCCAGCACGAACTCCCGGTAATGCTTGATACGCGTACTGGCAGGCTCATACGACTCGCTGATTCTTTCAAATTCCAGAAAACCTGTTGTTTTTCCCATGATTTTTCCTAATTACCCTTAAGCCACTTTCTGGCAGGCTTGTTCTGATTGCCACATTTCCGACAGTGCCCGACGATATTCAACCGGCATCACCTTGACGAACTGGGCACGTGATACCTCCCAATTGCTGAGCAGATCACGGGCACGGAAACTGCCTGTCAGACGAAAATGCTCTTCAACCAGATAACGTAAAATGGCTTCATCGGTTTGCCGGTTGTCACCACGCTTGGCGGTATGCCAGCACTCGATCCGGGCTTCTTTTTCCTGCTCTGCATGAGACACAACCGCTTCCAGCTCTACCATGCTCAGGTTACAACGCCGCTTGAACTTGCCCTCAGGGTCCCATACATAGGCCACACCCCCAGACATACCCGCGGCAAAATTGCGTCCGGTCTCTCCGAGCACCACCACAGTACCACCTGTCATATATTCACAGCCATGATCGCCGGTACCCTCAACCACTGCCGCTGCCCCCGAGTTGCGTACGGCAAAACGCTCACCGGCAACGCCATTGAAATAGGCCTCACCACCCAACGCACCATACAGCACGGTATTGCCCACGATAATATGCTCGGGACCATAACCTCTGAAGTCATTCGGTGAACGGATGGAAATCCGCCCGCCGGACAAGCCCTTGCCCACATAATCATTGGCTTCCCCGACCAGATCAAAACTGATGCCATGCGCCAGAAAGGCGCCAAAACTTTGACCGGCAACGCCGTTAAACTGAATGTGAATAGTGTCATCCGGCAAGCCTTCATGACCATATTTTCTGGCCACCACACCTGACAGCATGGCACCCACCGTACGGTTGCGGTTACGTACCGGAATAATGAAAGAAACTTTCTCACCCCGTTCAATCGCACTCTTGCTGCGCTCTATCAATTGCTTGTCCAGGGCGCCCTCAAGACCATGATCCTGTGCTTCGGTATGATATTTGCCCGTTTCGGTGTCAGGCTGGTAAAACACACGGGAGAAATCCAGTCCTTTGGCTTTCCAGTGTGTCACGCCAGCTCGCATGTCCAGCAAATCTGCACGTCCGACCAAATCGTCAAACTTGCGGATACCCAGCTGCGCCATGATTTCCCTGACCTCCTCGGCCACGAAGAAGAAATAATTCACCACGTGCTCGGGTTTGCCCTTGAATTTCTGGCGCAATACGGGATCCTGGGTGGCCACGCCAACCGGACAGGTATTCAAATGACATTTGCGCATCATGATGCAGCCTTCCACCACCAAAGGTGCAGTGGCAAAACCGAACTCATCGGCGCCCAACAGGGCTCCAATCACCACATCGCGGCCGGTTTTCATCTGGCCATCAGCCTGCACCCGCACACGGCTGCGCAATTTATTCAGCACCAGGGTTTGCTGGGTTTCAGACAGACCCAGCTCCCACGGCGTACCGGCATGCTTGATCGAGGAAATGGGCGAGGCACCGGTGCCGCCATCATGGCCGGCAATCACAATATGGTCAGACTTGGCTTTGGCCACACCGGCCGCAATCGTGCCAACCCCCACCTCGGAAACCAGCTTGGTGGAAATGGAAGCGCTTGGGTTCACATTTTTCAGATCATGGATCAGCTGAGCCAGATCCTCGATGGAATAAATATCATGGTGTGGTGGTGGCGAAATAAGCCCCACACCCGGTACGGAGTAACGCAATTTGGCGATGTATTCAGATACCTTATGTCCTGGCAACTGCCCGCCCTCACCAGGCTTGGCACCCTGGGCCATTTTGATCTGAATCTGATCGGCACTGCTTAAATACTCGGCACTGACACCAAAGCGACCGGATGCCACCTGTTTGATTTTTGAACGCAGCGAATCCCCTTTAAGCAATGGAACTTCAGCAACGATGCGGTCAGCACCAAGCACCGAAGCCAGGGTATCACCTGTTTTGATATTGCTTTTACCGCTTTGCATTTCCGCACGGTAACGCAACTCATCCTCGCCACCCTCGCCGGTATTGGACTTGCCGCCAATCCGGTTCATGGCCACCGCCAGTACGGCATGCGCCTCGGTAGAGATAGAGCCCAATGACATGGCACCGGTGGCAAAACGTTTGACGATCTCCTTGGCTGGCTCGACCTCTTCCAGCGCAATGGCCCTGGCAGGATCCACTTTGAACTCAAACAATCCACGAAACGTCATGTGACGGCGTGACTGGTCGTTGATCAGCTGGGCATATTCCTTGTAAGTGCGGTAATTATTGGCACGAGTGGCATGCTGCAACTTGGCGATCGAATCGGGCGTCCACATATGCTCTTCACCACGAATACGGAACGCGTAATCCCCTCCGGCATCCAGCTCATTGGCCAATACCGGATCATTGCCAAACGCCTGCCGATGCAGTCTAAAGGCCTCTTCGGCCACTTCAAAAATACCCAAACCTTCTATATTGCAGGGTGTACCGGTAAAGTACTTGCGCACAAGATCGCTTTTCAGGCCCACCGCCTCAAAAATCTGTGCCCCGGTATAAGACATATAGGTTGAAATACCCATTTTGGACATGACCTTGTTCAGGCCTTTACCAACCGCCTTGATATAATTTTTAACGGCTTTTTCACCGCCTGTTGCGGCCAGGGTCTCCATGGCCAGATAAGGGTAAACCGCCTCGGCTCCATACCCGCCCAACAGGGCAAAATGATGTACCTCACGCGCTGAGCCGGTTTCCACCACCAGACCGGTATTGGTCCGAAGGCCGGAACGGATAAGGTGCTGGTGAATGGCTGAGGTGGCCAGCAGGGCCGGAATGGCCACATGTTCACTATCCACCTTGCGATCTGAAATAATCAGGATATTGAAGCCGCTTCTGACCGCATCCACGGCACTGGCACATAAAGCGGCAATACAGGCTTCAATCCCTTCCGTACCCCAGCTGGCAGGGTAAGTGATATCCAGCTCGTGACAGCGGAATTTATTATCGGTATAACGCTCGATTTCACGCAGACGTGACATGCCCACGCTGTCCAGCACGGGTTGGGAAACCTCTATCCGCTGGGGTGGATTAACGTTGTTGATATCCAGCAGATTGGGCTTGGGTCCAATAAAGGAAACCAGCGACATCACCATTTGCTCGCGGATTGGATCAATCGGCGGATTGGTGACCTGCGCAAACAGCTGACGGAAATAATTATAGAAAGACTTCGAGCGGTTGGACAGCACGGCCAAAGGCGCGTCGTTACCCATTGAGCCAATCGCCTCTTCGCCATTTTTACCCATGGGTTCAAGAATGAACTTGATATCCTCCTGGGTCCAGCCAAACGCCTGCTGGCGATCCAGCAAAGAAGCGTGGCTCATGTAGTCGGCAGCATGTACCGTGTCTGTGGCGGGCAAATCGTCCAGGCGTACGCGCAAACGCTCGATCCACTGTCTGTAGGGACGGTTATTGGCCAATTGAGACTTGATTTCCTCATCATCAATAATGCGGCCCTGCTCCAGGTCAATCAGCAACATTTTTCCGGGTTGCAAACGCCATTTTTTCACAATCCGATGCTCTGGGATGGTCAGGGTACCGGCTTCTGAAGCCAGAATGATCATATTGTCATCGGTAATCAGGTAACGGGCCGGACGAAGGCCATTGCGGTCCAGGGTGGCACCGATCTGGCGACCATCGGTAAATGCCACGGCAGCAGGACCGTCCCAGGGTTCCATTTTGGCGGCATTATACTCATAGAAAGCACGGCGGTTGACATCCATGTCGGTATGCTGTTCCCAGGCTTCGGGAATCATCATCATCATGGCATGGGCCAGCGAGTAACCCGATGTCACCAGCAATTCCAGGCAATTGTCAAAGGTGGCCGTATCAGACTGTCCTTCGTAAACAATCGGATAGAGTTTTTGCAGGTCGCTGCCCAGCACCGCGGATTCCATCATACCTTCACGGGCACGCAGCCAGTTGAAGTTACCCTTGACCGTATTGATCTCTCCGTTATGCGCAATCATGCGATAAGGATGGGCCAATGGCCAGGCTGGAAAGGTATTGGTGGAAAACCGCTGGTGCACCATGGCCAGGGCGGAAACAGTCCGCGTATCGGCCAGGTCACGGTAATAGGTCCCCACCTGATCGGCCAGTAACAAACCTTTATAAACTACCGTGCGAACCGATGCGGATGGCACAAAATATTCGGTACTATGAGCCAGATTCATGGCCTGAATGGCATGACTCGCGGTTTTACGAATCACATACAACTTTCTTTCCAGGGCATCGGGCACCATCACATCCGGGCCACGACCAATGAACAGCTGACGGATAACCGGCTCGCAAGCGCGTACCGCCGGTGACATGGGCATATCACTGTCTACCGGCACATCGCGCCAGCCCAGCAGAACCTGCCCTTCATCGCGGACCGCCCGTTCCAGTTCTTTTTCACAAGCCAGCCGGGAAGCGGTTTCTTTTGGCAGGAAAACCATGGCCACCCCATACTCGCCCTCAGGTGGCAGCGTGACGCCCTGGCGTGCCATTTCATCCCGATACAGGGCATCCGGAATCTGGATCAGGATACCGGCGCCATCACCCATTAACTTATCGGCACCCACCGCACCACGGTGGTCCAGATTTTCAAGAATTTTCAGGCCCTGCTGTACAATGGCATGGCTTTTTTGTCCCTTAATATTAGCCACAAACCCGACACCACAGGCATCATGTTCATTGTCCCGGTCGTACAGGCCCTGGGACCGGGGCTGCCGGTGTGGTGGTATACCAATGGCCGAGGCATCAATAAACGCCTCTGTCACAATATCTTTATTAATCAGGGTAGACATACATGCTCCGCAATGGGTTCGAGCTAAACAAGGTTCTTTTCAGCTTTCAAGAATAAAGACAAAACTCTTACTGCGCAACAAAAATAAAAGGGGTCGAACCCTATTTTTTTATCATTATTATTTTTGCTTAAAAAATAAGGGACAGACCAATTAAATATTTGTTTTTATTGGAAATACCCTTATTTTGAGCCAGTATTAAAATTTCCATTTTTCACATAACAATAAAAGCCCGACACCAATTGCGTTTACAATTCTGTTTTATTTTCCTACTTGAATACAACACCCAGCCATGACCGCCACTTCCTTTTCTTCCTTACCCCTTTCTGCCGAACAACAACATAATCTGTCGGAATTGGGTTACGCCACCATGACACCCATACAGGCGGAAAGCCTGCCCCTGATCCTGGCCGGTCGGGATGTTCTGGCCCAGGCACAAACCGGCAGCGGCAAAACCCTGGCTTTCGGCCTGGGCATCATGCAAAAAATCAACCCGGTCTTTTTTGGCATCCAGGGTCTGGTCCTGTGTCCCACCCGGGAACTGGCCGACCAGGTTTCCCGGGAACTGCGGAAACTGGCACGCGCCTTGGGCAATATCAAAATCCTGACCCTGTGTGGTGGTGCAGCCTTGCGCCCCCAAATAGAATCGCTTTCGCATGGCGCACATATTGTGGTGGGTACCCCCGGGCGCATCCTGGACTTGCAGGAACGTGGGCAACTGGAGCTGGGCACGGTTAAAACACTGGTGTTTGATGAAGCCGACCGCATGATTGACATGGGTTTTTATGATGATATTTGCGCCATTACCCGCGCCTGCCCGCTAAAACGCCAAACCCTGATGTTTTCAGCCACTTATCCGGCTCCTATCCTGCAAGACTGCGAAGGTTTCATGATCAACCCTGAAAAGGTCCAGGTCGAATCCCTGCCCAGCCAGAGCCAGATTGAGCAGGTTTTTTATGAAATCAACCCCGAACAGCGTTTTGCGGCAACCGCTACCCTGCTTAATCATTTCCGCCCGGTATCCACCCTGGCATTTTGCAATACCAAGGCGCAATGCGAGGCACTGGCAGAAGACCTGCAGCAGCGTGGCATCCGGGCACTTGTCTTGCATGGCGATCTGGAACAGCGCGACCGTGAAGATGTACTGGTTCAGTTTATCAACCAGAGCTGTTCGGTACTGGTGGCCACCGATGTGGCCGCCCGCGGCCTGGACATCCAGACCCTCGATGCCGTGATCAACGTGGATATCTCTCCCAACGCGGAAACCCACATCCACCGCATTGGGCGCACAGGCAGGAGTGAAGCCAAAGGGTTGGCATTAACCTTGTGCAGCCCGCAAGAAAGGTTCAGGGCGGAACGCATTGAAAAAACGCTTGAAGCACCATTGGACTGGCAGGATTTACCCCAGGTCAAAGACAATGCCCGTTCTTTACAGCCGCCCATGAAAACCATTTGCCTGCGGGCCGGCAAAAAAGACAAGATCCGCCCTGGCGACTTGCTGGGCGCCCTAACCAAAGACATTGGCCTGCAGGCCAGCCAGGTGGGCAAAATCAATATTTATGATTTTGTTTCTTTTGTTGCCATTGAACGCAAGGTAGCCAATGACACGATTACCAAACTTCGTGAACGCACCATCAAGGGCAAGCAGTTGCAAATGCGGTTCATGGAATAAGTGTCTCGTGCAAAGCACAGCCAGACTGCAGCGATTAAATCGCCACGGTCTGGCGAACCGCACGGTTCCAGTTTTCCATTAAGCGGGCCGCTTCATCCCGCCCGATATTCGGCTCAAAACGGCGCTCTTCACGCCATAATGAAGAAAGTTCATCGGTACCCGACCACAGCCCAATCTGCAAGCCGGCCAAATAAGCCGCACCCAGGGCAGTGGTTTCAATAATTTGGGGACGGACCACTGGAATCCCCAGCAAATCGGCCTGAAACTGCATCAAGGCATCATTCACGCAAGCACCGCCGTCCACCCGCAACTCCTGCAAGGGCACACCATTGCCTGCCCTGGCATCAAGACTCATGGCTTCCAGCAAGGCAGCACTTTGATAGGCAATACTTTCAACCGCTGCCCTGGCAATGTGTGCCGCTGTCGTACCCCTGGTCAGGCCGGTAATGCTTCCGCGCGCATCGGCATCCCAATACGGCGCACCCAGACCGGTAAAAGCGGGCACAAAAAACACCCCGCCGCTATCAGGCACCGATTCGGCCAACGACTGCACCTGGGCACTTTGGTTAATAATGCCCAGGCCATCACGCAACCATTGCACCACCGCCCCACCCACAAATACGCTACCTTCAAGGGCATATTCCTGGATCTCACCATGCCGGGCCGTCCGGGTGGTCAACAGGCCATTGCCAGACACCCTGAAATGCTCACCCGCGTGCAACAGGGCAAAACAGCCGGTACCATACGTATTCTTGGCCATTCCGGCCCTGAAACAAGCCTGGCCAAATAAGGCACTTTGCTGGTCACCCGCCACCCCACCAATCGGTATGACATATCCGGCAATCGCTTCATCCATCTGACCATAAGAGGCACTGGATGGCAACACCTCGGGCAGCATATTGGCCGGAATACCGAATAAATCCAGCAAAGCCGGATCCCAGCGATTTTCCCGGATATTGAACAGCAGGGTACGCGACGCATTGCTGACATCGGTGGCATGCACCCGACCTTTGCTTAACTGCCATAACAGCCAGCTGTCCACCGTACCAAAGGCCAATTCTCCCTGTTCGGCCAGCTGACGGGCATTGGGGACGTTTTCAAGAATCCAGCTCAATTTGGTGGCCGAGAAATAAGCATCCAGTTTCAGGCCCGTGCGTTCCTGGATAAACGGCTCAAGCCCCTTTTCCCTTAAGGTACGGCACAGGGCTTCACCACGCCGGTCTTGCCAGACAATGGCCCGACATAATGCCTGCCCGGTTTTACGATGCCAGACCAGGGTGGTTTCCCGTTGATTGGTAATACCCGC
>NZ_JAAVNG010000004.1:17700-123954 GCF_012923605.1 Advenella sp. EE-W14 | reverse complement strand
CGGACTGACTCCTGACTGACGAATAACCGCCTGCAGGGTTGCCAACTGTGATTGCCAGATTTCCTGCGGCTCATGCTCCACCCAGCCCGATTGCGGATAATACTGGGGAAACTCCTGCTGCGCCATGGCGACAATATTGCCATGCCGGTCAAACAGAATACTGCGCGAACTTGAAGTTCCCTGGTCAAGGGCCAGTAAATAGTCCATATCCATCCTTTTCATTTTTCATTCTTTATGTCTGGACAGTATATCGTTTCCAACATTAAGCTTGAACAGGACAATAAAGAAGAATGACAAACGAGCAGAAGCGTTCAATGAACAGGCCTTTATGTCTCTTCGGATTCGGGCTGGATTTTTCTTGGACGACCACGCTTACCAGGGCTGACACGTCGACTGGCACTGCCTGAGAGCGACGCCAGGAATGACTCGCTACCCAGCGCCCATTGTCCCGCCAGGGCAGCGGCAATCCTGGCACTTTCATTCATGGACAAACCGTGGTGGAACATTTCCCGATATCGGGCCTGACGGTCAAATGGGGTATTGCCAGTCTGCCAATAATCCTCATGATCGCTCAACCAGGCCACCGAGCCCAGACTGGCACCGGTATGAATACCCGCCGAGGACCAAGGCCACAACTCGGGCGCATCCATGCCTTTCTCGCGACTGGTAAAGGACTCCATCCAAACCATGGCTGGCAGCACCCACTGCCCGGGCTCAAGCAGGGCAGAACGGTATCGGCCCTGAAAAACAGGCCCGGATCGCAACGAGGCCGCCAGGTTTCTGCCTAACGACTGCATGACACGGGAAATACCCTGTTCGTTTTCAGGTGTTGCAAGCAAGAGGATGCTGTCATCAACCAGCGTCCAGCCATGCAAGGCCACTTTATGCACATTCACCAGATCGGCCAGCCAGGCCTGAACCTGATTCATGAGTTTTCCCGCATCGGGGGCTGTATTGAAAGAATGAACAAGCCTTGCATGAACCAATTGTGCTATGCGTGGGGCATACAGGCGGGGAAGTCGGGCCATGGTAGCTCAATCAAAGAATAGACAAGACAAATTGTAGCGAAAAACCGGCGCTACTACAGGTACAATCTTTGTGTTTAAGTGAACTTGTTTTTCTTCCACCCATTTTCTGAGGTCAACGACATGAATCTTGAAATTATCAGCGAACATGCCTGTTTTGACGGGGTACAGCGCTTTTACCAACACCAGTCCAGTGAAATCGGACTGCCTATGCGCTTTTCCGTATTTATCCCCCGCCAGGCCGAAAATGGCGCCTTGCCTGCCCTGTTTTACCTGGCCGGCCTGACCTGCACCGAAGAAACCTTCATGATCAAAGGTGGTGCCCAGCGTTACGCGGCTGAACACGGCATCATGCTGATTGCCCCGGACACCAGCCCAAGAGGAGCCGGTATAGAGGGAGAGGACGAACACTGGGATTTTGGCACCGGGGCCGGCTTTTATCTGGACGCGACCGAGCCCGGCTGGAATAAAAATTACCGGATGTACAGCTACATTACCAAAGAACTTTATGCAATTGCCGAATCATTGGGTGCCGCCAAAGACCGGATTGGTATTTTCGGACACTCGATGGGCGGCCACGGTGCCCTGGTGCTGGCCCTGAAAAACCCCCAACTGTTCAAATCCGTCTCCGCTTTTGCCCCGGTAGCCGCACCAGTCAAATGTCCTTGGGGACAAAAAGCCTTCTCCCGCTATTTGGGCAATGACAAGACCCAGTGGGAAGCGTATGACGCCTCCTGCCTGATGCAGACCCTGCACAATCCTTTTCCTAAGGGGATCCTGATAGATCAGGGCCTGAAAGACAGTTTCCTGCAAGAGCAGTTGCACCCTGACGCCTTCGAAGCAGCATGTGAACAGGCCAAGCAGTCGTTGGTCCTGCGTCGTCACGCGCAATACGATCACGGTTATTATTTCATTTCTACGTTCATGGAAGACCATATCCGTTTTCATGCCGAGCGTCTTTAAGACAGATTTTCAGCCGAAAAACCGTCGTCTTAAATGCATTGAATGCATTGAATCAGGAACTTTTTCCTGATTCCGGCATCTCATTAGCACTCTTTTCAATTGAGTGCTAATATATACAACGAAAATATTATTTCAACGGAGTCAAACAAAATCTATGTCAAATCAAACGCTTGCACTGTCAAACCCCAATGTTGCCATGGCCATCTCCAACCCCGGAGCATTGGGCACCATCGACGCATACATTAGTGCAGTGAACCGTTTACCTGTTCTGTCCGCGGAACAGGAAAAGAGTTTGGCTGAACAACTGCAAAAAGAAGGCAATCTTGATGCAGCCCGTGACCTGATCATGTCGCACCTTCGTCTGGTGGTGTCTATTTCCCGTCAATATCTGGGCTACGGTCTGCCTCATGCCGACCTTATCCAGGAAGGCAATATCGGCCTGATGAAAGCGGTCAAACGTTTTGATGTTTCCCGTGGTGTACGTCTGGTTTCCTTTGCCGTTCATTGGATCAAGGCGGAAATCCATGAGTACATCATCCGTAACTGGCGCATGGTAAAAATTGCCACCACCAAAGCCCAACGCAAGCTGTTTTTCAACTTGCGCAGCATGCGTCCCGATGGCCAAACTCTTGATCCGGAACACATTGAAGGCATTGCCGCCAAACTGAATGTCCGCCCAGAGGATGTGAGCGAAATGGAGGTCCGTCTTTCAGGCCGCGATATGTCGTTTGAATCACAAACCGATGATGATGACGAATTCGCCCCCATTTCTTACCTGTCAGACGAGGGCAACCACGAGCCCACCACAGTGATCGAAAAACATGCCTACGACACGCTGCAAAGCTCGGGTATTACCCAGGCACTTTCACTGCTTGATCCCCGTGCCCGGCGTATTATTGAAGCCCGCTGGCTGCAAGATGAGGGCGGTGCCACCTTGCATGAACTGGCTGAGGAATTTGGAGTATCGGCCGAGCGAATCCGGCAAATCGAGGCGGCAGCCCTGAAAAAAATGCGCAAGGCATTAAGCGATTAATTGCCTGCCCGCTATTGCTGTACTGCCTGATGCCATGCTTGCCTTAAAGCATGGCATTAAATTTTCATACGCCTGGCTTATATTCAATACATACATATTGATACAATTTAGCCGGGATTAAATTGAACCATTACAGGTGCTACAGGCCTAATCACCATAGGCCCCGAGAATATCTGTGCAATGCAGGCTTTGGGGCTTGGCATCCGTTTCTGCTTCTCCTCTTTCCCCTCCCCCTTTGAAACGGATGATTCAGGCACTTCATCATATGAAGTGCTTTTTTTTATGAGTGTGAACTCAACCCTGGTTACCCTCAAGATTGTCCTGGTTGGCCTCAAGATTCACCAGCACTTCAACCCTGCGGTTAGGCGCCAGACAAGCGATAAGTTCCTGACGGTTGCCAACATCTTCACATTGCACCAATGGTTGCGACTCACCAAGCCCTTGCACGGTAATGAGGGAAGATGGCACGCCATTGGACACCAGATATCCGGCAACGCTGTTTGCACGCTTTTCCGACAAGACTTGGTTATAGGCCTCTGGACCCAGTCGATCGGTATGACCGATAATTAACACCGATTTGACGCCTGGTTGATTGCGAATTTCCTGGCTTAATGCTTCCAGACGCAATTTACCGCGTTGCTGTAAATCATTGATGCCAGAACCATTAAATGCAAACAGACCGTCAGCCTCAAGCGTAACTTTTCGTGCCTGCTCAACGACTTTTTCAGGGGGTTCATTCGAACAGACATCATCGGGACCTACCGGTTTCCAATAAAAACTGCGTGCCAGCATGTCCTTGTCGAACAAAATCTTGTATTGGCAGGAAGACACATTATTTGTGCCTTTTCCAGGCGTATTCAGGTAAAACAGGAAATCCCATTCACGTGGCGCAAAACCTTCCGAGAAATGAGGACGCCCCAGCAAATAATAAAGCTGGTCTTTAGTTACGCCTGAACGCACCAGACTAAGGTTTTCAGGGTTGGGGGCGATTCCCCTTCCATTATCATAAGTAATGCTACGAATATCTGGAAAAACCGGGTTATCGGTTGTGCCGTCGGGCATGACATTGCTAAGTGACCCACAGGCACTCAGGGAAAGGCCTGCCAATGCTGTCACGATTACTCTGTGGAAATTCATCTTACTCCAACCAATTCTACCTAAAACAAATTCAGACCATGAATTCGTACATTTATAAAAATCTCTTGCCATGAACGGCCCGACAACTACAGAATGCTATTTAAACAAACACCAGCAAGCCAGCCAAGACAGAAAACCAATCATTCAAATAAATGAATGCATTTTAATCATTAATCGTAAATTTTTGTTTCAAACAAACAACATAAATCCTAATAAATAACAATTAAATAGCAAATAAAAACATTAAGATCCGTTATAAAAATATTTTATTGCCCATCAACGTCTATTCAGGGGTGTTCTCCCACTGACTCCGGATACCTTCCGGGTCCTGCCTGCACCCTCGACAAAAAAACATCCGGCCTTAAACCGGATGTTGGGATTCACGATCATGAACAATTCAAAACAGGCTTTTTATATCCTTTTCCATATCTTCAACAGGTGTGCCCGGCTTGAAAAGAATACGGGACTCACCTTTTTTATCCAGCACATATAAGCTGGAGCTGTGCTCCATGGAGTATGTGCCATTGGTATGGGCCACTTTCTTGTAAAAGGCCTTGAAGGATTTGGCCAACCGGGCAATTTGCTCGGGCGTGCCGGTAATCGCATTGAAACGTTCATCAAAAGCGGACACATAAGCCTTGAGCATTTCCGGTGTATCACGTTCGGGGTCTATACTCACCATCACCACCTGCACCTGCGCCGCTTCTTCAGGGGTGAATTTTGTCATGAGCTGCGACAGCTCCGCCATGGCGGTAGGACAGACATCGGGGCATTGGGTAAACCCAAAGAAAACCACCACCACCTTATCCTTGTAATCCTCGAAAGAAACCGGTTTGCCATCCTGATTAATACCACCGACGTTTTTACCAAAACCGGTACCGGTAATATCCGAACCAATAAATGAAATTGACCGGGTGGTTGCCGCTTCGAACACCTCCTGCTTGCAGGCGGATAAGCCAAATGCCATGGAAAACGCCAATCCCAGACTAACTGCCAGCTTCCTGGCCTTATATGATTTTTTCATTACTTAACACCTACAATCGCATCAGAATCATCATCCAGTGATCCACCAGCAAAGCGCCAAACAACAGCGCCAGATAGAGAATCGAAAACCGGAACGTTTTTCGGGCCAGCTCATCACTGTAAACCTTATACAGTCTTAATGCATACCGGATGAACCAGCCACCCAAAAACAGGGCCGATGCCAGATAAAACACACCACTCATGCGGATAATAAAAGGCATGAGTGTGACCACCACAAGCATGAAAGTATATAAAAGAATATGCAAGCGGGTAAACGCATTGCCATGCGTGATGGGTAACATCGGCAAACCTGATTTTTGGTAATCATGGCTGCGATACAGCGCCAGCGCCCAGAAATGCGGAGGGGTCCAGGCAAAAATAATAAGCACCAGCAACCACGCCTCTGCCGGAACCGAGCCCGCCACAGCTGCCCAGCCCAACGCTGGCGGCATTGCACCTGATAAGCCGCCAATAACGATATTCTGGGGGGTACGCGGTTTTAATACAATAGTATAGATCAAGGCATAGCCAATAAATGTCGCAAATGTCAGCCACATGGTCAACGGATTGACGAACCAGTACAGCACCAGCATGCCCAGACCACCCACCATGCCCGACATAAGCACCACCTGCAGTGAAGTAATGGTACCTTGTGCCGTTGCCCGGCGCCGGGTTCTTAACATGCGGGCATCAATTTCCTGTTCGATCAGACAATTAATGGCAAAAGCGGCCGCGGCCAGCAGCCAGATCCCGAAGGTTCCCGCCACCACCACACTGGCCGGTGGCAACCCGTTGGAGGCCAAAAACATACCGATGACGGCACAGAAAACGGCCAACTGGGTTACCCGGGGTTTGGTCAGTACCCAATATTGTTGGAAAAAACCTGTTTGCGGTGTCAAGGCAATCGTCATGGCAATACCTTATAGTCAGTTCCTGCGCGACTCAATCGCACAAGTATCGTTACCGCCGCAATCACCAAACCTGCGGCGCCACCATTATGCAAAACGGCAATGAGTAATGGCCACTGGAAAAATATCGTGCTCAATCCGGTTAAGACCTGCATCAATAATAACAAAACCAGCCACTGCGCGGGAGCGCGTAAACCCTGCTCTTTTCGCAGACGCAAGGCAATGGCAAACAAGAACACGAAGACAAAGATGGCGAAATTGCGGTGCACCCAGTGAATCGCTGTCAATGCCTGCTGTGAAATCATTTCCCCGCTGGATAATTCGCCCAGACCACGAAAAACCGAATAGCCGCCAACAAAATCCATCTCGGGAATCCACTGCCCATGACAGGTGGGAAAATCCATACATGCCAGGGCGGCATAATTGGTACTGACCCACCCCCCGAACACAATCTGCACAAACAAGATAAGCAGCCCAAACCACATCCAGGGCCGATAAACAACCATACCGGCAGGAATCGGCGCATGTGCTTTTTCACGGGCGGCAAGCCAGCTCATAAGAGCCAGCAACAGCATGCCGCCCAACAAATGGGCAGTCACGATTACCGGCATTAGTTTATGCGTCACGGTCCAGGCACCAAACGCACCCTGCAGACAGACCGCCACCAGACAAAAAGTGGCCAGTCCCGCCGGGCGGCCAATCTGCTTTCGATAACGCCATGCCATGACTACAATGGCAATGATCAGCATGCCCAGCACGCTACCCCAATACCGGTGAATCATTTCGATCCACGCCTTTGACATGGACACTGGCCCATAGGGCTGCTGCGTCAGCGCCTCGGCAATTTGCCCCGATGCGCCAAACGGCGTGAGTTTGCCATAACAGCCTGGCCAGTCAGGGCAACCCAGACCTGAATCGGTAAGACGCACGAAAGCGCCAAACATAATCAGATCCAGCGTAAAAAACCAGGTCAGGAATACAAGCTGGCGATAAATGGAACGAACCCGGGCTGCCATGGTATTACCCAATCACGGAAACATGCAGTAGTTTGGCAATATCGTTACGAAACCGGACGGGATCGGTGTCCTGGCCGGGGTAATACATGATCAAATTGCCAAGCGGATCAATGATCCACAGGTATTTATCCATTTCCCGCTCAAGCTCAACCGCATCTGCCTGCACATCCGGGCCCAATAAAAAAGCACTCAACGCCACCGGATCGGCCCGTAACATCAAGGTACCTTTATACGCATCGAGCACCTTCTGCGGTATGGGCTCGTTATCGGTCACAAACCAGACGCGCATCAAACGCTCCACATTCTTGCCCTGGCTGGCATGGGCATTGCGGGTGTAATGCAACTTGGTGGCGCAAGAATCCGGACAGGCACCACCATCAGCACTAACCAATACCCAGCGCCCTTTCAGTGACCCCAGATCAAACGGCTTGCCATCAAGCATCGTTAACGGCAACTGGGCCGACGCTGGCATCGTCCGTTGTGGCGTCACGAATGAACCATAATTGGTGGCACCGGCAGGTCTTAAGGCCGGCACATAATAAAGCAATGCGGCTGCCACCAACGGAATAATGCAACTGAGCAGAATCAGGTACAAAGGCACCAGGGACCGTTTTTTCATCTCCAATACCCCACTATTCATTCTGACTCCTTGATTTCCAGTGTCTACCCATCCTGTATCCTACAAACAGCATGGCCAGCAGCGCTATCAGGGCAAACCCAAACCATTGCATGGCATAAGCCGTATTTTTGTGATGGTCAACAGGCGGTGTTGCCCAATCACGGATCAGTCCGTCCTCTATTGTCCCCATCTGCTGGATTACCATCGGCAAAAAAACCAGGCCGCTTGCCTGCGCCATGTTTTTCAATTCAAGATTTTGAACCTGGGGCAACTCCGACCCTGACAAAGGCAGACGGGCAGGCAATTGTGCCTGTTTCTCACCCGATAACGACCAAAGCTCAAGCAACCTTGGCACATGATCCAACAGCTGCCCCTGGATCGTCACGGTGCCCGCCGTTAACGGAAAATCGGGAAGGGGTGCCGGTGCAATGCGTCGCTCAAACCAGCCCCGCAAAACCAGAACGGCTTTATGATGAGGTGCCTGTCCCAACAACAAGGGTGTTGCCAGCCAATAGCCCGGCCTGCCCTGATGATTGCGATTTAACAACACACTGAATTGTGGTTGCCACACACCGGTCACACTAACCGTTCGCCATTCCCGCCATTCATTTTCAGGTGTATCATTTTGAAGTAACAGGGTGGAAAGCTGTTGCCCATGTTCGATCTCGGCCTGAAGGGCCTGTCGTTCACTGGCACGCTGCAATTGCCATTGACCCAGTAAAATAAAAATCACCAGCAGCATTGCCAAAAACACCAAGGCAAGCCAGTGCTTTATCTTTACGGCTTGACTGTCTTTCATTCGATTTTTCCCATCGGGAGCATCAATCATGCATGTATTCATCGGGGTGGTTTTCCTGTCCATTATCGTCAGTCTGGCACTTGCTTTTTTCTATTTAATGCGGGACAAAGGTACCAACAACAAAACCGTCAACGCCCTGACCCTGCGCGTGGGTCTTTCGATTGCCCTGCTGGCCTTTGTGCTGTTTGCCAACTACATGGGCTGGATCCACAGCACAGGCATCAGGCCATAGCCAACACCCCTTCACCTTGACGTCAAAAGGCCGGATCAGACCGGCCTTTTTTGCAGGCTTACCGGTTGCTCAAAACCAATATACAAACAAATAAAGCCCCAGCCAGACCACATCAACAAAGTGCCAGTACCAGGCCGCCCCTTCAAAACCAAAGTGGTGATCGGCCGTAAAATGTCCCCTGACCAGGCGCAACAAAATAATGCTCAGGATAGTGGCACCCAACAATACGTGAAAACCGTGAAATCCGGTTAACATGTAAAACAGCGAGCCATAAATACCGGAATCAAAACGCAGGTTCAGGTCTGAGTAAGCATGGCCATATTCAACGGCCTGAAAATACAGGAAAGTAAAACCCAGGATCACGGTAAGCAACAACCAGAAAATACTGCTGCCCCGCTTGCTGGCCCGCAAGGCATGGTGCGAAAGGGTTAGCGTCAGCCCCGACGTTAACAGTAAAATCGTATTGATGGTGGGCAGCCAGAAAGGCCCTATTATTTCAAAAGGCGGAACAATTCCGGCCGGGCCGAAATTGGGCCATTGACCTGAAAAACCCGGCCACAGCATTAACTGGTGATCCAGATTACTCAGCCAGGGTGTGGTTATTTCACGGGCATACCAAAGCGCACCAAAAAAAGCCGCAAAGAACATGACCTCGGAAAAAATAAACCAGCCCATCCCCCAACGATAGGAATCATCAATGCGCTTGCTGTTAAGCCCGCTCTCGGACTCCCGGATGGCATCGGAAAACCAGAAAAACAGCATGACAAACAATAACAGCAACCCCGCCAGAAAAACCCAGTTCCCGTAAGAAACATGGTTAATCCAGGCGACCGCCCCAATCAGCATAATCAAAATGGCAAAACTGGTTCTGGCCGGATGTGCCGAAGATGAAGGCACATAATAATACGGTACCTCTTTGCCATTAACGGAGTGACTTGCACCCATAGCTTTCTCCTTTGGTACAAATACGTTTTATTTGGAATCAGGCCAATCCTGAAATGGCCCAGCGAGCAACCATCACCAATATAAAAATAAATATAAGAACCCCGATAATGCCTGCAAGAATGATATGCACCGGATTGAGCCTTGAAATATCCTCCTGATAACCGGCTCCTTTTCGAATACCCAGAAAAGCCCACAAGATGGCCTTCAGGGTCTGGAAAAAATTCAATTTCCGCTGTGCCAGCTCTTTAATATCGTCACTCATTCATGTGCCCTTTGCTCAAACGATCTTCAGGCCTTTGCCTATTGTCCAGAAGAACAGCAGCAGCACCACAACTGCCAATATAAGACCTGTTCTTATGTTCTTGCTACGTTGCTCGGGTGTCATTGTCTTTATGCCTGTCAATAAAAAAATCGGTTTACTTGATTTCCGGTGGAGTCTCGAAAGTATGGTAGGGCAAGGGAGATGGCAAGGTCCATTCGAGCCCCTCGGCGCCTTCCCATACCTGCGCGGTTGCTTTCTGCCCTTCTCCACGGAACGCTTTAATCACGATATACAGGAACAGCAACTGCGAGAGTCCGAACCAGAAAGCCCCAATGGTGGCAATCTGATGGAAGTCGGTAAACTGCGTTGCATAGTCCACGTAACGGCGCGGCATACCGGCCAGACCCAAAAAATGCATCGGGAAAAAGGTCAGGTTAAAAGACACGATGGTTGACCAGAAATGAATCCTGCCCAGTTTTTCGTCATACATATATCCCGTCCATTTAGGCAGCCAGTAATAGGTGCCTGAAAACAGTGCGAACAGGGATCCGGCCACCAGCACATAATGGAAATGTGCCACCACATAATAAGTGTCGTGCACGGCAATATCAATGGGGGCTACCGCCAAAATCAGGCCGGTAAAGCCGCCAATGGTAAATACGAAAATAAAACCGATTGAAAACAGCATGGGCGTTTCAAAACTTAATGAACCGCGCCACATGGTGGCCACCCAATTAAACACTTTCACCCCGGTTGGAATGGAAATCAGCATGGTGGCATACATGAAATACAACTGTCCGGTGACCGGCATACCTGTTGCAAACATATGGTGTGCCCACACAATAAATGAGAGAATAGCAATCGCCGAGGTGGCATACACCATGGAAGCATAGCCAAACAGTTTTTTACGCGAAAAAGTGGGGATGACGGCTGACACAATACCAAAGGCCGGCAGAATCATGATGTAAACTTCAGGATGCCCGAAGAACCAGAACACATGTTGATACAACACCGGATCGCCCCCGGCTGCCGCATTGAAAAACCCGGTTCCAAAATGACGGTCTGTCAGCAGCATGGTCACTGCCGCCGCCAGCACGGGCATCACGGCAATCAGCAGATAAGCGGTAATCAGCCAGGTCCAGCAAAACAAGGGCATTTTCATCAGGGTCATGCCTGGTGCACGCATATTCAGCACCGTGACAATAATATTGATCGCCCCCATAATGGAAGAGGCACCCAGAATATGAATGGCGAAAATGGCCATATCCATACCCGGCCCCATTTGCAGGGACAAAGGCGCATACATCGTCCAACCCGCGGCAGTGGCACCACCGGGAACAAAGAATGAGGCGGTCAACAAAATGCCCCCCACCGGCAACAGCCAGAAGCTGAAGTTGTTCATGCGGGCAAAAGCCATATCCGATGCACCAATCTGCAAGGGAATCATGTAGTTGGCAAAACCCACCAACGCGGGCATGATCGCCCCGAAAATCATGATCAGGCCATGCATGGTGGTGAACTGGTTAAACAGGTCCGGCTGAAAGAACTGCACGCCTGGCTCAAATAGCTCAATCCGTATCAATAGCGCCAGGGTGCCGCCTTCCATCAGGGAAATGAACGAAAAGATCAGGTACATCAGGCCAATATCTTTATGGTTGGTGGCAAAAAGCCACCGTCGCCAACCCTTGGGCTTGGCATCGTGATCGTCGTGAACGAGATCCTGGGCGTGACCGACTGCTACGCTAGTCATATTGTCCTCCTTACCTGCATAGTCCCGGCCTATAGTGTTGACCGGTTAAATAAGTATCTGAATAAATCCGGGGCTTTTATTTTGATGCCAGCGCTTTGCGCTCTTTTGACCAGGATGCGAAATCATCTTCGGACACAACGCGCACGACAATCGGCATAAAGGCGTGGTTCTGACCGCACAATTCAGCACACTGTCCACGAAACGTTCCGATCTGATCAGCCCGGAACCAGGTATCGCGCAAAAAGCCCGGAATGGCATCCTGCTTGACCCCCAGTTCGGGTACATACCAGGAATGAATGACGTCGGAAGCAGTAACGACCACACGTATCTTCTTGCCAACTGGCACGACCATTTCCTGATCCACTTCCATCAGGTAAGTATTTGATTTTTTGGCATCACCCATAATTTCAGCAACAGGCGTAGACAGATTCGATAGAAAACTGACCCCTTTGGCAGGACCGTCAAGATACTCATAACCCCATTTCCACTGATAACCCGTTGCCTTGACCGTCAGGTCGGCACTGGATGTGTCTTTCATGGCAACCACCGTTTTGGTGGCGGGCAATGCCATGGCGATCACAATAATGAAGGGAATGACCGTCCAGGCCACTTCAACGCCTAAATGCTCGTGAAAAACGGACGCCTTATGACCCTTTGATTTTCGATGGGCCCAGATGGAATAGAACATGACCCCGAATACGCCGATAAAAATAATCGTGCAAATAATCAGCATCATCCAGTGCAGCCAATAAATATCAGCGGCAATTTCTGTTACCCCTGGCGTCAGATTAATCTGTGCAACCTTGGGACCCCCTGGCATGTCTCCTGTTTGGGCGAATACCGTTGTGCTGCCAATGAATACGGTAATGCCTAGCAACCCTCTCAACTTTTTCATGTTGACCTCTTGCTGTTGCACCCAAATATCATTTTTTATTACTATCTACTACACTGAATATTCAGGTACAGATTTATTATTTAGTGGCACAAATTTTTTCTACAACGTATTGATTTACATCATAGCGCATTCATTTAACCATACAAACACAGATTAAAGTTACTGCATATACAGCATAAAGGCTACAATCGTTGCATGTTTGATACGTAACTCATAGTAATTTGAAGCAATTAACTGAACTTTATCAAGGGCTACAGCAAGAAATACAGGAATTCCCTCATAGACATTCCCTTCCTTTGCTTATTGCCGGAAAATCAGCCGGTTTTATTACGGCCGAGGCACAAACCGCCTTGCGTAATCACCCGCAGGTTTACCAGAGCGCCAGCGGATTTCATATTGCCAGTCCGGACATCTCCAGAACTGAATTGGATCGCCTTCTGGCCAGTATCGCCACTTGTCTTCACCGGGCCAATTGCACCCGAGCCTGGCGCGATGAACTGCTTAATGTATATGCCGAAGGACAGGCCATTGGTGTCATCGAGCGGGCAGCCATGCGTCCGCTTGGCCTGTTAACCCGTGCCGTACACTTGAATGCCTGGACCCCCGACCTGAAAATTTACCTGGCAAAACGTGCATCCACCAAAGCCACCGACCCCGGCATGTGGGACACCCTGGTCGGCGGCCTGGCCAACGGAATTGAAGACCTGGAACAGGCGCTTTTGCGCGAAAGTGATGAAGAGGCCGGACTGGAAGAGCCCGATTTGCAAATCCGCACACCCTTGCGTACTATTTTGCAAATGCACCGTCGCTTGCCCGAGGGCTATCAGGTTGAGGATATCATAGTAAGTGACTGCATTATCCTGCCACATACCCAACCCGCCAACCGTGACGGTGAAGTGTCTGAAATCAGGATATTTGAACAGGAAGAAGTTCTTGACATGATTGCCCGCCGGGTAATCACAGTTGAAGCCGCCATTGTCCTTCTTGACGGACTGGTCAACCAGCCCGCCAAACGACTGTTGCATCAGCTGCCTTAATTCACAAAGGAGATCACTCATGAGTTCACAAAACACCAACCCTTTTGTTCTTCCCGGTTTTGGGCAGGATGGCATCACGGCAGGCAATCCCCTTATCAGCAGTATGGAAATGATGGGCAAGGCATGGCAGGCCTTTGCCCAAACCGGCACACCCGCCACGTTTCCCATGGCCGGCACCACGCTTAACCCCGAAGAACTGGACAAACGCATCCAGGAATTGAAAACCGTTGAGAACTGGTTGAAGCTTAACCTTTCAATGCTTTCCAGCACCATTCAGGGCATGGAAATCCAGCGTGCCAGCATTGCCACCATGCACTCATTTGTCAGCGCCGTTGCCGAACAACATAAAGGCCAGGCCACACTCGATGAAGTGCTCGGCCTGAAACCCAAAACCACTGATGAGGCAACAGACAACCAGACGGCAAGCACTGCCAGCGGCAGTGATGCCTTAAGCTCGGCCGCCAGTGCCTGGTGGAATATGCTGCAAAACCAGTTCAACCAACTGGCCCAGGCAACCGCTGCCACCTTGCAGCCAAGTCCCGAAGACAACACCGACAACAAGCCTGAAACCGGTACCGGGCCCGCTGCCGCCCCTGCCAAGACCAGCACCAGAAAAACCACCGCCAGAAAAACGACAACACCCGCAAAAAAATGATCCGACCTACCGGAAACCACACTTAAGGGCAACGGTTTCCGGTTAAAGTAAGCAATAATTCGGTAATCATTATTTACAACGCATCACTACAAAATATTATGTCACTCAATATCGTCATTCTTGCCGCCGGCATGGGCAAACGCATGCAGTCGGACTTACCCAAGGTTTTACATACACTGGCCGGCAAACCCATGCTTGCGCATGTCATAGAGAGTGCCAGGCAGCTGAATCCCACCCGCATTACCGTTGTGGTGGGTCATGGCGCCGAAACCGTCAAAGCCGGCTTTGCCCATATGCCAGGTATCGAGTTTGCGCTTCAGCAACCCCAGCAAGGCACCGGTCACGCCGTCCAGCAGGCCGTGCCCTTCCTGACAGGTGGCCAGGCACCGGAAGACACCACGCTGGTGTTATATGGCGATGTGCCTCTGGTTCAGGCACAAACCCTGCAACGCCTGCTGCAGGCCCGTGGCCAAGGGGTAGCGGTGTTGACCGAAACCCTGTCCGACCCCAGCGGCTATGGTCGCATCATTCGTAACGATGCCGGCAATGTTATCCGTATTGTTGAACACAAGGATGCCAACGAGGCAGAGCGCGCGGTCACTGAGGTCAATACCGGTATTCTTGCCGCCCCCACCGGTTTGCTCAAAAACTGGCTAGGCCGCATTAGCAACAATAATGCCCAGGGCGAATACTATCTGACCGACATCATTGCCCTTGCCGTACAGGATGGCATTACCGTAAGCGCCGCCCAACCCGACTTCCCCTGGGAAACACTGGGCGTCAACAGCCGTATCCAGCAGGCTCAGCTGGAACGTGCATGGCAGGCCGAACAGGCAAGGCGTCAGCTGGAAGCCGGTGTCACCCTGGCCGATCCGGCCCGCTTCGATTTGCGCGGCAGCCTGAAATGCGGCCGGGATGTTTTCATTGACGCAGGATGCATCTTTGAGGGTCATGTTGAACTGGCCGACGGTGTACACATTGGCCCACATTGCGTTTTACGTGATGTCAAACTGGGTGCGGGTACCCGGGTTGAGGCATTCAGCCACCTGCAGGAAGCCGAAGCCGCGGAACACGCCGTCATCGGTCCTTATGCCCGCCTGCGCCCCGGCACCCGGCTGGGTGCACACTCGCATGTCGGCAACTTTGTTGAACTGAAAAAAACCACCCTGGGTGCCAACAGCAAGGCCAATCACCTCAGCTATCTGGGCGATGCCCAGATCGGTCAGCGCGTTAATATTGGTGCAGGTACCATTACCTGCAACTACGATGGAATCAACAAATTCCAGACCATCATTGAGGATGACGCTTTCATTGGTTCAGACACGCAATTGGTGGCCCCGGTAACTGTCCATCAAGGCGCAACACTGGCCGCGGGCACCACCCTGGTCAAGGAGGCGCCCGCCAATACCCTGACATTAACCACCAAGAAACAGGAAAGCCGGCAAAACTGGAAACGTCCCGATAAAAAAGCATGAATGCCAACGAGCCGGTAACACCGGCCCCTCCCTCCCCGGCGCCAAAACCTTGCGGTCTGCCTGCGCCAGCCCGTTACTGGGCTGCGCTGGGCGTATTGCTTGCGATCAGCATTACCGTACTTGACGCAGGTATTGCCAATATCGCCCTGCCAACCATCGCCGATGATTTGGGTATTCTGCCATCCACCTCCATCTGGATTGTCAATGCCTACACCATTTCCATCATTGCCACGCTATTACCCTTTTCAGCCGTCGCCGAGCGCATTGGTTTTACCTTGATGTACCGGATCGGCATCTCCGTGTTCATTGCCGGTGCCTTTATTTGCTCAATGGCCGATTCTCTTGCCCTGTTAGTACTTGGCCGAATCATACAAGGGCTGGGGTCTTCTTCTGTCATGTGCCTGTTTGGCGGCATGGTGCGTAATATTTACCCACCCCATAAGCTGGCGGCCGGTATCAGCCTGAATGCCATGACGGTTGGTTTAATGGCCGTGTTAAGTCCCTCAATCGGGGCCTTTATCATCACCATCGCGCCCTGGAAGTGGATTTTCATTTTTACCATTCCATTTTGCCTCGTGGCATTGTACGCAGCACGTTTTTTACCGCTCATCCCTAAAGTCACCGCACCTTTCGACTATATCAGCGCTGTCCTGAACATGCTTACTTTTGGCATGTTTCTTTGGGCACTTGATGAATCGGGAAACGAACCCTTAGTAGCCGGCATTGTCTTGCTGCTGTCCCTGCTCTGTGCCATTTTACTTATTCGCCGATCGACACCCCAAACCGCGCCACTGGTCCCCATTGATCTGTTCCGCATTCATACGTTCCGCTATGCCATTATGGTATCGGCCCTGACGTTCATGGCAGCCACTTCTGCCATGCTGGCCCTGCCATTTTATTTTCAGAATATCTTGGGGCTACCTCTGGGCACAGTAGGTATTTTGTTCAGCACATGGCCCATTGGCAGCATTGTTATTGCGCCTCTGGCGGCACGTCTTTCCGCCCGCTTCCCTGCGTCATTGTTATCTGGCATCGGAGCCGCCATCATGTTTATAGGTATTGGCGGCCTGCTGTTACTGCCCAATCCAAGCCCGCTGACCCTTATCAGCCTGTACATGTTCCTGACTGGCATGGGTTTTGGCTTTTTCCAAACCCCCAACAACAAAGCCATACTGCTCTCCACACCCATCCACCGCAGTAGTGCCACCGGTGGTACCCAGGCAACCACCCGCCTCTTTGGCCAGGGCGTTGGTGCGGCAATCGTGGCTTTATGTTTTTCCATCAGCCAGAATGAAGGAGCCATTTATGCGCTGGCCACATCGGCTATCGTTACCATCATCGCGGTTCTCATCAACCTGATCCGTTATTTCAAAAAGATGGACACCGCTGTTATTTGAATTCAACTATGACCACTCAAAAAACCACCCTGGCGGTTGCCTTGATTGTCAAGAACGAAGCACGCATGCTGGCTGCCTGTCTGGACTCGGTCAAGGAGATTGCCGATGAAATCATCATTCTTGACTCAGGCAGTACCGATGACACCGAAGCCATTGCCCGCCGTTACACTGACAAATTTTATATAAATACCGAATGGCCTGGCTTTGGACGCCAACGCCAGCTGGCCCAGCAGTACGTAACGGCCGACTGGGTACTGTGGATTGATGCCGATGAACAGCTCACACCGGAACTGGCCGCCAGCATCCGGGAAGTCCTGGCCAACCCACCCGAAAACACCATTTTTGAAGTAGCCCGGCTCAGCTGGGCCTTTGGGCAGTTCATTCATCACAGTGGCTGGTATCCTGGCTATGTCGAACGTTTTTACCCCACTGCCCTGACCCGCTTTGATGATGCCCTGGTTCATGAAAACGTCATCATTCCGGCCGGTACAAAAGTAAAACCGCTCAAAGGCGACATGCTGCATTACACCTACAATAATCTACACGAATACCTGGTGAAGTCAGCCAACTATGCCGAAGCCTGGGCCGAACAGCGTTTTCGCAAAGGCAAGAAAAACAGCCTGGCTTCGGTCATGATGCATTCGATTGGCCGTTTTTTCAGGACTTACTTTATCAAACGCGGTTTTCTGGATGGCAAGGCCGGCCTGCTGCTGGCCGTACTGTCAGTACAGTCCGTCTTTAACAAGCATGCCATTTTATGGCTGAAAAACCGGGAAAAGCAAAAGGAAGACACGCCATAACCACGTCATCCGCTTTTACTGTCATCTCCCTGAAATCCCTGTTCTCACCCTGACTATCAAACCTGTGTAGCCTTCATGCAGCTCAACACATCAGGGGCTTTACCCCACCGCTTTACTCCGGAGTTCTTATGAAAATATTACAAATGAATTTTGAAAAAGGCTGGCGTGGCGGTGAGCGACAGACCCTATTCAGCATGCAGGAATTTCGCAAGGCCGGGCATGAGGTAGCCCTGCTGACCCGTGCAAACAATACGCTATCCAAACAGGCAATAGCCGAAGGTTTTACCGTCTACACACTACAAAAAGCCTGGCAACAATTGCCCTTTTTAATCCGAGAAGCAAAAAATTTCGATATTATTCATTCGCAAACAGCCAATACCCTTACCTGGCTGGTGCTTAGCAAGCTGTTTCACCATACCAAAACAGTCTATACCCGTCGCACCGCTTTTGATATTGCACCCAATAAAGAACGTATCACCGCCCTGAAATGGAAACGGGTTGACCTGTTCGTATCGGTTTGTAAGGCATCTACAGAAGAACCCAAACGACTGGGCGTAGACTCCATCGTGATTCCCAGCGCCATCCCATCCACCTACACTGCCAACCAAGAAAGGGCCGAGGCACTCATACAGGAATTCAACCTTAAAGATAAAAAAATCCTGGCAACCGCAGCCGCACTCACCTCGGAAAAGGACCCCTTAACCCTGATACGGGCTATTGGCCATTTGCACCGTCTCAGACAAGACTTTGTTTTCCTGCATTTTGGTGCCGACGGAGACCAGTCAGAAGCCTGTAAAGCCCTCATCAAAGAATTATCTCTTGAAAACGTTTATGTATTAACCGGTTTTCGCAAGCAAGTGGAGGACTATTACAGTGCCCTTGATGTCTTTGTCATGAGCAGCAAATTTGAAGGTGTGGGCGGCAGTGTATTTGATGCCTTCCTGCAGCACGTACCGGTTGTCTCCACCAATGCGGGTGGCCTGAAAGAAGTCCTGGCCGATGGCCGGGGCATTCTATGCGAAGTGGGTGACAGCCAGGCCCTGGCCGAAGGCATGCATACCATTCTGGAGCACCCGGAAGATGCCACCAGCATGGCTGCAAAAGCCTACGCCTATGTTATTGACGAACATAATGTGGAAAAAATGGGCCAGCGCTACCTGCATGCCTATGAAAAGCTGCTGGCTAAAGGTCGTTAATATACGTTTCAAACTTGCTGCGATTGACCGAAAAAAACGTGCGAACATTACGTACGTTTTTCCTGGCCGTGAATAAGCGATGCACCAGCTCATGATAGGCCGGCATATCAGCTACCTGGATCACCAAGATAAAATCCGGCCCTGTTGAAACGCGGTAACATTGTAAAACAGCATTTTCCCCATTCACCTCTTTCTCAAAAGCCGTATTGGCTTCCGCCGTCTGGACATCCAGGCTCACCTCAACAATTGCCGTCAGGGTACTGCCCGTTTTTTGCGGGTCAACAATGGCCACCTGCTTCTGGATGACCCCGTTTTCCTGCAAGTTGCGCACCCGTCGCAAACAGGTTGGGGCAGAGGCATGCACTTTTTCCGCCAGTTCCTGGTTAGTTAAAGAACTGTCTCGTTGCAACTGTTGCAATATACGTTTATCCAATTCATCCAATTCAAACATGGGTCTTCCTTATTTGAAATTAAATTTCATGTTTATTAAATAAATGAAATTATATTAATATGAATGCCAAAAATGAAATATTCAGTTATTAATACATCAATTTAGAAATTTAATTTCTTCCAATACAGGGCAGAATAGCATTTTTACTTATCCTAACGGAGTTTTCACATGTGTGGAATCGTTGGTGCTGTTGCGCAAAGAGATATTACCCCTGTTCTTGTTGAAGGCCTGAAACGCCTGGAATACCGTGGCTACGACTCATGCGGTGTGGCCCTGCATATTGATGGCCAATTACGGCGCACCCGCAGCACCCAACGTGTTGCAGAGCTGGAAATGCAAATCAGGGAAGACCATTTAAGCGGTTTTACCGGCATTGCCCACACCCGCTGGGCCACCCACGGCGCCCCTGCGACCCACAATGCCCACCCGCATTTTTCAGGGCAGGACAAAGGGGAACCCCGCATTGCCCTGGTGCACAACGGCATTATTGAAAACCACGACGAACTGCGTGAAGAACTGAAGGCCCTGGGCTACACTTTTGAAAGCCAGACCGATACCGAGGTCATTGCCCACCTGGTCAACCACCTGTATAACGGCGATCTTTTTGAAACGCTGCAGCAGGCCGTGCAGCGCCTGACCGGTGCCTATGCACTGGCCATTTTCTGCCGTGATGAACCGCATCGCATCGTGGGCGCCCGCCAGGGTTCACCCCTTATCGTGGGCATTGGCAACAATGAGAATTTCCTGGCCTCGGATGCCCTGGCACTGGCTGGCACCACCGACCAGATCATTTACCTGGAAGACGGTGATGTCATCGACCTGCAACTGTCCAAGGTGTGGATTGTCGATGCCAGCGGCAAACCCGTTGAACGCAAGGTGCACACGGTTCATGCCCATACCGGCGCCGCTGAACTGGGTCCTTACCGCCACTATATGCAAAAAGAAATTTTTGAACAGCCCCGTGCTGTGGGCGATACCCTGCAGGATATTGACAGCATCACCCCCGAGCTGTTCGGCAATGAAGCCTACCGGATTTTCAATGACATTGACAATATCCTGATATTGGCCTGTGGCACCAGCTCTTACGCCGGCCTGACGGCCAAATACTGGATAGAATCCATTGCCAGAATCCCGGTCAATGTGGAAATTGCCAGCGAATACCGTTACCGCGACAGCGTGCCCAACCCCAAAACCCTGGTTGTGACCATTTCCCAATCAGGCGAAACCGCCGACACGCTGGCCGCCCTGAAACACGCCCGTTCCCTGGGCATGGAGCACACCCTGACCATTTGCAACGTGCAAACCAGCGCCATGGTACGCGAATGCAAGCTGAACTTCATTACCCGCGCCGGCGTTGAAATTGGCGTGGCATCCACCAAAGCCTTTACCACCCAGCTGGTGGGCCTGTTCCTGCTGACCCTGGCCCTGGCCCAGGTAAAAGGCCGCATTAGCGAAGAAAAAGAAGCTGATTACCTGAAACAGCTGCGCCACCTGCCCACCGCCATCAGTGCCGTGCTGGCACTGGAACCGCAAATCATGGCCTGGGCCGACCGCTTCGCCAGCAAGGAAAACGCCCTGTTCCTGGGCCGGGGCATGCACTACCCCATCGCCCTTGAAGGTGCTTTAAAATTAAAGGAAATCAGTTATATTCATGCCGAAGCCTACCCGGCCGGTGAACTGAAACACGGCCCGCTGGCCCTGGTTACCGAACACATGCCAGTGGTCACCATTGCCCCCAAAGACGAGCTGCTTGAAAAACTCAAGTCCAACATGCAGGAAGTGCGCGCCCGGGGAGGCGAACTGTATGTGTTTGCCGATAATGATTCAAAAATTGCAAACAGTGAAGGCATGCATGTAATCCGCATGCCGGAACATTATGGCAAACTGTCTCCCATTTTGCATACCATTCCGCTGCAATTGCTGTCGTATCATACCGCCTGCTCACGGGGAACCGATGTGGACAAGCCCCGGAACCTGGCCAAGAGCGTGACGGTGGAGTAGAAGGCAAATCATTAGGACACCGGCATGGAGGTCATTTTCACATTGCCGGTGACATTTCATGAACCAATTGTGCTGGTTAGCATCTAACCCTGACTATTTCCTCGTTCCCACGCTCCGCGTGGGAATGCATATTTTCAATAAAGAGTAATAGATGTCCATACAAAACGTTTTACAGCAATTAATGCAATCTGCGCAGGGCCTGGTTTCTGGCCAAAACACATCCCAGGCCAACCCTGCCTCTACCTCAAACGGCTCGTCCGGCCTTAAAGGCTTTGCCGGTGGCGCCCTTACCGGCGGGGCACTTGCCTTATTAATGGGTAACAAGAAATTCAGGAAAATCGGTGGCAAGGTGGCCACCTATGGTGGCGTGGCCGCTTTAGGGGCTGCCGCCTACCATGCTTATGGCCAGTGGAAAGAAAACAAAACCCAGGCACCGCAAGCATCCAGCCAGCCGCCTGCCACCCCAGCACCTGCACAAATCGCCCATCAAACCCAGGCGTTCAACCAGCTACCTGCTCCCGAACTGGAACAACATAGCAAGCTGGTTCTGATCGCAATGATTTCCGCTGCCAAGGCTGATGGCCATATCAATGCAGAGGAACAACGCTTGCTGGAAGCCGAGTTTGACCGCCTGGATGCATCCCCCGATGAGCACGCCTGGATTCGTGCCCAGCTTAACGGCCCTGCCGACCCGGCTGCCGTTGCCAAACTGGTGCAAACACCCGAACAGGCGGCCGAGGCCTATATGGCCAGCGTGCTGGTGAACGGCGCCGACAGCTTCATGGAGCGGGCCTATTTGGACGAACTGGCACGCCAGCTGGGTCTGGAACAAAGCCTGAAAACCCATTTGGAGAATTCGGCTTTAAGCCTGCAGCAGTAAGCGGTTATGCCATAAAACAGAACTCACCCGGATCTTTGCTAAAATCTCCTCATGAACTCAGATGATTTGGCACTATTTGCCGCGGTTGTGCACGCAGGCAGCATTTCCCGTGCTGCCATTGAAAAAGGGATGGACCAGTCTACGGTGAGCCGGCGGGTAAGCCTGCTGGAATCCGAGGTGGGCGGCCGCCTGTTCCATCGCAGCGGGCGTGGTGTAACGCTGACTGAACGCGGGCAGCAATTAATGGTTTATGCCCAAACCATTTCCAGCACACTGGAAACCGCCATGCGGGCCATGCAAAAAGAAACCGGAACCGGCCCTGCCAGACTGCACATCGGGGCCCAACCCACGATTGCCAGAATGACCTTTGGCAGGCTTTATCATGCGTTCAGGGCGCGTTACCCCAATACCCGAATACGTTTCATTGAAGGACTGGCCAGCCAGCTGTTAAGCGATCTTGATGATGGCGACATTGATTTACTTCTGCTGTATCGACCTGAACATGTCGGTGCCCTGTCTTACGACCTCTTGCTGCATGAAGGCATATGGCTGCTCACACCACCGGATTTCACCCTGCCTGCCGCCAATAGCATTCCAGTCCGCCAGCTGGCAGACATCCCCCTGATCTTGCCCAGCACCCATCATGGCATCCGCCTGATGGCCGAAACCGTGGCGGCACGGCATGGTTTTCCCCTGAAACTGGCACTCGAATGCGATGGCTCCACCACCATGACCAAACAGCTCGTCATGGACGGCTGCGGGTGCACCATCCTGCCGCTGGCCGCAGCCATTGAGGATGTGAATGCGGGCCGCCTGAAAACCTATCGTCTTACCGACCCGGGTATCAGCCGCTGTGTGGCGCTGTTAATGGGCAAAACCCCCTGGGAATCCTCTGAAACCTGGCAAATCAACCAGATCATCAAACAAACCGTGGCCGAGCTGGTACAAAACCGGTACTGGCCGGACACAGAGCTTGATGCCGCCCTGCAACCCGGCCATTTTACGTGAACACCACCAGTGCCCTATACGGATGCCAAACGCAATTGCGGGTTAATCTGTGCCGGGTCGGTACACAGTTCCAACAAGGCGGGCTTGCCCGAAGCCAGTGCCCGTTCAAAAGCCACCGGAAAATCAGCCGTTTCCTGCACCCGTTCGGCATAGGCGCCAAACGCATGGGCAAACGTAACAAAATCGGGATTGGACAGCGCCGTTCCGGAAACCCGACCCGGATACTCCCGCTCCTGATGCATGCGGATGGTGCCGAACATGCCGTTATTGACCACTATCACCACCACGGGTGCGCCAAACTGCATGGCTGTGGCCAGCTCTTGCGGATACATCATGAAGCAGCCATCACCGGCAAAACAGACGACGGTTTTTTCAGGCGCATGCAGCTTGGCAGCAATCGCTGCCGGCAGGCCGTAACCCATGGCGCCATTGGTAGGTGCCAGTTCGGTGGCAGGCTGGCGGTAACGGAAAAAGCGGTGTACCCAGACGGTATAATTACCGGCACCGTTGGCAATAATCGCATCATCGGGCAATACATTATTCAAATGCGCCACAACCGCCCCCATATCCACACCCTTGTAATCCGCAACAGGTGTCTGTGGGGTAGAGTGCGTCATATAGTCGGCCCGGGCAGCGGCAGTCCAGTCACGCCATACAGGCTCAGATTGCGGCTTCAGGCGGGCCAATGCCGCTGCAGCTGCCGGCATGCTGCTATTGATGGGCAAATGCGCCACAAAAACACGGTTGAGTTCAGCCGGGTCGACATGTAAATGAACCAGGGTCTGCCCGGGGCTGGGCGAGGTGACCAGGCTGTATCCTGCCGTAGGGGTATCAGTCAGGCGTGAGCCCAGTACCAGCAACAGATCAGCCTGTTTGACCCGCTCAGCCAATTGGGGCGAAGTACCCAGGCCCAGCTGGCCAACATAATGCGCATCGCGATTATCAAACAAGTCCTGACGACGGAACGAAGCGGTCACCGGCAAATTATAAGCTTGAACAAAACAGGCCAGATCACGGTTTGCCTTTGGTGTCCAGCCGGTTCCACCCAACACCAGCAGGGGTTGTTTGGCCTGGGCCAGCAAACCGGCCAGTTCATCAAGGTCTTCTTGCGAAGGCGCAGCATGGCTAATGCGTACCGGCGGGGCATCTGCCACCGTGGCCGCATTGAAAAGGATATCTTCGGGCAAAGCCACTACCACCGGCCCGGGCCGGCCCGACATGGCAACACTGAACGCACGTGCCACCACTTCGGGGATACGCTCAATGTCTTCAATCTCGGTGGCCCATTTGGCCAGACCACCAAACATCTGGCGGTAATCCACGTCCTGAAAACCCTCACGCTCTTTCATGGTGGTTTCCACCTGGCCCACAAATAGAATCATGGGGGTAGAATCCTGTTTGGCGGTATGCACGCCATTACTGGCATGAGTCGCCCCCGGTCCCCGGGTGACAAAAGCAATACCCGGCCGGCCTGTGAGTTTGCCATAGGCATCGGCCATATTGGAAGCGGCACCCTCATGGCGAGTCACAATGGTGCGGATTTGCGAAGCATCGTGCAGGGCATCCAGCACCGGCAGGTAACTTTCTCCGGGTACACAGTACACGGTATCAACCTGGTTATAGCGCAGTGCCTCAACCAGAATCTGGCCACCATTGCGGGAAGGAATATCAGGCGTTTGAGCAATCGTCATGTTATGTATCTACTTCAAGTATTAATGGAAAAACTCGTTAATCAAGTCGGGGGGTTGATGGTTTTTAGTTCAAAAAGCCAATCAGGCATTCACATAAGCGGTTTTCACGGTGGTGTAGAACTCGGCGGCATACCTGCCCTGCTCCCGAGGCCCATAACTGGAGCCCTTGCGGCCACCAAAAGGAACGTGATAATCCACCCCGGCAGTCGCAAGGTTCACCATGACCATGCCGGTCTGGGCATGACGTTTAAAGTGTGTTGCCAGCTTGAGTGAGGTGGTCACAATCCCGGCACACAAGCCGAACTGCGTATCATTGGCCAATGCCAGGGCATGCTCATAATCACTGGCACGAATCACGGCGGCAACCGGCCCGAAAATTTCTTCCCGTGCAATGCGCATCCTATTGTCCACATCCACAAACAGGGCCGGAGACAGGTAGAATCCGTCATGCTGGCGTTGCAAACGCTCGCCCCCATACACCAGGCGCGCGCCTTCTTCCACACCAATATTGATATAAGACAGGTCGGTTTCCAGCTGATTCTGGTCAACCACGGGGCCAATATCGGTGCCCGCGGCCAGCGCATCATCCACGTTCAGGGCAGCCAGACGTTCTTGCATGGCCTGGACAAAATGGTCATGAATGCCGGGCGTGACAATCAGCCGTGAAGAAGCCGTGCAACGCTGCCCCGTTGAAAAATAGGAACCCTGGATCGCGCATTCCACCGCCACATCCAGGTCGGCATCATCTGTCACCACCAGCGGGTTCTTGCCGCCCATTTCCAGTTGTACCTTGCCCATGCGGGCCACCACTTTGGCCGCAATAGCCTGCCCGGTGGCGACCGAACCGGTAAAAGAAACCCCGTCCACATCAGGGCTGGTCACGATTTCCTCACCCACCACTGAACCACGTCCCATCACCAGATTCAACACACCGGCAGGCAAACCCGCCCGCACCAGGATATCCACCAGTGCCCATGCACTGGCTGGCACCAGTTCGGCCGGTTTGAATACAACGGTATTGCCGTAGGCCAGGGCAGGCGCAATCTTCCAGGCCGGGATGGCAATCGGGAAGTTCCAGGGCGTGATAATACCAATGACGCCTAAAGGTTCGCGGGTAATTTCAATATCCACCCCGGGGCGTACCGAAGGCAGTTTTTCACCGGCCATGCGCAAGACTTCTCCGGCAAAAAAGCCGAATATCTGCCCGGCACGGGCCACTTCGCCAATTGCTTCAGGCAATGTTTTGCCTTCTTCACGGGCCAGCAGCCGGCCCAGCTCATCTTTGCGGGCCAGAATTTCGGCCGAGGCACGGGCCAGGATATTGGAACGCTCTTGCATGGAAAACATGGCCCAGGCTGGGAACGCATCCCTGGCAGACTGAATGGCAGTTTTCGCCTGCTCAAGATCCGCCTGTCCAAAATCGCCAATAATGTCTTTAATATTGGATGGATTACGGTTGGTGCTGACTGATTCAGCGCTCACCCACTGACCACCTATATAGTTCTTAAATAATTGTGTACGCATATGAACCCGATAATTTGAAACCGGACTGCTTGTGAAAATGTGATTGCAGCCTTATGGTTTCGCAGTATATGGCATGCCAATGAATCCACCCATGCGCCCGGTACATACCAGCTTTGCCATACAGCCGTTTAGCTGCCCGCACATAGACACCCTGCTTTGCAGAACATTGGAGGAAGCAGTTCTGGGTAGTACACTAGAGACTTTCATCCCTAACTACGGAATCATGCAAACATGAAATACCTGCTCCAAGTTGACTTCCCCTACACCGGCCCCTGGGGTCAGGAAATGACCCGAATAATGAATGAGCTGGCCCAATCTATTGCGAAAGAACCCGGTCTGATCTGGAAAATATGGACAGAAAATGAAAGTGCCAATGAGGCCGGTGGTATTTACCTGTTTCAGGACAAATCCAGTGCCCTGGCCTATCTGGACATGCACGCCGCCCGTTTGAAGAGCTTTGGCATTCCCCATGTGAATGGAAAAATATTTGCGGTGAATGATGACTTGTCCAGAATTGACAATGCACCGGTTTAACCTGCTCCCACCACTGACCTACCGGTCTGGCGGGGGAGATTTTTACACAGTACCAAGTCCTGGCACCTCAGCCTGGTGCCATCAAGGCACGGCCAAAGCAAAGCTGGTATGCACCTGATGGATGGTTAAAAACAATAATTTGTCCTATACTTCGCCAAATTCCACATCATGGTAAAAACCACTTACAAGAAACTCCGAATATTTTAATAATGAAACAAACAACCAAAGGAGACCAATAATGAAAATAAAATGGCAATCCTTTCTGGCGGCAGCAGGCATGGCAATAGCCGTTTCAAGCGGCGCTGCCAAGGCAAACTCGTTCCCGTCACATACCATTACCATGGTGGTGCCCTGGCCACCCGGCGGCCCTTCAGACATGGGGGCCCGCCCTCTGGCCGCACATATGCAAAAAGTACTGGGCCGCCCGGTAATCATTGAAAACCAGTCCGGTGCAAGTGGCAATATCGGTAGCAACATGGTGGCCAAGGCAAGGCCCGATGGTCACACTTTATTGTTTACTTCCAGTGGCCCCATCGTCATCAACCCCTATGTAAACGCAGCAATGCCTTATGACGCCCAGAAAGACTTCACGCCCATCAGCAGCCTGTTGCAAGTGCCACTGGTATTGGTGGTGAACCCAACCGTTCCGGCCCATAATCTGCAGGAACTGCTAACATACATCAAGGGGCAGAACGGCAACTTTCATTGGGCTTCTGCCGGCAATGGCACCACGCAACATCTGGCGGGCGAACTTTTTCGGATAAACGGCAAACTGGATATGATCCATGTCCCTTACAGGGGTACCGCACCGGCCATCGCAGACCTTCTGCGGGGTCGCGTCACGATGATGTTCGACAGCACCATTGCCATTGTGCCGCATATCAGGGCAGGCAAAGTACGCCCTATCGCCATTACCAGCCCTGAACGCTCCAAGCTCTTGCCCAATGTACCCACGTTTGCCGAAGCCGGGCTGCCAGACGTGAAAATCTCTGCCTGGTACGGCCTGTTTGCACCTGCCAACACATCAACGAATGTCATCAACAAACTGAACTGGACCATCCTTGATTTCATGCAAACAAAAGAATACAAACGCATTCAGGATGAAACCGGTTCTGGCTCCGTACACGATACCCCTGAAGATTTCGCGGCTTTCATCAAACAGGAAGCCATCAAATGGCAAAACCTTACCAAGACTACCGGCACCAAAATTAATTAAAAACCGTTCACCCTATCCAGGGCAAACGGCTAGCACGTTAAATAACGAAGATTTTTTTAACGGGCGGCAACCGTTTCAGGCACATAAATCATGCGCCCGTCATCAAGCCGGTAGGTAATGCCGGCTTTTACACCCTGCCCCTGCCCGATTTCACCATTGGACTCATAACGGGTCAGCTCTTCACCCTCTTTAATCGTCATGGACATATTGGCCTTGCCAGGATTTTCAATCACAATCACATCCTGGGCGGCATACGGATTAAGCGGGTTAAGGGCAACCACCACCATCAAAATGCCAATCACCACCAGAAACAGGTCAATCATATTAACCACCGAAAGGATGGGATCGTCTGCGTCATCAGATTCCAGAAATCGCATGCTTAGGCCTCCTGCATGACAAGCAGGCCCTGGCGTTCCAGCTCACGCAGTTCCTGTAACAGCCAGCGCCGCCGCACCGTCAAAATGAAAAACGTAATGCTGGCGGCAATCAATGCCAAAATAACCGCAGAAAAAGCGGTCACCAGGTTCTCGCCAACACCGGCGGCATTGCCCCCGCCAAGCGCCAGCAAGGCTGGCCCCATGGGTATCATGGTGGCAATCAAACCCAGCATGGGTGCCGTGCGCGACACAATACGCAACAGTTCCAGGCGATGCATAATCCATAGTTCCAGATCATCTGCAGTGCCACCATGGCTGGCATGCCGCCGGCGTAGCACCCATTGCGCACGTTGCTGGCGTCTTTGCCACCACTCAACCGCAAAGCCACCCAGCGAAGCGAAGGAATACAACAGGCACAACAAAATCATTACAAGTACGGGTGCAAGGAAAAGACTGGCAAGTTCGTACAGGCCTGATTCAAGAAAGTTCATTTAATACTCCAAAAAAAATTATGCATGCGCATGCCCTGTACGGGTCCCGCGCCATTGGCGCAGGGCACCATACAAGGTGGCTGCCCCCAACAGGACAAATGAAAAAACCAGCATCCAGGGAAACGATGGCGGTGCCGTTTCCACCGCCTGCATAACCTGGCCACTAACCACAGACGGTGCCTGGGTGTCGGCGGCAGAAGCGGAGTCAGGTGTTGCGGCATCCATTTCTGCAGCCGCTTGCACCAGGCCAAAGCCCTGGGCCATGTCCGCCACAAAAGCCTGTGTCAGCGAATCTCCGGCCGTAACATCGAACTGCTGCACCAGTTCCTGCCAGCGCTCGGCCAGCGCCTGCCGGGTGGCTTCGGGCGCATCCCAATAGCCTTTGCGTATGGCTTCGGCCATGCGTTCCAGCAACTGCGCCTGGGCGGTTGGGTTGTGCTGCTCAAACCACTCATTCGTACCCAATTGGCGGGTATCTTCAATATAAGTGTCGAAGATGGCCTGCCATTGATCAGGCCGCACGGTAGCCGGGTCTACGGCCTGCCAGCCAAACAGGTTGTTAACCGTATCCACAACCTCCAGCGTACCGGCATAACCTTCAGTTTGCATGCCCTGTATCCAGTGCGGATTCAGGTATCTGACCCGCATTTCGTTGGAAAGAAAGGCTTGCATGGAAGTGGTCTTGGGTTCTTTGTGGCGCAAATCAGAGATATACAGTGGTGGGCTTTTGCCCTCCAGATGCCGGATCGCCACCGACAGCCCCCCCAGGAACTCGAAGGGATGATCGGTGGAAAGCACACCATGTATGTTTGATGTGCGTGACATGACCGCTGCATCGGTGCCCCGCAACTGGGCCGCCAGCAGGTTGACCGAAGACGGCTTGATGGCCCAGCCTTCACTGCCATAGGCATACTGCATGCGACTCAGGAACTGCCCGGCCAAGGCGGCATCCCCTTCCCACTGGGTGGATTGCTGCATCATGCCGGGCAGGCCCGTGCCATAATTGCCCGGCGCACTGCTGAAAATCCGATAGCGGGCAGCCTGCCCGGCCTCGTTTGCAGACATGCCCGATGCCAGCAATTCAGCCGTGATCCGCTTTGTATTGGACGCAACCGGATTATCCGGTTCATCCAGCTCCGCAAGCCGATTCATGGCCTCGGCCAGCAAGCGCATAAAACCGTCAAACTGATCCCGGTACACCCCCGTTGTCTGAATGACAACATCAATACGCGGCCGGCCCAGCGTAGTGGCAGGAATGATCTCCAGACGGGAAATCCGGCCATTGCGCGCCCATACCGGTTTCAGACCCAGCGCCTGTAAAACCTGCCCTTCGGTAATGCCTTGATGACGCACCGCCTCACCCGCCCACAGGCTGAATGCCAGGCGTTGGGGCCAGACGCCCTGATGCTCGCTGCGATAAGTATCCACCAGCTGCATCAATGCCGTGCCACCGCTTTCATAAGCGGCAGGCGTGGGCAATTTATCGGGTTCCAGCGCATACAGATTACGGCCGCTGGCCAAACCGGGACGGCGTATGGGATCGCCCCCCGGCCCCGGCAACACGAAACCGCCCGACAAGCCGCTTAATAACGCTTCCATCTCGCCGGTATCAGCCAGGCCTGCGTCCAGCTCTTGGGCACGCCGCAGATGCGCCTGAAGTTCAGGCACAGCCGTGGCAATATCTTCACCCTCACGCAAGTAACGGCTCAGGGTTTGATAAGGAACACTGCTTTGCAGCTTCGTGAAATCTTCCGCCAACACCCCATCCGGCAAGCCCAGCGCCTCATAAAAAGGCTGTCCCAGCTGTTGCATCACCACGAAAAGCCGGTGCTCCGGCGCAGAAGGCTGGCCAAAACGATGCAGCCCCAGTGGCATGGCGGTTTGGGCCAGTGACTGCAAGTGATCGTGCAAAACCTGCAGAAAACCCGAAAAATCCTCACGTGCCTGGCTTTCCTGCCAGCCCAAATCCTGAATCAGGCTGGAATCACGTGTGGCGGCCAGGATTTTTTCCATGACCGCCTGCTGCACGGCACCTTCATCAAGCTGCTCATACTCCTCTATAAGCGTCAGCATATCGCGCAGTTCGTCATAAAGCCCTGCCGGTGCGAAAGGCGGTGTTTGATGACTGATGGACACCGCCCTGCCCCGGCGCCGCGTTTGTAGCGCCTCACCGACGTTATCCTGGATATAAGGGTAGAAAACAGGTAAATCTCCCAATGCCAGGAAGGGATAGTCACGCATGGAAAGCCCCCTGTCCTTGCCGGGCAACCATTCCTGTGTGCCATGCGTGCCCAGATGGATCAGGGCGTTGGCACCGAACACTTCTCGCAACCACAAATAAGCCGCCATGTACAAATGATCGGGTGCTTTCGATTCATCGTGGTAATGACTGCCCATTTCCGCGGCCCTGGGCATTTGTGGCATGATCACCAGCTTACCCAACTTCATTCTGGGAATCACGAACGCAGGCACGCCATCCACCGTGCGTACCGCCCAATGGTCTGCCGGATTCCCCCAAACCGCCATGCCCTCGCGTGGCCCGGCCGGCAGTTTGTCCAGCCATGCCTGGTATTGTGACACCGGCAGCACCGCTGCCAGGTCACGGGCCAGCAGGTCTTCTGGCGGGCTGCTTCGGTACAGCATGGACAGCATGGCCTGGCCTTTTTCAATCATGTCGACTTCCTTGATGGGATCAATGTCGTAGCCCGCCTGCTTCAGCGCCCCGGTAATATTTTCAATACTGACCGGGACATTCAGGTGGGAAGCACCAAAATTGCGCTCACCGGGTGGATAATTCCAGAACATCAGTGCCAGCTGCCTGCCGCTGGCAGGCTTACGGCGCAACTCAATCAACTTGCGCAATTTATCCAGCAAACCGTCCACCTGTTCGGCCATGGGCACCGCCGCTCCGTCCTGCAAGACAGACAACACCATCGGATCGCTCATGCCCCAGGTTTCAGGAATAGCCATGAAGATCGGCACAACCCTTTGCGCCACACCACTGGGCGCTGCCAGCCATTGGACCTGATCACCCTCACGATAGGTCAGGGTCTGGATCGCGGGGATACCCAGTTGCGCCAGTTCGGCAGCGCGCTCGGTGCTGTTCTGCGTCATGCGCAGGTTGACCATCGCATCGGCACCGGCCGGCTTGACCACTTTCGTCAACGCCTTGGGGTCGTTACTGTCATACCAGAAGGCAACAGGCAAGATGTTTCTGGCTTCAGATGCGGCAATCAGGGCATCAATAAGCTGCGTCTGCATGTCACTGACCACGCCATTGTGAATCAGGAAGGCAACGTGGCCAACGGGCTGGGGCATGCGTGCCCGGGCCCAGGCCAGGTAAGGCTCAAGCGACTCGAATACCTGCGGGGCGGCCGGATGATAAAACCCCGTCTCAGGCACCGGTTCGGCAGCCGGCAGCGAGGCAATGGAACGGCCTTCGGCAAGGTCTTTGGCGGCCTGGAAAAACAAGCCGTAATTGCCGGTACCGCCGTTGGTGTAATAGCTGGACAGTTGCCGGGCCTGTTCGGCCGTCATGCCACCAAAGTCTTCAACACGGCTGCCAACCCTGAGCCAGGGGATATTCCCCTGCCGCAGGTTTTCACCGATCACACCATCCACTTCGGCACGGGCACTGGGCCGTGGCGTATCCAGCACCACCAGGCTGGCGCCCTGCAACCAATGCCCGGCGGGTGCACCTATCGTGCCAACATCCACGTGTTCAAGCCGGACACCCGCACGTTCGGCAATCGGTGCCAGCACATGGAATTTTGCCGGCAGCACCGAACGGTTGGTGACGACTTTGACAAGCGGTGCCGAAGCATCAACGGCAGGTTGAGCCTGTACAAACCCGGAAACACCCAGGCACCACAACAGCATCCATAGATTAAGAATGAGCTTTCGCATATGCTTAAAACCTCATTTCCATGCCAACGAACAAACGACGCCCTTCATCACTGAACACATAGTCTGCAGACTCATCGGCCAGACGCTTGTCGGTAAGGTTTTCAATACCCGCATGCAAAGTCACATGACGGTTGACATCGTAACTGCCGTACAGGGAAAGGATTGAATAGGCAGGCTGATACCCCGACCCTGAAGTCGTCCGTTGTGAACCGACATACTGCCACCTGAGGCTGGCGTCCCAGTCATCTGCCGGTTGCCAGTTCAATGTGGCATTGGCGGTATGGCGCGGTCGGTCCGTCAGGCGCGTTTTGCTGGTGCGATCCACCGCATCCAGATAGGTATAGTTGGTTTTCAGATGCAGGTTCCAGGGCAGCTCAACACCAAAGACCAGCTCCAGGCCGCTAATGCGAGCCTTGTTGATGTTAATGTACTCATGTGTTTTGATCTTGCCACTACACCCGGAAACACAGTGGCTATCAATCAAATCATCAACCTGGTTCAGGAATAGCATGGCATTGGCCTGCCAGCGGTCACCGGTATAATCAAACCCCGCTTCATACGACACCGAGGTCTCGGGCTTCAGGTCTGGGTTGCCGAAGATTTCTGAACCCCGCCCCCATGTACCGCGATATCCGGGTGACAGCTGTTTAAGTGTGGGAGCCCGAAAACCCTTGCCCACACCACCCTTGAAAACCAGCTCATCATTGAAGTGATACAGTACATAGGCACGCGGACTGGTCTGCCAGCCATAATTGGGATGATGGTCGAAACGGCTGCCAAGCAGCAACTCCCAGTTTTCCCCCAGCATCATTTCATCCTGCAGGAAAAAAGCCTTGTGGGTAGCATTTTCCCGGCCGGACGCATTCACGGTGGGGTCTTCCAGGGTTTCCTTGCGCAATTCACCGCCCAGCGTAACGGTGTGTCCAGTCAATGGCTCAAAGCTGATCATGCCACTGGCAACCTTATCGGTAAACTGGTGCGGGCCGGTGCTGCCACCGTCTGTCCGGTCATTGACACGCTTGAGGTTGGAGCGGTACAGCTTGACTTCACTTTTCCCCCAGTCCCAGTCTCCGGAATGTGACAGGGAAAGGCGCTGCCGGCGAATATTGTCATCTGAACGGTAAGTGGTGCTATTGCGCCAACGATCTTCTTTGCCGACACTCATGGTGGCGTCCAGGCGTTGCCTGTCATCAGGGGTCCAGGTTAATCCCACCGTGCCCAACAGGTCTTTCCGGTACCCCATGGAGGTCTCATGAAAAGCCGTGGGCGTTGCACTTTGAGGCGTGTATAAGGCCTGCGTATGTTGATATTGCCCGGACACCGTCAGGCCAAGCACGTCCTGTACCAGTGGACCTGAAATATAGGCACCCAGACGGTGACGGTCACCGCCCCGACTGGTGCGGGGAAAAACGCCATCGGCAGAAAAAACACTGACCCACTCATCGGTGGCACGTCGTGATATCACGTTGACGACTCCCCCAAGCGCCTCGGAACCGTAAAGCGAAGACATGGGACCACGGACAATTTCAATACGTTCAATGGCTTCCGCCGGCATCCAGCCGTGTTCAAAATCCGAACCAAAAATAAGGGGACCCGACTGGTTGATACGCATGCCGTCATACAGGACCAGGGTGTGGTCTGTTTTCATGCCGCGGATTGAAATACCCTTGCCATTAATGCCAACGCTACTCAACGTAACACCAGGGGTGCCCTCCACCGCCTGGGCCACATCATAAATCGGCCGATGACTCAGCTCCTCGCTGTTTAACACCGTGACACTGGCGGGTGCATCCTCCAACAAACGCTCGCTTGCCGATGCCGTTACCACAATGGGCTCCAATTGGGTAACACTGGCAACGCTGGTATTGGCCCAGGCAGTACCAAATAGGGCACCGGCTACCGTAGGGCAGGCCAAAACAGACAGGCGAAAACGTGATAGGCAAATAAAATTAAAATCTGTCATTTGTGAATTTATATATCTATTTATGTTTATAGGTAACAAAGCACGGACGTAAACTGATTGTGACGCCGGACGTTACCAGAGTCTGTAATAGACGATTGTTACCGATGCATTGACCGATTCACGGATCGCCGGAAAGACTTAATGCCTGGGCGCGGGCCTGATATTTGAAGCAGGTGCAAGAACAGGCAATAGCACAACCGGCCTGACGCTGTCGCGTAAGCGGGAATGGACAATAAACACAAAAAAACCTCGGAAAACAATCGTCAAGGCATGATTGAGGCGAACACAATCACTGGCAAAAAGTTAACCGAGGCTTAAAGGAGGGGCACGGGAGCCCAGCGGCGGGCCCAGGGCGGGCAAAGGAGGGAGTGCTTCATTGCCATGTAGCAATGGGGCAGGACGTTGCGTAACGAACGTCACCAATGCAGGCGCTTCCGATGCGGGGATTAATATTGGCGATGCAAGCAGGCAAAATGAGCAATTCTGATTGTCAAAATAATCGCCTGACGATGGCTCGACCGGCTGTCCGTTTGCATCCACCAGGATGGTGCTTGTACCGGCAACGGTACAAATGGTAATGGAAAATCTGCCGTCACGGGCGCCGGAAAAGTCGGGCATATAGCCCACAGGAATCAGCGCCCGGCACAGGAACGACAAAACCGTCAGGCAAAAAAGCATTTGCCAGACGCGTGTCATCTTGTATCGAGGTTGATCCTGAAAAATTCGCATAGTCCGCAACTATATCATATTCACCGCCTCACCCCAATGCTGAAATCAGACAAATTATTGCCCTTCACACAACCGGGACACCTGCCCATATGTCATGTTTGTGTCTTGTCATTGTCATATTCGCGTGCTAGGATCATGCAACGCTTAAATAACATTTAATTCAGCTATCTATGTTTATCCTACTTCAATTGAACCCAACTTATGGCTTCTGACACGGAACCACCCAGTACGAGGCTGGCCTGCGCCAGCCAGATTTCGATTGCCTTTTCCCCTGCCCGCCCCGCTACACCTCATAGCCTGCTTCGGCCCCATCCGTCCCGGGCCAATGTCACTGTACGCCTGTTTGCCTTGTCACGCCTTTACCCGAAAACACAATGATTGAACTGCTCATGGACCCCACCGCCTGGATCGGTCTTGCCACGCTTGTCGTTCTTGAGATCGTCCTTGGCATTGACAACCTCATTTTCATCGCTATCCTGGTTGAAAAGCTGCCCCCTCACCAGCGGGACAGGGCCCGTGTCATCGGCCTTGGACTGGCGTTACTCATGCGACTGGGCCTGCTTTCAGTCATTTCCTGGATCGTCACGCTCACCACCCCCCTGTTCAGTCTCTTCGGGCATGGTTTTTCAGGCCGCAGCCTGATATTGCTGGTCGGGGGGCTCTTTCTGCTTTTCAAGGCCACCACGGAACTCCACGAACGGCTTGAGGGGGTTTCTCACAAAGGGTCTGCCTCGGGCGGTTATGCCAGCTTTGGCGTCGTTGTCACACAAATTGTGGTGCTGGATGCCGTTTTTTCCCTGGATGCAGTCATCACCGCCGTTGGCATGGTAGACCAGTTGCCGGTCATGATGGCGGCGGTCATCATCTCCATCGGTGTCATGCTGGTCGCTTCCAAGCCGCTGACACGCTTCGTGAACGCACACCCCACCGTTGTCGTGCTGTGCCTGAGCTTCCTGCTCATGATCGGCCTGAGCCTGTTCGCTGAAGGCCTGGGCTTTCATCTGCCCAAAGGTTATTTGTATGCGGCCATTGGCTTTTCTATCATGATTGAAGCCCTGAACCAGATCGCCCGACGCAATGTTGTCCGAAAACAGGCCCGTTTCCCCATGCGTGAGCGCACTTCAAAAGCGGTTCTTCGCCTGCTGGGTGGACGCCAGTCAGAAGAGGAACACATCGGAGAGCTACCTGATGTCCCTGAAGACATAATGCCTGCCGCCTTTGCCCCGGAAGAACGCAGCATGGTCAGCGGCGTCCTGACACTGGCCGAACGCAACGTGCGATCCATCATGACGCACCGCTCTGATATCTCATGGGTGAACCTGGATGAAGATCCTGAAAAAATCCGTGAAAAACTGCTTGAAGTGCCCCATGGTTACTTCCCGGTCTGCCGTGGAACCATTGATAATGTTATTGGGGTGGCCCGTGTGAAAGACCTGCTTGGCGACCTGATCCGCGAAGGCAAAATCAATGAAAAAAACAGCTTGCGCACCCCGATCTACGTGCCGGAATCCATCACGGCCATCAACCTGATCGAAACCTTGCGCAGGGCCAGCGGGCAAATCGTTCTGGTCAGTGATGAATTTGGTGAACTCATGGGTGTGGTTTCACCCATCGACATCCTTGAGGCCATTGCCGGTGAGTTCCCCGACGAAGACGAAACCATGGAAATCCAGGCAACCGGACCCGGGCAATGGACAGTGGCAGGCTGTGCCGACCTGCATCAGCTGGAAATTGCGCTCCAGACAGAAGGCCTGGTTAGCGCGGAAGGTGACTATGCATCCCTGGGGGGTTATATGATCAGCCGGTTTGGCCGCCTGCCCAAAGAAGGAGAAACCCTGATCCATGAGCAGTTTGAATTACGGGTGGCAAGCATCGAAGAACAACGCATTGACACCGTTCATATACGCAAACTGGACCCGCCCAACTCAATCGAAACCTGATTCTGCCATATCCTGTTTCGGGTACCCCCGTACGGACATGGCAGAACTGGCCGATACCAATTAAGGCTTGACCGCGGCACCCGTAAAGTCACGGTCACGCAATATGTCCGGTTTCAGGAAGTCTTTATGGCCCACATTGTCGTGGTCACCCAGAACCTTACCGTTATATTCAGTGCCATACATCGTGTGCTTGTGAAAGGTTTCCAGATACTTCTCACGGGTTTCTTTAATATTACCGGTATAACGGGGATCTTGCGGACGCTCCTGGCTATCAATGTATTGCGCAATATCCCAGGCTTCCTGGTCTGACAGCGTATTAGGCTGACCCAGGGGCATATTGTGTTTGGTAAAACCGGCCAGGGTAAATACGCGCGAAATGCCGGCACCCCAGTTATAAGAGTCATCACCCCATAAGGCAGGGAAAATCACCTTGCCATTCTCGGTTTGACCGGCACCATCAGCACCATGACAAACAGTGCAATTAGCTTCATAAGCCACTTTACCCCGGGCGGCATCCGGCTTCAGTTCAGGATCGGCCGGCTTGGGAAAGCCACGGCCATAAATTTTATCTTTGGAGAACATAGGCACACCGGTTGCCAGCCACTGATGGTACAGGGACAGGGCCAACATATCGTCACTGCCATAGGCAGGTGGTTTTCCGTTCATTGAATACGTAAAACAGCCGGCAATCCGTTCTTCAAGATTATTCACATGACCGTTTTTGGGGCGGTAAGCAGGCAAGTCGATGGCTGCAGGCCATACCGGCCCACCATAAGGCATCCGCCCGTCTGCCAGGTGGCAGCTTGAACAATTCATATTATTGAACACGTTTTTGCCGCGCAACTGTTGGGTATTAACGAATAAATCATGACCGCGCCGGATGGCTTCTTTCATTTTCGGATGCAAATCAGTGTTTTCCAGCTCGTCAATGGAGGGAGGAATATGAACCAACTCGTTTTCAGTAGGTAAAGCGGCGCCTTGCACCATTTGTTTCACTATTTCCAGCTCGGCCGGTGTCAAATCCTTGCCTTGTTTGGTAAAAGAAGTGGCTTGGGCGCCTGTCGCTGAAAAAACCAACGCAGCCGCAACCAATACTGAACTGAATTTAATACGATGTTTCATGCCTGCTTCCCCTTACTTTTGTTCCTGCACCGGCTGCTGTGCCAGCCATGCCGCTACTGCCTGTGTATCGTTGTCATCAAGACGCTTGGCAATACTTGCCATTAACCCTTGTGGGTCATTGATACGGGTACCGTTTTTCCATGCCTGGATTTGCTGCACGATGTAAGCAGGCTGCTGTCCTGCCAAAACGGGGAAGTCGGCACCATTACCCTGGCTACCGGGCCCATGGCAGCTTTTGCAGCTCACGATATAACGCTCCCAGTCTCCTTGCAAAGCCAACTGTTCGCCCCGCTTCAACAATGCCGCATCAGCGGCAACGGGTGCAATTTCAGGAACCGGCAAACTGGCATAATAACTGGCCACATCAGCTATTTGTTCGTCATTCAGCATAGAGGCAAAAGCCACCATAGACGCATTTTTGCGGGTGCCGTCCTTAAACGCTTTCAATTGTGCAATCATATAGTCCCGGTTCAGGCCGGCCAGACGGGGCCAGGATTCGCCCTGGGGCAGATTCATGCCAGCGCCATTGGCCTGGTGACAGGCCACACAGGTGGCTGAAACCGTTTTACCCCTGGCAATGGCCTCTGCGTTGATGGTATCGGCAGCCATGGCCGAAGGCAAGGCCAGCGTCCACCCGCCGGCCACCCAGGCACTGGCCCGTATTAATCGAACTAATGAATAACGCATAATCGAATTATTCCCCCTCTGAAATACAAAATAAAAAGCACAGACACTTAATATTCAATATAACCAATATGCATATGCTTATCACAAAAAAGCATAATGATATATATTAACGACTCAAAATCCAAATTAAATACGACCTGTCTTCATTTATTCAGGGTTTATACCAGTGTTATCAGTACTCCTGCTGCCATCCTATTGCCGTCACCTGACAAGCCTGCGCTTTTCACCTTTATCATTGTTCCTCTTATGAAACAATCTGGTCCATTTTGGTGGTTTTTCAGTACCGGTGTCTTGTGTATAGTGGAACAATACGATTAATCCCCCAATTTCCGGTATTGCAAGCAGCATGCTGCGGATGAGGCATACCGGCAAGGAGCAAAACATGAACACCAGCCACAGCACCGTTACCCACCCTCGTAAGGTTGAACATATTATTGCCGGCCAGCCCACCTCTGATGGCGCGGGCGTGAAACTAACCCGGGTGCTTACCCAAAACCTGCAACGCCGGCTTGACCCTTTCCTGATGCTGGACAATTTTGGCAGCGATAAAGCCGACGACTACATTGCCGGTTTCCCCGACCACCCGCACCGTGGTTTTGAAACCATTACCTACATGATTGCCGGACGCATGCAGCACCGTGACAGCGCTGGCAACGAAGGGCTGCTGGAAAATGGCGGTGTGCAGTGGATGGTGGCTGGCAAGGGAGTCATCCACTCGGAAATCCCGCAACAGGAAGAAGGCGTCATGGAAGGCTTCCAGCTGTGGCTGAACCTGCCTGCCCGCAACAAAATGACCCAACCCTGGTACCGGGATATCAAAGCCGAAGAACTGCCCAAATTTCGCACACCGGAAGGCGTTGACGTAACGGTGATTGCCGGTAGCAGCCATGGTGTTGCCGGTGCCGTTACACGCGAAGCCACCGAACCGCTTTACCTGGACCTGCATATGCCAGCCGGCAGCCGTTTCGAACAACTCCTGCCCGCCAGCCATAATGCCTTTGTTTATGTTTATCGTGGGGAAGTGTCCATTGAAGGCCAGGCGGTGCCGGTCCAGCGTATGGCTATCCTGGAAAACCAGGCACAGGCCGATGGGGTCGTCATCCAGGCAGGTGCCGACACTCGGGTACTGCTGATTGCCGGCCAGCCCCTGAATGAACCCATTGCCCAATATGGACCTTTTGTCATGAATACCCAGGAGGAACTGTATCAGGCCTTGCAGGATTTTCGTGACGGAAATTTTGCGGAAACAGCATCCTGACGCAAAGGAAGAAACTGCTTTTTTTTTCACAAAGCGGATCGGGATTGGCCCCTGGATGGCTGGTCTCAGAAGGTGACCAAGCACCCGTCCGCCTGACTGTAGCATGCAGATACATGTTCAATGCTATGATTGGACATAAACGATTACCCCGTTTAGTTCACTGAAAGCGTCCTTCGGGCAAAGCCGCAAGGCCTCTGCCCCATAACAACTCCAGAGCAATCAAAGCATGATGAAAAACGGCAATAATTCTTCTTCAGGCAATTCATTCAACAATACGCCGGGACGCCCCGATGGCGCCCGGCTGCCACAACGCAATTTCTGGCTCATCATTTTACTGATCCTTGTAGTCAATTATGTGGTCACCCAATGGCTTTTGCCCGGTGCCAACCAGGCAATCCCAGTGCCATACACCACCTTCAAAGAACAGGTTGCGCAAGGCAATGTCCAGTCGATTCACAGCCAGGGCCAGCTCATCCAGGGACAATTCAACCATCCGGTCACCCTGCCTCCTGCTGAAAACGCAGCCCAGCCGGCAGCCTCGGCTCCCCCCCGCAACGTCACAACATTCTCTACCGTTGTACCCGACTTCACCGACCCCGGACTGGCCTCCTTTCTAGCCAGCCATAATGTCAGGATTAACGCCTCGCCAGCCCAAACCGGCAGCTCGCTAAGCAACCTGCTGTTCGGTTTCGGACCGGTACTGCTGATTATCCTGTTTTATGTATGGCTTTACCGTCGTGCCTCCAGGCAGACCGGTGGCGCACTGGGTGGCAGCATGTTTGGCTTGGGGAAAAGCAAGGCCCGCCGCTATGACCATGAGCAGGCTAAAAAAGTCACATTTGAGGATGTCGCCGGTATTGATGAGGCCGAAAACGAACTGGTTGAAATTGTTGATTTCCTGAAAAACCCCAAAAAATACACGGCACTGGGTGCCACTGCCCCAAGAGGCATATTGCTGGTGGGAGCACCGGGCACCGGTAAAACCCTGCTGGCCAAAGCCGTGGCAGGCGAAGCCAATGTTCCTTTTTTCTCCATGAGCGGCTCAGAATTTGTTGAAATGATTGTCGGTGTGGGTGCTGCCCGCGTCAGGGACTTATTCAAGCAGGCGCGCGAACATGCCCCCTCCATTATTTTCATTGACGAAATCGACTCCATCGGCCGTGCCCGGGGTCAGGCCGTATTGGGCGGGGCCAGCGAACAGGAACAGACCCTCAACCAGATTCTGACTGAAATGGATGGCTTTTCGGGTAAGGAAGAAGTGATTGTGCTGGCGGCCACCAACCAACCCGACATTCTTGACAAAGCCCTGCTAAGAGCTGGCCGCTTTGATCGCCGGGTCGTGGTGAACCTGCCCGACAAAACCGGTCGTGAAGCCATTTTACAGGTTCACACCCGCGACAAACCCCTGGCGCAAGACGTGGATTTAATGGAAATCGCCGCCTCCACACCCGGTTTATCAGGAGCAGACCTTAAAAACCTGAGCAATGAGGCGGCACTGCTTGCAGCCAAACGCGAGCAACATGAAATCCACCTGAAGGATTTTATGGACTCCCTTGAAAAAATCATGCTGGGCCCAGAGCGTCCCATTATCCTGAGCCAGGCCGACCGTGAACGGATTGCCTATCATGAAAGCGGCCATGCCATTCTTGGCCTGGTCGTGCCCGGTGCCGATCCGGTCAACCGGGTCAGCATCGTGCCACGTGGTCAGGCCCTGGGGGTAACCTACCAACGGCCGCCGGCAGACCGCTACAATTACCCCGAAGCCTATTTACGGGCACGCATTATTGGCATGCTGGGCGGACGGGCGGCCGAAGAGATCGTTTACGGCACCAAAACCACCGGCGCTGAAAATGATATTGAACAGGTTACCGAACTGGCACAAAACATGGTAACCCGTTGGGGCATGAGTGAAAAACTGGGCATGGTAAAACTGGCCGCCCGCCAGAACCCTTACCTGGGTGTGGCACAACGGCAGCTTGACGGGGTAAGCGAACAAACCGCCGCCCTGATTGATGAAGAAGTGCATAAAATCATCAATGAGAGCCATGAGCAGGCCAAGCAATTGCTTCGCGATCATCGCCAGCAGCTGGATGCGCTGGTTGCCGCCCTGCTAGAGCGCGAAACGCTGGACGAACAGGAAATTCTGGATGTGACCGGCCTGCCACCGGCCCCCGCCCTGAAAGATCTACCCAACCAGGCCAAACTTGAAGCTTGAAACCAAAATCATTTTCCGGCTGACCGACACGGTCAGCCGCCCCCCTGACCCCGCTGTATATTTCGCTTTATTTTCATATCATTAACAAACAACGCAAAGTATGTTACAATGCCATATTGTCGTCGCCATGATGGCGTAATATTCAACGGGTATCGTTAATCCAACCACTTGTTCGCCAAGTGCTAACCACTTATTCCTCAAGCATTAATTTTTAATGCTTAAAGAATTTCACCCAGTCCCTGACTAACCCCAGGCAGCTATACCGGCTATACGCTATACATCTTTTCCCCTTGCGGAAAAAATACGCTACATCCCGATACCCGCCAGCGCCACGGCGCCTATCCATGCATACTGCTTGTTTAAGCTTGCGGCCCGGTCCGTTCATGCATGTTATTTTTCAATCACACAGGAGATTTATCTATGGCCAAAGAAGCATTAATAGAAATGAATGGCATGGTAACCGAAGTGCTACCTGACTCCCGCTTTCGCGTCACACTGGATAACGGCCACCCGCTTATCGCCTACACCGGTGGCAAAATGCGCAAACACCATATCCGTATTCTGGCCGGTGACAAAGTATCACTTGAAATGTCACCTTACGACATGAATAAAGGCCGAATTACTTTCAGGCATCTGCCAGGTCGCCCGGCAAATGGTGCCGCCACTGGCAACAAGTCGCGCAATCGCCGCTAAAACACATTGGGCGCAATACCCTAATGATATTGCCCCAAACAATCACTTCAGTTCTTCCACCAGCGTTGCCACCAAATGTGCGGCCGGCATTTCCCGCGCCAGGTAAGCCGCCTGCCCGGCCCACTGGGCGGCAAACTCAAAATTGCCCCGGGCATTGGCTGCGGCAATCAATGCCTTGCCAGCATCATAGGTCATGGGGTAACCCGGCGTGGGCGGAGCACCAGCCGATTCAAGATCTGTCATCATGCGGTTAACAATACCCCTGGCGGCACGACCCGAAATAACCGTGGTAACGGCCGTATGCAAGGCCCGCCCGCTTTTCAGGTTGGCACGGTAAGCCGCATTGGCGGATGACTCGGGGCACAGCACAAAGGCCGTGCCCATCTGGGCAGCACAGGCTCCCAGCCTTAAGACTGCTTTGATACCACTGCCGTCCATAATACCCCCAGCAGCAATAACCGGCAATCGGCAATGTTTAACCAGCAGGCGCACCAATGACAGTGTTCCCATGCAGGCATCGCCCTGCTCAGGCTCAAATACCCCCCGGTGTCCACCGGCTTCGTACCCCTGAGCCACAATAAAATCAATGCCTGCCGCTTCTATTTGCCGGGCTTCTTCCAGGGTGGTGGCACTGGCCAGCAAGGTAATTCCCGCCGTTTTCAGGGCCTGTATATAGTCCGTGGAAGGCAGGCCAAAATGAAAACTGACAAAGGCGGGTTTAAGCGCCAGCAGCATATCCAGCATAGGCCGGTTATCCACAAAGGTGTCATAAATTTCATTCAGCTGCGCGGGAGGCGTGGCACCGAACTCATCAAACAGGGGTTTCAAATAAGCCAGCCAGGCCTGTTCCTTCTGCGGGTTTTGCGAGGTTCGCCGATGACAAAACACATTCACGTTAAACGGTTTATGGGTTAAGGCCAGGGTTTGCTCAATCATTTGGCGTGCGCCGGCCGTATCAACCGCAGCCACCCCCAATGAACCCAAAGCGCCGGCATTGGATACCGCCGCAGCCAGGGCCGGTGTGGAAACCCCCGCCATGGGTGCCTGGATAATGGGATATTGGATACCGGGTAATAAAAAAGTGTTGTCTGCCATATTTTAATAGTCCTGAAAACGGTTGATTGTTTTTTCAAAACTACCATAACAGAAAAAAGAGCATTCATGCTATCCCGACAGTATGGTTTTTACCGTGTTTGAAAAGCAGGCAATCCGCACTATACTTGCAAAATAACAATCATCACCCTGGCAGGCATATTCATGAATACGCCTGCCAGCACACCAAAGCAGCGGGACCAAGGAGCCAATTCATGAGTGCAACAAGCAACACCAACCAGCTTTTTTCCCTGAAGGACCAGGTTGCCCTGGTCACTGGTGCCTGTAGAGGCCTGGGCTACCAAATAGCCCATGGACTGGCCAACGCCGGCGCCACCGTTGTGGTACATGCCCGAGACGAGCAACGCGCCAAAGAAACCGCCGGTGCATTCAATAACATGGGCCTGTCGGCCAGCTGGCTATCTTTTGATATTAATGACCACCATTCCCGCCGCGAGGCCTTTTCTCAGATAGAAGAACAATACGGTCGCCTTGATATCCTGATTAACAATGCCAGCATCCGGATTCGTAAAACCCTGCACGACCTTACCCCGGTTGAAATCGAACATATCGTTCATACAAATATCCTGGCCAATATCGGTATTTCCCGCTCGGCCATCGACCTGATGCGCAAAAACCGCCATGGTCGCATCGTGACCATCAGCTCCATTGCCGGCCACGTTATCCGCCATGGCGATTTCATTTATCCCATCACCAAGCAGGCCCTTAATACCATGACCCGTTCCATTGCGGTTGAATATGGTCATGAGGGTATTTTGTGCAATGCGGTTGCACCGGGTATTTTTGATACCGAACACAATGAAGCACTGATCAAAGAGCCCGAAACCATGCGTAAAATCCAGGAACGCAATCCCTTGCAACGCCTGGGCAAACCCGAGGAAATCATCGGCCCCGTGCTTTTTCTGACTTCCCCTGCCGCCTCTTATATCAACGGCCAGATCCTGGCTGTTGATGGCGGGCTTTCCGTGGCTTTTTAATGGTTCTTATCCACTTTAAACGTTTTTAAATACCTTTAACGCTTCCGGCCTGCACCCGTTTTAGATCATCACAAACCGGTATTCCCGCCACGGATATGCGTGGCGGCAACTGCGGCAATTCAAGCGCGACCGTTGGCCCCTTTGACATTCACGGCAACCTGTTCAAGGTCGGCCAGATGTTTGTGCCAGCAGCTAGTCTGGTTCAGCCGGAGTCACCGCTTCAGGTGTGAGGCCTGTACTATCTGGAACAGTCGAGCCCGGCTCTGGATTCGGACTTTCAGGAGCAGACAGGCCAGCGCCGGGCACCGGGCTTTCATTAATCTCTGCCACCGGCATTTGCAAACGCGCCTCTTCCAATTGCAGTCTGGCGGTTTCCAGTCGTGCCTGGGCCTCTTCAGCCAGCAAGCGTGCTTCATCCGCACGGGCTTTGGCCTCATCGGCACGCGCCTTGGCTTCTTCGGTTTTCAGGCGAGCTTCTTCAGTCTTGAGTTTGGCCAGTTCCACATTGGCCTGCGCTTCGATGGCATTGTGTCTGGCGGCTTCGGCGTTCAGGCGGGCGGCCTCTTCTTCAGACTTGGCCTTGGCCGCCAATGATTTTGCTTCAGTTTCCTTGCTTAAGGCTTCTTTCTGTCGCAAACGCGCCTCATCGGCAACTGCTTTGGCCTCGTCTTTGCGGGCCTTGGCCTCGGCAGCCCTGGCCTGTGCTTCAGCCTGTTTGGCCCGGGCCAGCTCCACTTCGGAATGGTCTACCTCACCATGTACAACAGGTGGCCCCTCATTAACAGCATTACCCTGATCGCAACCGGCTAAAATACCGGCAACCAGAAACAGCGACACCATTAATGCTTTGCCCGACCCTTTCATTGAACCCTGCCGTATGAGTGAAAAAACAAACAATAACAGCTTATATCGCTGGAAACAAGATGGGAATGCGGCTGTCAACCCGTAAACAAGAATACACCTGAAAGATATTTCAATAATATCTTTCAGGATCACCTTGTTGAATAATATTAATCTGGATTTTCGTTTCTGTAGGTTTGCTCTGGTTTGCCAACATATTGTTTTGTCAGCGCGTCAAGCTCGGGGCCATGATACAAGTCAATGCACTGGCACTGCTTATGGCGTCATGGCTTACTTCCAGGTGTTGTGCATAAGCTTTTGAAATGCAAAAAGCCAAAGCGGAGTCTTTGTAATTCTGCGCATAGGTTCTACTGGCTGCGTCAGGCAGTTTTAGTGAGGTATTAGCTTGTGCTGTTGAATAAAAAAACAGGTATGAGAACAGGATAAAAATAATGACCGGGCGTGAATTGGACATGTTATTTCAATTCCCAAAAAAGAGCTTCATTGGTTTGGTAGTTTATGCCAGGTTCATTGAAATAACCTTGATCGTAACAAGTGTTTCCATTTCTTGCCTGATCCGTTGGTTTTTCTTCTTGATAAGATCTTGCTCCATCAATGGATAGTCAGGGCGCCAGCAGTAATATTTTCAATTGGCTGGGCACTATCCGCATACCAGCCATATTGAAAAGGTTTTGCAACGACAGGCTGCTCAGGCGGGTAGCGGGCATACCCTTAAGCAAATACGTGAATGCACCGGTAATATGGCGTGATGGCCCCATTACCGTATTAGATACCATACCCAATACAATCCCCGGGTTATCGCCATTGGTAATGGGCGCAAAAGTGGCCAGGTTATGGGCGGGTGTGCACATGTACAGGATATTGAAGGCATTGGGAATATAGGTGGGCCCCAGTGCCACATTGGGATAAGGTACCGGGATGACGGGTGGCGTACGACAAACATCGGGAAACGCCAGATCCATTCCCATTAATTGTGCATTTGCAAACATAAGTGCTCCTTAAAATATTCAATAGGTATTGTTCGCGGCATCAAAATATTCAGCCTTGAGCAATGCCTCGTCAGCGGCAAGACAGCCCGGCCCCGATTTGATGCTTTCACTATCGGTCAGGGCCCGGTGAAACCGGGTTCGCTCAAAATTCGCCTGCCCAAACCTCGCCCCACGCAAATCAGCGTAAGAAAAATCGGCATAAGTCAGGTCGGCGCCCGAAAAGTCCGACCGTTCTGCACTGGCATAATGAAAAATGGCTTGCCATGCATTGGCACCGGCAAATACCGTCCGGGTCAACACGGCTTCATTGAAAATCGCGTTTTTCAGGGAAGTCCCCGCCAGACTGGCCGCCTCCAGGTCGGCCTCCAGAAACAGGACCTGATCGGCACAGGCCTTGTTCATGCGCGCCCGTTTCAGGCTGGCTCCTTTAAAATTGGCCTGACTCAGGTTGGAACCTGAAAAATCAGCATCATCCAGTACGCTGTCGGTAAACTGGCAAAGCGTTAACGGCACATTTGTGAATTTCTGCCTGGCAAGCTGGCATTTCATCAGGACACAACGATTCATGGCCGTTTGCGTAAAATCCACCGTTTCCAGATTGGCCTGCATGAAAACACAGGCATCCATGCTATTTACCGCATAACTGCATTGATTTAACTGGCAATTGATGAAAAACGTTTTTTCAAACAAATGCATTTGCCGGAATACGGTTCCCGACAAATCGGATTCATTAAATGTCACCACACTGAAAACCGATGCCTCGAACAGGCACTGCCGCAACGAAGACTCCACCACCATGATTTCTTTGCAATCAGCCTGTACAAACCGGCATTCATCCAGCAGGGCACCCTGAAAGGTCGTCTTGTAAAGATTGCTGCCATTGAAGACCGCCCGCTCAAAATTACATTGAATGAAAACCGCTTCCTGCAAATTGGCCTGATTGAAAACAACCCCGGAAAAATCCACTTTCTCGAACATGCCCCCTGAAAGATCCTGTCCGGAAAAATCCATACCGGCAAAAGACACCTCCCTGAAAGCCTCTCCCTGCCGGATATCCTGCGCCACCTGTTGTGAATTAAAACTCATGTTCATGCTCCTTTCGCTTCAGGGAAACGCTTGACCTGTTCGGCATAAATGCCGTCAAAAACCGTTTCCCGATCGGCCATAAGTCCGGAAACATCAGCCCTGAACAGGTTGGCACGATACAGATTGACTTCTTTCATGACCGACTTTTGCAGATTGGCGCCAATCAAGCTGCTGTATTGCAAAGATACTTTCTCAAAAAAGGTTCTGACGAACAGGGTTTGCGGAAAGCGGGCATGCTCCATCATGCAAAGGGAAATTTCCGCCTCGGAAAAATCACAATTCTCGGCCAGAGCCTGTTTAAAATCACACTGTTCCATATGCGTCTGGCGAAAATTGCACGTCCTGATCTGGCTTTGCCTGAATGTGCAACAGTTCAGCTTTACCCCTTGGGTAAACACAATATTCTTGAGCCAGGCTTGATCAAAAGAAAGCTGCTCAAGACCGCACTGGTAAAAAACGCCCCCCTCCACCTCACTGCGTTCAAAACTGACATGGGAAAGCGGGCAATCGGAAAATGCCAACTGCTTTAATTGCGCCTCAATAAAGCCTACCCTGTCCAGCACAACCTCATGAAAAGCCACCTGTTCAAAACTGGCCCCGGTCAGGTCAACCTGTTGCAGTTTGCCCTGATAAAACTGGCAAGTCTTGAAACGCGCCCCCGTCATCTGTACCTGTTCAGCTTCAAGCCCAAACAAAATGGCGTGATCAAAGCAGGCCTGTTCAAATGTGCTGTGTTCAATCCGGGCCTGCGATAAATTACTGTTAGCCAGATTGGCGTCTTTGAAAGAGCTACCTGAGATTTTTGCCCGGGCCAGCACGGCATGCGTCAAATTGGCATGATCCAGCCTGACGTTGTGCAATATCGCCCCTTCCAGCATGGCCCCCTGCAAATTGGCGCCACGCAAATCCATATCAGACAGATCAATACCGGTCAGGTCCAGGCCGGCCAGGTTTTTATCTTTCAGGTAGGCATGACGCACGGCCTCTTGCATTTGTTCCATGCGGTGCGGGCCGGCTACCGGTGCCTCCCCCAGGAACTGCACCGAATACAGATAGAGTTTGTCCATTTTTTTTTGAGCATGCTTCATGAAATCATGATCCAGCAGGGGTGCCCCGGTAGATTTGCTTTCCAGCTTGCCGCCCTCACGTAAAACTTTGCGTTCCTGGTGCAATTTTTCAAGTGCCTGCGCCAGTTTTCCATCCCGATCGATCTTCAAAGGGCCATGATTTTCGGCTGTTATTGGCATGCCACCAATTTTCAGGGAATCCTCAAAATCAAGCGGACCTCCTGCCTGAATACGCCCTTCTTTTTTCAGTTTTGTCAGACTGGAAAGCGCCTCACCCCGAACCTGCTTTTCAATGGTTTCACGATCAGGGACATGCTGCTGCAAACGCTCAAATATTTCAGGCAATTCAGAAAAAGACAAAGGCTTGTTCGGCCCCACAAATTCCGGTGCCACGAAAACAGCAGGGTCATGGCCCAATTCACGCAAACGCTGACGTGCCTTTTCCCTTTCAGCCTCAGACCGGTTCTGCTGGTTGCGCACAAAGGCACTGGTCTGCAAAGGGTCGGGGATGTCCCCGAAAGACAGCAGCATGGTCTCTGGCACCTGAATCAATTGCTCATCTTTCAGGGCATATAAAGCTGCCTTTTTATGATCCATGCGAATGCCAAACACTGACCGGTAATAATCAAGGTCACGCTCATACCCGCCCAGTTCCAGCCCGGCCATCACACATTCCACATCCCATCCGTCTTCTTCGGCAATGGGGCAACTGCCATGAAACATCATGATGCATTGGGTTGTATGAGGCACAAACCAGACCGTACTGGCTTTCATGTCAATTTCCAACAGGTCCGCTTCAGCCATCTGCTTTAACCGGACAAAAGCCCTTGCCTGTAAGTCGGGCAAGATACCCGACCAGCAGGATAACTGAGGATGCATATTGTAAAAACTGAAGGGCATTGCCCGGGGCAGGCTGTCATGACCACGCCAGCGCTGGTCTGCCGAAGCTGCATTGAAGATGGCCGGATTCATGTCTGCAAAAAAACCCGGAAACTCGTGCTGGCGCCATTGCTCGGAATACGTGCCCACGAGGGAAAACCGCTGCGGCCATGTGATATTAATTGCGCCAAACCCTTCCGGTTCATACTGTTTGCGTGAATCACTGACCCGGTTACGCAAGCCTTCAATATTGGGCAAACGCTGTACCAGGGTGCCATTAAACGGCTCTGGTGCCGCTCCCTTGCCCTCGGGATTACGCTCAAAAGACGGGCCGCCAAACGCATTGGCCCAGTTGATACGCATGGACTCGAAGGGCTGGGGACGGCTTATTTCATTGTTAACCCAGAACCGGTCCCCAAACACCAGCAAGTCTTTTTCAAGCTCACCGACCCGTGCCTTGACAGCGCATTGCCGCTTTTCTTCCTGAAACGCGGTATAGGCCTGCCCGGACACCAGAAACTCGGGTTCAGGCTTGGGCATGGCCAGGTCAAGCACACCCCCTGCATCCAGCTCTTCCTGCACCAGTTTCCATAGATTTTGCTCGCTATCCAGCCGGACACTGCCCTGGCTGTAATCAAGCAGGGCATAAACACCCAGCCCCAAACGGGTTTGCCCGCGCCAGGCATACGGTCTGGGCATTACACTTAGCCGAATGGGTTTAATGATTTTCATGAAAATACGCTGGTTAATATATGCAATTGGACGGCACTCATTTCACCAGCCCTGCCATTTTCTTTTCTTTTTCCTGACGATATCTTTGCTGCAATTCATCAAAATTTTCCTCTTTTAATACCACTTTTTCAGGCTTCTCACGGCTTCTCACTACTTCAATTGTTTTTTCTGGTTGATATTTTGGCAAATCCGCCAAGTCTATGTAAACCTTAAGGGTTGCCTCACTGGAAGCACCACCTTGCCCATGAACCAGCAGACGCATACGAATTTCAGGCTTGTTATTAAGCCAATAACCCGTTGTTTCAACTGACCGTACAGTCGCCTGGCATAACTCACCATTCAAATTGACACTTATGCCGTTCCACATCCTATAAACAACACCCCCAAAAAGTCCTCCTAACAGCACGACTAAAAAAATAGCCGTCACGCCATAAATAACTGTTTTATCACTTCCTCCAAAATACGTAGCAACAACTCCCCAAAAAATCGCGAGTGCCAATGCCATAAAAAAAACTTTCATTGTTAATATCCTAATCCATTAATATTAAAGAATATCGTTTTAATTTTTTATCCATTTTGCCCTCAATTTTTTTTACAAAAAAATTTATGAAAATAATGATTTACACAAAATTTAAATTTGAGAGAAACAATAAAACCCTTATATTTTTAAATGTATTACAGCTGCAATTGAAATAGCAGCCACCGTTTTTTTCATATGCAATCCAGCATCATTAAATGAAATACCATTATTTTTTGAAACAATACCTGCATAATCACATTTAATCCCAGTGAATGAAGCACTAACGCCATAAGCATTAACCTGCGCTCCAACCGCTACTATTTTCAGACCATCCATGCTCATGGAAAAACCGAGTTAATATATGCAATTGGACGGCACTCATTTCACCTGCCCTGCCATTTTCTTTTCCTGCTTTGCCTGTTTTTTTGCCATATCCTTGCGGTGCTTTTCCTGCAATTCTTTAAAAAACCGATGTTTAAACACGACTTGTTCCCGATCTTCCCGATCCCGAACCACTTCAATTTTTTTACCCGGCTGGTAAGCTGCCAACTCAACCAATTTGACAGTACCCCTGATTACTGCCCTATAAGTCGAATCATCCGGCTCTTGTATCCGAACATCCACAATGACTTCTGGGTCAGGCCCATCAAAACAATTGGTTTGTTTAATGGACATCACGGTTGCCTGAATCAGCTCACCGGACTTATTGATACGGAGCATTTTATTTGTACTTTGAACCGTCACCCCGAAAGTCAACGTAATAACCGTCACCATAAAAAGAAGGATAAACATCCCGAGAAAACCTTCCCAGGCAACATCAAAAAAAACAATGCTGATGAATGCCACCAAAGCATAAATACAAACACCAATTATTATTTTCATAATTTAAAATCCTTAAATAGCAACATATAATCCACGGATGGCAGTTTTAAACATACCCAGTTGAATCGCTGCTACAAAATCCCCAAATTTATTCACTTCTTTTTTATGGACAATAGAAGCGTAATCAAATTTAACAACCGAATATTCTGCCTTCACGCCATAAGCCATCGTCTGTAACCCAACAGCACCAATCTTTGCACCATCGAATAGGAAACTAATACCAGAGACTTTCATATGTTTTGCAAAAAAATTGTCTGAGCTGGCCGGTCACTTCTGCAGGCACGAAACGGGATGTTATCGGGCAAGGCATAAACACCCAGCCCCAAACGGGTTTGCCCGCGCCAGGAATAAGGTCTGGGCATTACACTTAGCCGAATGGGTTTAATGATTTTCATGAAAACACGACAATTTAATTAAAAAAAGATGCAATTGGCAGCACTCACTTCACTTGCCCTGCCATTTTCTTGTCAAGCCTTGCTTTTTTAATTTCCCGAAGTTTCCGGTGCAATTCCTGTGTTTTTTCAAAGTCCGGGTCTTTCAAAACAACTTGATACCGGTCTTGCCGGTCTCGTACTACTTCAATTTGCTTGCCTGGTTGATAGGCAGGTATATCAACCAATTTAACAGTGCCCCGGACTGTTGCCTGATAAGAAGAACCGTTCACTTCCTGCACCCTGATTGCCATAATCACTTCAGGATCTTCGCCGTTGTAAATATTGGTCTGTTTAATGGAAAGCACGGTAGCCTGGACCAATTCACCTGTTTCATTCAGACGAATCGTTTTCATATCACTTTTAAAAGAATCCTTGAAACCATAATAAAAAATACTACCCATGAGTATAAGAAAGCTTATAACAGCAACAGCTAACCAATCAAAATTAAAAAAAATCAGGCAGGCAACAGAAAACAACAAATAAAAGACAACGAAAATTTTCATAAACTTTGCCTGTTTACCTATAAAAATGGATGGTAGTTGCTAATTCAGTCGATGCTACTATCGTTCGAATTTTGAAACCTGCTTGCTTGGCAGCACTCACTTCACCTGCCCTGCCATTTTTTTTCCTGCTTTGCCTGTTTTTTGGCCATATCTTTGCGGTGCTTTTCCTGCAATTGATCAAAGAATCTGGATTTGAGTACTATTTTCTCCAGGTTATCGCGATCCTGTACTACCTCAACCACGGATTGTGGCTGATAGACAGATAAATCATTCATGGGGATGTACTCCTTGATGCAAGCCTCTTGCGATAGGCCCTCAACCCGCATACGGATTCTTACCTCGGGATAGCTGTTTAACCATTTATTGGTCTGTTGAATAGAAAGGACTGTCGCTTTGCGAAGCTCCCCTGTCTTGTTAATTCGAAGCGACTCCCTTTCATTCGAAACATCGCCTTTAAAAACAAAAAAAAGTATTAAAGCAATACATAAAAAAATAACAAAAATGGTCACTATCGTTTCAAAAGAAATATTAAAAATGAAGAAACCACCCATCACAAATAAAAGCGCAATACCAGCTGCAATCAATATTTTCATTATCAAGTTTTCCTTATATCGCAACAAACAAACCTCTAATTGCCGTTTTGATCATGCCTAATTCAATTGCAGCTCCAATGTCCTTGAACTTGGCTCCTTCACCTTTTTTAACTACTGTCGCGAAATCACATTTAACAACCGAATATTCTGCCTTCACGCCATAAGCCATCGTCTGTAACCCAACAACACCAATCTTTGCACTATCAAATAAGAAACTAATACCAGAGACTTTCATATGCTTCGCAAAAAAATTGTCTGAGCTGGCCGAGTCTGTCTGGGTAAATTTTGGTGTATCAATCACCACCTCAGGTGCCGTCATGGTAATTTTGGTGCCCGACTTGAAATTCATGTCCATGGAAGAGTTCCGGTCTATCTGTCCCGTAATGTCCTCAGTCACATTGGCCTTATAAGTGTGCGTGGAAACGCCCCCTGCCTCATAAGTGACAGTGCCGGATACGGTTTCTTGCTTGGTGGCGTTGTAGGTTTGCGTCACGGCACCGTCCACGGTGTCATTCAGGGTTCCCGTGATGTAACGCTGCATCGTGCTGTTAACAGTCTGGTCATAAGCACTGTTATAGGTTTCACTTAACGTGCCATCCACGGTCATGTTCCGGCTACCGGTCACATGCTCGGTTTCCGGGCCATCCACCGTAACCTTGTTATCGCCCGTTAAATGGTAGGTATTGCCACCTGTCACGGTTGTATTCACCCCGTCGGCAATCGTATCTTTCAGGCCGGTTGAGGTAATGTTGCGGGTCACGCCGGTATTGAAGGTTTCATCTTCGGCACCATCAATAATCACGGTGCGGGTACTCAATACATGATGCTTTTCGGTGTTGTCCACCCTTGTATCCAGGTCATTGCCCACCCTTACCGTCAGGTTGCGGTTGGCCTCTATCAGCATGTCCAGCTGGGCCTTCATGTGCAACAGTTCCTGTCCCAGCTTGTCTTCAAAGATCAACATATTCGCCATATCGGGGTCACCGTACACCGAATGGCTCCTGAAACCGCTTTGGGTCGCCATGGCGGGCAGCTCTACGGGTGGCATGTTGGATGCGTTATAAACCCGCCCCAGCACCACTGGCCGGTCCGGGTTGCCGCCAATAAAATCCACCACTACTTCATCATTAATGCGTGGCAATTGCAAGCCGCCAAAACCGGTTCCCGCCCAAGGGCTGGACACCCGTACCCAGCTGGAACTGTTTTCATTATGCTGGCCATAACGGTCCCAATGAAATTGAACCTTGATACGCCCATATTGATCAGTCCAGATTTCCTGCCCGGCAGGGCCCACCACTTTGGCCGTTTGCGGACCATGCGTGCGCGGTACGGGCGTCAGCCTGCGGGCACGAAACGGGATGTTATCGGGCAAGGCACTAAAAACCACTTCAAAGCTGTCTTCCCGGTTTGTACCCGAGGTATAACCGGCAATACTCATCCGGTAATGGGCGGAAACAATCATGTAAGCACGGTTTTCTGCCATGCGCGGATGGTTTTTCAGGGTAAACAGATAACCGGGAGCCATCCCCCTTACATTGGTCACCCCCTGGATCTGTTCACGGCTGGCTTGCAATTCCTCAAGACGAATCCGTGAGTAACTTTCTCCGTGATCAATTTCCTGATAACCGCCCTGCCACTCATAGACTTCCAGTCCCATCGGCTGGCCACTGGATTCTCCCCTGGACATCGCGTCAAGACTGACCCTGGGTTTGCGAAAATCGTAATCAACGGTTGCATAACTGTCCGGTGTAATCTGGGCCTGTACATTCCAGTCAGACACATATTCACGGTTTGCGCCCAAATGGCGATTACCGTCAATATAAGGAATCGCACCATAGCCAGGCATATCGGAATGGGCTGAAACATCATCGCAAATAACCAGGGTATGCTGGCCGTTTTCATGACGGAACCAGTAATAAATGCCTTCATGCTCCATCAGACGACTGACAAAATCAAAATCGCTTTCCTGGTACTGGACGCAATACTCCCAGTTTCGGTAAGTATTCAATAATTTATACTCCACCGGAAAACCATACTCCCCAAGCACTTCCCGCAATACATCCGGAACGGTTTTATCCTGGAAAATCCTGTTGTCGGTCGTTTGGGTCAAATACCACATTGAAGGGCGCACCGTAGCCCGATAAACGAAATAATCGGAAGAGTGGTTTTCCCGGCCCACCAGCACGCATTTAACAATCTGGCCATTCAAAAACCGCGGAGCGCCAGAGGTTTCAATCTCCAGCGTCAGGGGCTGGCCCAGCAATGATTTGAGATCAAGGGAAATCGTGGTGGCAATCAGTTCTACATCAAACTCAAATAAATGTGATAACTGCTCATGCCCCGTCATGCTGGCAAAACCGAGAATACCCGGCAAGGGTGTATGGGCAACAATGGGACGTTCGTCAATCAGATCCAGCAAGTTCATTTCTCATCCTTTGGGTTCAAAGTAGAACACTTGTCGTCATTATCCAAAACGGATATATCAATAAAATTACACTTCATAAAGTGAGTAAATAAAATACTCCTTCCCTTTTACCTGCCCAATTACCCCATGTGGATCTGTTTGCCATCAACCTTGATCAGGTCCTCAGCCGTTACCACGGTATATTTGGAATGCACGCGGGCGGTTTTTTCCGCTTCATAATCAATCATGCCGGCCCGTACCTGCTCAACCCCTTCGGTTACCTTGAAAGAAGAGCGGGACATTTGGGAGAGCCGGTCAACAATGGATTCGTACACATTGCCAATGAAATGAAAAAAGCCAACAGTGGATTGCACTTGTTTACCTACGTATTCCATCTCATTGACCAGGCACATGCCTTTGTCAGACTGCACCCTCAGGTTTGCGCTGTTCAGGTCAAGCGCCTGCGCACTTGTCAGGCGGGTATTCTCACGGCTTTCAATGGCCACATTGGCTGCGGTTACGCGCAAATTGCCGGGCACCGCCAGCAAAGAAGCGGCCGGATCGGCCTGCTCAATAACAGCCAGCAAATACACCCGCTGATGATCAGGGCCGCTAAGCAATACCGTATCCCCCACCGCCGGCATAAGCATGCAGCTTGCCGCCCGCCGGCATGGCCAGACGTAACCGTCGCAACACACACTGTAACTGCCATCATCATGAATGGTTTCCACAGTGCCAAGCAGGTGAACCGGGTCATACACGGGGCTGTTTTGCATTCTTGAAGCCAAAGACATGGTTAAATTCCTTTAATATTCAAATACTATACAGAAGGCCGGGATCCCATCCTGGGTTTCCAGCGGGCAATTTCCCCACGCTGCAGGGAAGACAGCACCAACTCCGACATCATGTTGATGGAGACATGTCGCGCAAAAAACTGTTCAATCACGGCACCAAACAAATACGGACTGGCACCTGAAAATGCGGTTTCATCCACCTCCAGATGGATTCTGGCCCCCCGGCCAAACACAATCGGGCCGGGTACCGGCAGCCGGTGGTGCACCGGTTCAACACGCACATGGCGAACGCCGTCAATTTGCCGGGCAATGGCCGGGTCGGCAATATTGGCGTATATACGCAGCATTTCCCGCAAGGTTTGGGCACCCTTTTCCTGGTCAAGGTCCGTTAAGCCAAGGTAGTTCAGACCTAAATGACTGATCAGGTGCCAGGCCTGGGCATCTTTGGCCAAGGCCGGGCGAGGCCTGCTGGGGCCGCGCAGTATGCGGATACCGGCGACCGGTGCAGACACTTTCATGGCGAAGTCATGGCTGCTGCCAAAGGGGATTAGCATGGGCAAATCCCGGTTGGTGCACATGACTTCAGCCCCCAGGTGGCGGATATTTTCTGAATAAGGCGCCTGATGCTGGTCTACCAGTGACATGAACACTTCGCTGCCACCATAAGCAGTGCGGGTGCCATTCAGGCGCGCCACTTCAGATACAACCCGGGGCTCGCGGCGCAGGGAATAGTAGGCGCCATAATCACCCTGGTCCTGGCCCAGAGAGGCATAAAATGACCTAAATTCCTGTTCGCGGTGCTTTGCCGAGTCCGAATAGGCCAGCAGCCGGGTAATGCTGAATACTTCATAATCCATTGGCCGGGTACGGTCGACCACCAAGTGGTATTCATGCGTATTGGGCTGTACGGCAATGCGGTCCGCCGTTTTACGGAACAGGTTAATGGCAGGCACGCAATGCAGGGCCAGGTTCTCGCGGGTAATATTGCCTTCCAGCTCGGGGATGAGTTTGTCAAATAGAAAAGTCAGCTCAAACGATTGAACGGTTTTATTCTCTTCCTTGCCTTTTTCGACTGATGCTTTTTCTACCGTTCCTTTTGCTCCCCCATCTTTTGCTCCCGATAATGCCGCTGGCAATTTCAGGCCTTTTTTCAGGTTGTTCAGGCTGAAAAACAGGAACCGTGCCGGAAAGGCAAAGTATTCCTGAATAATGCGGTGCCCGTGGAACACGCGGGAATCGGCCGGCAGCAGGGCCTGTTCACTGTCAAAACCCTCATGGCGCAAACTGTCCGCATTCAGGCGGTTCAGCCAGCGCATGGGTTTTTGGGTGTCATGGCACAGTACGGCAACCGTATGCGCCATTAACAGTTCCAGCAAACGGTACATGTGGATATCCTGCCCGTTCAGGTAAAACATGAGCTGGTCCAGGTCCAGTTCATCCAGCGTTTGGCCGGCACGCACCTGAATTTTTACCCGCAAGGCGCTTTGCACAGGGCGTTGCGCCGTGTTCAGGTTAAGGCGTTTCAAGGGCAAATCGGGTGGAATACCGGTTAATTCTGCCGATGCCACTTCCAGCGGGTAAAGCGTTAGCGACTGGCCGGTCACAAATTCGCACGAGGTTTGTTCACCCTTGGGCACACGGCTGCGCAAGCCGGTTCCTTTGGGCAACACGTAGCCGTTCACCAGCCGCCCTTCACTAAGGTTGGGGGTAAATTGCACCACGGTCATGGCAGGGGTGGGTGCCACATAATTGGGGTACACCACTTCCAGCAAACGCTGGGTAAACTGGGGAAACTCGGCATCCATTTTCATGTGGATGCGGGCGGTCAGGAAGCTGAACCCTTCAAGCAGGCGCTCTACATAGGGGTCAGCCACATCTATCCCGTTCATGCCCAGGCGTCCGGCTATTTTCGGATACTGGGCTGAAAACTCTTTGCCCATTTCACGGATATAAACCAGTTCACGGTTGTAATAATCCAAAAACCGCGCTTGCATTATTGCCCCCCTGCCTGTTCCAGCAAATCAATATGGCCGCTTTCAAGGTCAATATCGGTACGAAACAAAAATTCGCGCGGATAAGGGTTGCACCATAATTTGCCGCGGATCAGCAGGCTTAGCACGTTGTGGTGCATCAGCATATCCATTTCCGTAATACTGCTTACTTCCAGGCTATCTGCCAGTATCCGGGGTTCAAAGTTCACAATCGCCCGGGTAACAGAGGCTTCGACATCTTCCCAGTCCACTTCGGACATGCGCTTGCCTGCCAGCGCGCCCACGCCAAAATTCAGGGTAGAGTTCCTGACTTGCGGCCATGCCTGTAAATCGTGATCGGCTTCCAGGCTCGTGGTGTTCAACACCCAGCGCAAATCACGCAATACGGCTTTGCGCAAAGACTCATAATCCATCATGCCGTGATCTTGCGACTCTTGCCTTTTGTCGGGCTCGTTATCGGTAAGCCGGTCTAGCAACGCGGGTTGCAAACGGTCTTTCTCACCCTTGCGGATAGCCCTTTCAGATGGCGGTTTCATGTGCATGTTCACAGTGCGATCCCGGCATTAACCGTTTTTTGCTTCATGATTGAAAACCACCCTCCGCACATCAAGAATGGCCTGTTCAGAATTGGCGGTCATCCACATTTTCTGGCCAATGCCAAAGTAAACCTGTTCAGAACAATACTGCCACTCGGTCCGGTGGCTTAAATTGGCGGCGTCATCAAGCCGGGCATAAGACGAACCCGCCGGTGCAGGGTAACGTACCGGCATCAAGCCGGTATATTGGCGCTTGTCTTGCATGTCTACTTCCACTTGTGCCCAGACCAGGTCGGTTAAGCCCTGGGGGGCAATAAAACGGATGCTGGCAATGGATTCGAACGGAACCCAGCCATAGCGTCCGTTAACAATCAATTCGCACACTGGCCCGATTCGGCCATCACCATCGCAGATCCATTCAAAAGACAAGGTATTGTCTTGCCCGTCAATGTCAAGCTGGCCAATACTGCCAGGGGCCGTTTCCATGGCAACCGCCCGAAGACCCGCGGCCTGTTCTTCATCGGGTGTTTTAAGGGCCTCAATCAACATGGCCATCCAGGCCGGTGGCCGGGCCAGCACGGCCGGTATTGTTTCACCGCGAAACACGGCTTCCCTTTCCTGTTCGGCTCTTATTGCTCCACCATAGGCAACGGCCAGTGGTTGGGCCTGCGCATTCATTTCAGCACTTAGCGTTAACTGGTCACACGCCTTGTCCCAGTCTCCTGTGATCACCAATAACTGAAACAGTTGCGCACGCAAATCGGCATCACCCGGATTTTTACGGATACTTGCCTTTACACGGTTTAGCAGCTCGCTGACAGGCTGTCCACCCAGTGCGCGCATGATTGATAAATAAGACATTAAAACCATCCCCCTGTAAAAAATAAGATGGGCCAACAGTCATCCTGACTCTGTTGACCCATAGGGAAATCAACCCCTACACTGCTTGCCAGATGTTAAGCAACGATTTTGTTTTGCTTGATATCGTAAGCAACAACAGATTCAGCGCCTTTGCCGCCTTGCTCTGTTTGCTCCCAGTACTGCTGCTTGACTTTGGCAGCCTGGAAGGAGTAGCTAACCATCATGGCGTCGCCGTCCTGTGAGCCTGTGTACTGGACTGACGTCACCAATACGTCTTCCAGCGTGATGCGTGAGTATTCAATTTGGCTGCCGCCTGCCTTGCACACAGACACTTCCACCTTGCCCAGGTGTTTGCCAGTTGCACAATGTTTCATGACGGCAGGTGCGGCACGGTCAATGCGTGCAACTACGTTCAGGTCATTGAAACTGGCTTTGCCGGTACCACCACCACCGCCGGTAGACATGGAACCGGGTTGGGTTGCACCCCATGCAAATGACTGGATGTCGGTCCAGTCTTTGTGGTTTGAATCTTTGGATTCACCGTTTGCACCTTCAATTTTCATAAACATATCAACAGCCACAACTATCTCCCTTCAAGATAAAAATGAACAACAAAATACGGGGACTTACCCCGGTAAATGAGTGCTTAGCCATCATTCTGTTTTAATGACGGCAGCTTCGATACCAGCCGCAGGGATACGGTCAAGCCCTCCAGCTGATAATGCGGACGCAAGAAAAAACGGGCCGAATAATAGCCGGGGTTATCTTCAATTTCCTGCACCTGGACTTCGGCCGCAGCCAGCGGCTTGCGGGCCTTGGTTTCCTGGGATGAATTAACCGGATCACCGTCAACATAGTTCATCACCCAATCGTTAAGCCAGCGCTCCATATCATCCCGCTCGTTGAATGAGCCGATTTTGTCGCGCACAATACACTTGAGATAATGGGCAAAACGGCAGCAGGCGAACAGGTAAGGAAGACGGGCCGACAAGCGGGCATTGGCAGTGGCATCGGGGTCGTTGTATTCGGCCGGTTTTTGTAGCGACTGGGCCCCAATAAACGCGGCAAAATCCGAATTCTTGCGATGCACCAGTGGCATAAAACCGTTTTTGGCCAATTCAGCCTCGCGACGGTCACTAATGGCAATTTCCGTCGGACACTTCATGTCCACGCCACCATCATCGGTAGGGAAGGTATGGCAAGGCAGGTTGGCTACCGCACCACCCGACTCAACCCCGCGAATGGAAGTGCACCAGCCATACTCCTTGAATGAACGGTTGATATTGGCCGCCATGGCATAGGCCGAGTTGGCCCAGGCATAACGCTCGTGGTTGGCACCGTCGGTTTCCTCTTCAAAATCAAATTCATCAACCGGGTTGGTGCGTGAGCCGTAAGGCAGACGGGCCAGAAACCGGGGCATTGCCAGGCCAATATAGCGGGCGTCTTCAGACTCGCGCAGACTGCGCCAGGCAGCATATTCGGTATTGGTGAAGATCTTGGTCAGGTCGCGCGGATTCGACAATTCCTGCCATGACTCCATCTGCATGACGGCAGGATCGGCACCGGCAATGAACGGACAATGCGCGGCAGCACTAATACGGGCAATCTCACCCAGCATTTCCACATCGGGAGGACTATGATCAAAATAATAGTCTCCTACCAGGCAGCCAATGGGTTCACCGCCAAACTGACCATATTCTTCTTCGTACACCCGCTTGAAGATCGGGCTTTGGTCCCAGCCCACCCCTTTGTATCTTTTCAGGGTACGGCCCAACTCTTTCTTGCTGATACACATGACACGGATCTTCAGCAATTCATCGGTTTCGGTGTTATTAACCAGATAGTGCAACCCGCGCCACGCGCCCTCAAGCTGCTGGAACTCGGCATGATGCATGATCTGGTTGATTTGTTCGGTCAGCTTGCCATCAATTTCGGCAATAATGGCCTGAATGGTTGAATAGGCATCGGCAGAAATCGTCACCGCATTTTCAAGTGCCTGGCGAGCCAGCGTCTTGACGGCATTTTCAACCGCCTCACGGGCCTGATCTGTTTTAGGCTTGAACTCTTTTTGCAGAAGTGATGTCAATTCATCACCAGCCAGTGTTTCCTGCAAATCCACCTGTTGATTGGTACTGGTTGTATACATGAATAATCCCGTTAACGGTTACTGTTCGGTGTGGTCGGCATTGGCAGACTCACCCGCCTGCTCTTGCGGTTTGGGTGCCGTTGCCAGGGCTGACAGCAATGCCGGGTTTTGCAGAACCTGGTTAATCAGCTCTTCGGCACCGGTCTTGCCATCCATATAAGTCAACAGGTTGGCCAATTGGGTACGGGCCTCCAGCAAAGCGTTCAGGGGTTCAACCTTGCGGGCAATATTGGCCGGGGTGAAGTCATCCATGCTGTCAAAGGTCAAGTCCACGCTCAATACACCGTCCCCGCCCAGGGTATTGGGCACATGAAAAGCAACACGGGGTTTAATGCCTTTCATGCGTTCATCAAAGTTGTCAATATCAATATCCAGGAACTTGCGCTCGGCAACATCGGCCTGCGGCTCGATGGACTTACCGGCCAGATCCGCCATGACGCCCATCACAAAGGGCAACTGGATCGTACGTTCTGCACCGTAAATTTCCACGTCGTATTCAATCTGCACACGTGGCGCACGATTGCGGGCAATAAATTTTTGTCCGCTGTTATATTTTGTTGTGCTCATTATTTCTCCTGTGAGCTGATACAGGCATGACCTGGCGTCAGCCGTTTAATATGATTAATCATCTTTGGGCATCCATGCCTCAAACTGCTCTGCACCGGATGGCATCAGGTTTTGCAAAATCTCATGGAAATTCATCGGGATGGTTTGCTGCACCCGCCTGAGAAGAAAAGGTGCTGGATGGCTTGGCTCATTGACAGTGAAGTAACTGCATACTTTTTCCAGCGCCAGAATGGCTTCATCGCGGGTTTTGATCTGCACCTGCTTCCAGGAAACCGCACGCTCCCCGGATGACAGACCGGTTTCCTGAAGCGCAGCCGGCGCTTTTTCACCAGCCATCGTCTCTTGCGAGTCGTGGTCTTGAGTATCGTCATCAGCAGCCACTTCTTGCATGGCCTGAATAACCTGCTCCAGACTACGCAGCAACGCTGAAAAATCAGGTGTCCACTCATTCCCCAGATGGGAAGCAACCACATCACGTATACCCTGCAAGCTGTTGCGGGCACTTAGCAATGCCAGTATTTCAGGCGCTTCATTCATCCGGGCCTGGTTAAGGACTTCCTGCAAGCGCAAACGCCCGCCAGGGTACAAATCGGGCTTGGAACCATCCAGTACTGCTTCCACATCCCTAAGTGTCATCTGTCCGTGTGGTCCCGTCAGCAGCAAAGAAGATCGCAAGCTTCTGGCCATGCCCTGCATGTCTGCCAGGGCCACCAGTGCATTCATCCGGGGCAAGGGGTCTTCATAGCCGTCTTCCACCAACAAGGGAAATACGCCTTCCCAATGCGCTTGCAGGACCGCCTCTACCAGCCCTACACCCTGTGCGTAACCAACAATTCCCCGTCGCTCTGTCCATGCCCAGGCAAGGGCCGCCAGCACACGGAGATCGCAGGTTCGCTCGCAAAGTCCACCGGCTTTTTTTTCAACCTGCGTCCAATCAGGGGTCTGGGCCTGAATAATGGTGTCACCAAACTGCTGCTCGGGTTTTTCAATAACGGACTGCTGTAAATCCAGAAAGTCTGCGTCATACTCCAGATTGCTTCCGCACTGGTGCTGACTGAATAAATTAATAAACGACTGTTTCATAATGCCGTTTATCGTATACATCAAGTATTAAAGATTCATGACGTTTCAATGAAAAAAAATACGACAAACCTCAACAATTGAACATTGAAAACCATTTATTCACCCAATCAGCATTTTTTACCTGAAACATTTATACATTTTTTATGAACCCGTTGTTTTCAATAGTTTTAATTTCAATTAAAACTGATGACTGACTGTTGTGTTTTGCTGACTTTTCAGCTCTACAGTCACAACATGTGAAGGCAAATTACCATTACGGATTTCAATTGTATGGGTTCCGGGAGAGAGCCTGAGTGAACGCAATGGAGGACTGGCACCACGCCTGCGCCCATCAACATACACATCTCCCCATGGCTGGATAGACAAGTTGACGACCGCCATACTGGCCGCCCGTTCCTGCTCTTTCCTGCGTTCCTCTTGTGCAAGCCTTTCTGCTTCAAGACGTTTTTGTTCCTGAAGCGCCAGCTGTTCCTGATTAATCCGCTCCTGCTCCTGACGTTCCTGTTCCTGGCGTTCCTGTTCCTGCCGTTCCTGCTCCTGCCGTTCCTGCTCCTGACGTTCCTGTTCCTGACGTTCCTGTTCCTGACGTTCCTGTTCCTGACGTTCCTGTTCCTGGCGTTCAATTGTTTCAGTGGCAGGGGCAGGCTGTTCTGCAAGAGTAACAGGGGCTTCCTGTGTGCGACCGGATGGTTGCCAGGTAATGCCTGCTATTTCCTGACTGTTATTTGATACTTCACTGATAATACCTGATGTATCCCCAGCAGGCATCTGCGCCTGTTGGCCTGCCTCAGAAACCGGCTCAGGCAATGGCTCAGGCAATGTATTGTCAGTAGCCGTTATCATTGCCGCCACTTCGTCCACGTTATTTTCAGCCATGGGACGGGCACTGCTCACTGCGTCATTGACAGACTGGTTGACCACCTCGTTGACTGCCTTATCCAGCGTCTCGCTTGCCGTTCCGGCAATGGTGTTGGCCATCGTTTCGGCTTGAGTCAGGGCTTTGACCACAGCTTCCTCTTGCGTTTTCCACAGCGGTTGCGGTGGCCTGTTTCCTTCACCAGGGTCTTTGGGCTGCACCATATTGGCAGAGGCTGTGCGGGTTTGCTCTGATTCTTTTCCGGTTTCCATACCCGCTATTGCAGACTGTTCAGCTTCCTGACCGGTATAAAGATAAACACCTGCTGCCGCAGCTGCCAACACCAGTGCAATAAGGCCCCACGCCGGCCCGCGCTTACGTTCTTGCAAGACGATCTTTCTTGCAGGCGGATCCTGGTTTTCCTGTTCTGTTGCTGCGACAGAAGATGGTACAGGTGCCGGTTCCGGGTTTTGCGGCCCGGCAACTGCTTGCGTTGGCGATACGCTAACGGGCGGTGCCACAGGCATAACCTTTTCAGGGGTAGCGGCACGTATTTCAGAAACATCCGCCAAACCCATGGCCACCACCAGCTCATTCATAGACCGGGTGCGAACCTCGGGTTCCAGTATGGTGGCGCAATCAATGGCCCGTAGAAAACGCCGGCTAAAAACGCCACCATGCACATGGCCAGACAAGGGCGGCAAATCATCCTTGACCATCCGCTTTATGGCAGACTCCGGGGCCTGCTTCAATATCATGCTTCTAAGCACCATGCCCAGTCCATAGACATCAGTCCAGGGGCCAATTGGCCAGCCCGGATCAGCGGCGTGCTGTTCAAAAGCGGCATAACCGGCAATGAACTCATTCTTGGCCTGCAATTGCTGCAATTGCCCTTCGGAAAGAGGCAGCAAATGGGCACGTCCTGCTCGATCCAGCAAAATGGCTTCCAGTGAAAAAAGACCATACACCCGGTTTTGATCATGCAACCCCTGTAATACAGGCCATATGTCCAGCAACAGGTTTTCAAGATCAACCTGGGTAACCTCACCCTGCCACCACCCTGATTGCGCCAGGGTTTGGTAATCAGGACTAATTTTTTCGATCAATTCAGAAAGGGACGTCATATAAATTACCTGTTACAGACTGGCGTCTGCCGATGAACGTTTAATATTGGAAGGATTCGCAAACAAGGTGTTGAACAGGGTATTATTCAGGCTGCCCCCATGAACCAGGGTACGCTGGCCCGAGCCGCCTGCCTGATTGGCCCACCAATAACTGTTGTGTGAATACGGATTGAAATAATCGCTTAAGCCGGGCCATGAACACACCTCGTCATCCATTTTTTCAAGTGGTGGTACCTCATGACCGGCATTCAGGATAGCCAGGATATCCCCGCCCCGGCTGGCCGGTCCGGTTTGCCTGCCCGCCCCACGCTGCAGCATAGGTGTCAGGCAAACCCTGGCATGCTGGATATCCTGCTCAAACTGTGCAATAGAAAGCCCCTGGCTGACCGCCCTGAAGAGTTGCCTGCCCAGATACTCATAAAACCGTGCCGAACCCTCTATCATTTGCCGGTTGAAACTGGCAACCGGTATTTGCAAAACGGCTACCAGGGGATATTCGCGGCCCACCCTGTCACGGCTGGGCGCAATACTGCCCATTTGTATGACGCCCCCATCCTGCCAGGCGGGCAATAAAAAATTCCAGACTGGGGCTTGCCGGTATTCCCGTACCGCTTCAGGCAAGGTTGAGCCATGCATGCAAACCAGCCCCTGACTTAACCAGCGATGCCAGCCGTTAATTAATGATGGCTCGCAACGCCGATGCACAAAGTCACCCGAGGAAGGCATTTTTCCATACCATCCCAGCAATGAAGCCAACTGGTCAATACCCATTTCCATCATCGTTAGCTACCCTTTTCCCGGGCACGTAAAACCCCGCATTTCAGGTAACCTGAATGGGCTTTTGGCCGAATAAGCGGTGAACTCCAGCGTAACGCTGCGCCCGCCAATATTAAAAGTGGCTATCGTCACTTCAGGCGACTTGCCCCGCCGTATGCTGGCTTGATCCAGCATGCGGTTCAGGGCCCATGGACCCGTTGATGACAGCCCCGAAGTGCCCGTCTGGGGCATCAGACTGATGCTGACCTGATTGCTCCCTCTTTTACCGGGCCACTCTACGGTTGTTCCTATTTGTGGACCATGTGAATAAGTCACCAGCTGGCCGTCCACATCCATCATGAACTGCGTGATCTCAGGGTCCATTTCCAAAGGCCGTATGGCCACCCTGAAAGAGGGATCGGCCCTGCCAGCCGCAAAATAAACGTCACGAATAACCGCGCCATTTTCAAAAGCGCCCAAATAGCGGGCCACATCGCCTTTGCTTCCATCTATCCCGGGTTTGAAACGTAACCGGGTTCCCGATACATCAACAAGGTGCTGTAAATTCTGCTGAAAAAACTGTTCCAGCATCTGCTGGGGGCCAAAAAACCGGGCGAAGTCATTGGGTGCCACATCTTTGGCCGAATTGGCAAACGGATAACGCCCCGCAATGGCACGACGGCAAAAATTACCCAGGGTAGCATTCACGTCCTCTCCCATTTTTTCTTGCCGGAGACTGTTCAACTCGCTGGCCGACTGCACCGACAGGGCGCTCAGCATGGCTCCCACCTCTTCCGGCAAGCGCCCTGATTCTGCCTGCAGCTTGGACAGGACATCTGCCGGGGGCAAGGGACTTTGGCTACGCAAGGCTGCATCTGCCGCTGTCAGGTAAGTATAAAGTTCGTTCAGCAAGGCAACCGTGCCTTCAATGGGTGCAGGCTCACCCTGGCCAAGGCTGGTAGCCAGTTCCCTGTATTTAACAAAATGGCGATCCACCATTTCTTCCAGCCGCTCGGGGGTGGCGTCCTGCCGGATGGCATTTTCCAGCCCCACCGGACCAAACATTTGTTCCAGTGACTGGGTGGAACTGCTCACCCGTTCCCTGGCCTTGTCAATCAAAGAACGCTGGTTACGCTCATCTTCACGCAACAATGTGGTTTCATAAGCAACCGCTTTCACATATTTAACCAGCGGTGAATTGCTGGAAGAAAGGCTGCGCGCCAACTCTATGCCTTCAATGAGCGAAGATGGTTTGCGCAAGGCGACATCGGCCAGATAATGATCCCATTGGCTGACATAATCACTGAAATACAGCCGCTTGACGTCCTCAATCACCTTGTTGCGCCAGTCATCCTCACGGCCCGCCGCAATCTCAAGCACCCACTCATCATCCTGGCGCAGTTTCATGGCCACTTCATCAAGACGCTTGCTGAAAATATTCCAGTATCCATTGTAGGAATACAGGCCCGGAATACCCTCGTTCAATGGCTTGCCGCTGGCGCGTACAAAAACAGAGGTCGCTTCGGCCCCGCCCAGTGAAACCAGCGTACCGGGTTTGAGCTCTGCATTGGCCAACAAACGCTGCATCCGGCTATATACCCTGACCGGCAGGGAATGACGGTCCAGATTGGCCCTGACACGCTCTACCAGGGCTTCATTTTTGGGAAACGGTGAGGTCACTACGCCCTGATCAAGCAGGTTCCCCACATGACTGGACAAACGCTCATATTCCGCACGGGTGTAATTAACGGGCAAAGCGTCTTGCATCAGGCCCAGCACCCAGGTTTTCAGGAAAACCGGATCATAACGCGCCGTGTCATACAGCATCAGGTAGGCCCGCAAGGCTTCATACGAACGCTCAAGATCATTCGGGTCGGCCTGTTCCAGCGCCCATTCTATTTTTTGTGAAATTTGCGGCAGCAGCACTTGTTTCAGGGTGTCATCATAAACACTGCCCGCCGCTGCCTGGATTTTATAACCCTGGTAAAGTCCAAAACCATAGCCTAGCGGGGCATCGTCTGGCTTGAAACCGGGACCGTCAGGCAAATCAACCGCTGCATTCATGAAAGGCATCAGGCCCAATACATCGCCGGCACGGGTGATTTTTATATCCTGGCTTAGCTGGCGGAAATCAGGCAGTTTATTGTTAACATACGCCAGATAGCCACTGTTGTTGCGATAACTCATCAACCAGACCAGCAGGCACACCACTGTCACGGTGGCCATCACGCCATAGCCTGTCCATTGCAGGGCACGGTAGCGTTTTTCCCATTTCAGGTTCAGCCCGGCAAGCCCCGATTCACGAAAAACCACGTCTTTAAGCAGCTTATGCAGGAAATAACTCTTGCCCGCTTCTTTTGGCAGACCAGACTGCGGGGCCTGGCCACCCTCTATTTTCAGGTGTTTTTTAAGCGGATCGCTCACCTGGTCAAACGTCTGTCCGCCCTGGGTGCCACTGGTAAAATACACGCCCCGTGGTAATACCCGGGATTCAAAACGTGCGGTAGAAAACACATCACTTAAGAAATAACCCAGTATTGACTGCAGACTGGCAAATTGCTGCGGCAGCAGATAGGCCTTGGCTCGTGCCTGTTCATCAGGCTCATTGCCCATAATCGTTGGCATGGCATCAAACAGGCGTTTTTTCAGCCATTCATATTCAGTGTTATAGGCATCCAGCAGCGTGAAACCAGCCTCTTGGGATTTTTCATAAGAAAAAGTAAAACCCCATACCTGCTCAAGTTCCTGACGGCTGCAGCTATTGAAATACGCCTCAAAACCAGACAACAAGTCCATCTTGGTAACCATGACATACACGGGAAACTGGATACCAAGCTGCTCACGCAGGTCTTGCAGGCGCCGGCGCAAAACGGCGGCATGCTGTGCCCGGTCGGTGTCATTGCTACTTAGCAAATCGGCAATGCTAATGGTCATCATAACGCCATTAATAGGCTGACGGCCCCGGTATTTAACCAGCAAATCCAGAAACCCGTTCCATTCTTCCTCGTCATTAACGGGATCACTTTCATGGGTTGTGTAGCGCCCGGCCGTATCCAGCAAAACCGCATCATCGGTAAACCACCAGTCACAATTGCGGGTTCCGCCCACCCCTTTCAGGGCGACCTTGCCAAACTTGTCTGCCAGCGGGAAATTCAGGCCCGAATTAACCAATGCGGTGGTTTTTCCCGAACCGGGTGCGCCAATAAAAACATACCAGGGCAATTGATACAAATGCGACTTTGAAAACAGCGCCAGTGATGACGGGTTTTTCGTTCCTTCAAAACGGATGTTTTTTAATAAATCGATGGCTTCATCAAACCGTTCAGTCAACACCCGCAACTCGGCCGTTTCTTTTTCAGGCAGGTTTTCTGACTGCCTGTTTTTGGACGGTTTGCGCAATTGCCCCAGCAACTGGGCATTCAAACGGCCTTCACGCCATTTTCTCCATAAAATGCGCAGCAGCCAAATGGCGAAAATGGCCACAATCACATAAACACGCACATCCGGTTCTTCCAGCGGATACCACTGGTTAATGGACAGCGAAGAACCCAAAACCCAGATCAAATAACACAGCACAACCAGACCCAGAAACGTCCACAGGGCTGTACTGAATAAAAAACTGAAAAAACGGCTAAACATTATTCATTCTCCTGCCTGGCAGGTACGACCGGTGAAACCAGCAAGGTAATTTCAACCCGGCGGTTACGGGCCCGGTTGGCAGGTGTATCATTGGGAGCAACCGGATCGGCTTCCGCTTTGCCTTCAGCACGAACCCTGAGTTTGTTATCAAGCCGGGCATCCAGTATTTTCTTGACGGCATCCGCCCGTGCCTGTGACAGCTCCCAGTTGGACGGAAAACGCACCGTCTTGATGGGCACATTGTCGCTATAACCACTGACCAGAATATTGCCCTGGGTCTGATTCAGGGCATCAGCCACCCGGGACAAGACCGGCAGATACCGGGATCGCACCGCATCCGAACCTGACTCGAACAGGCCATCGCCCCGCAACACCACCACGCTGCGGTCTGCCTCGTCACGCACGGTCAAGAGGTCTTCCCTTATTTCAGGTGCCAAAAACCTGGCCAGACGTGCCGGTGTATCCAGCTGAACCGGCATGGCCGTTTCGGGACGGATGGGAGCAACAATCTGCAAGACAGGAGGCTTCACGCCAATGATGCCGGCAAACAAACGGTCTGACTGGTCGCCCAGCGTCCAGGCAAAACCCAAATATGAAAACAGCCCCAAGGCGACCGCCAACACGGCCACTACCCAAAGGGGAACCGGAAGACGCTTGAGCTGATTCTGTACTGGCGTATCCTGCCAGTGTTCCGAAAGGGCCTGCGGATACTCGCCACGTGCCTTGTGCAAGATAAGCAGCAGGCGCTGGCGCAGTGTTTCCAGTTGCGAACGGCCGTTATCGGCCACCCGGTAACGCCCCTCAAAACCCAAAGCCAAACAGTAATACAGCAGCTCAAGCAAATCGATATAGGGGGCAGGATTTTGCGACAGCTTGGCCAGCAACTGGAAAAACTTCTCTCCACCCCAGGTTTCATTGTGAAAAGTCACCAGCAGGCTGTTGGCCGACCAGGCACCACCACCTCCCCATGGGGTAAGCGCAGCCGCTTCATCCAGGGCGGTACACAGGCAATAGCGGGCACCCAGAATGGTTTCATTGCTTATTCCTGCCTGTTGGGCACGCAATTCGAACAGTCGGATTTCATCAATCAGCCTGAGCCGCAACTCAGACGGTGAGGCATGTGAACGGGCATTGCGTATTTGAGGTATGAGCACCAGCAAGGGGTTTGCGGCCGCCACCAAAGGGTTTGAACCGCTAATAACATAATCTCCGGGACTCAGGCTTTCCGGCACGGCTTCCAGCCCTGGCTGCCACCCCCACTGTCCCGTTACTCCATCGGTATAATTTCCGGCTTGCATGCTGAATTACCTTTTATCTTGCCTGATGGCCCAGAACTCCATGGTCAGACCCGGGAACTCACCCGCCAGATGCAAAGCAAGCGCACCGGTTTTTTCCAATTGCTTCCACATCTCGCCATTTTTTTCCAGTGAAAAGTAAAGATGGCCGGCACTATAGGGCAACTGTCGCGGTACATTGGGTAACTGCCTGATGGAAATACCTGGCAATTGCAAATGAACCAGGTCACGTATCCGCTCAACCGGCCCCAGCTTGGCCTGTGTGGGAAAATGCATACGCACGGTTTCTGCAGGCATATCGGCATGCACCGCCAGAATCAGATCGGCCGTCTGCATCAGGTGCAAATCGGGAATCTGCCCAAGCACCAGACCTTGCCCCTTGTCCTGTAAAGGAATACGAATGGCCTGTTCATCAAGAATTGCCGTCAGGGCACTGTGCAAGACTTCCATAAGAGGGGCAAAACTTAGCAAAAGATTGTCATGCACATAAGCCGGAAAACTGCTCATGCGTTTGCCAGGCTGGGTAAACGTGGCCAAGTCGCTGGCCAGCATCAGGAAATCATGAAAAATCCGCTCGGGGTGCAAATATTCCAGCGACAGCATGTGCCAAAACGCACCCCTATAGCGATTAATGGTTTCCAGGGTCATGAACTCGGCCACTTCGGCCACGCCGCTGCGGCCAGGCTGCTGCAGGCGGTTCACCAGCAGCTCACTGCGGGTTTCAAGCAACCCTGCAATCTCCTTGACGAAATTGCCCAGCACCGGGCTGGTGGAATAGGAAACGACCGGTGGTATATATTTATCATCAAGAATAATTTTACGGTCTTCACTCTTTTCCTTGATAACCGCCAGTGGCATGCCGATCCACTCATCCCCAAAATCCTTTTCAAGCATCAGGCGCAAACGTAATTTACCGGTTTGTATAACCGTTGTCCCCATGGAAACATCGCAGGAATCAAAGACCTCCTCTTCCACCACGCTATAACGCGCCAACGAGTTTTCCTGCTCATCAAATATGACTTCTTCAGACTCTTCACGGTAACGTGGCAAGGCCAGGTAAACCCGCTGCCCGAAAGTACCCGCAGGCACTTGCAGGGCGGCAGGACCGGCAGAGCCATGAAAGCTGAAGGCGGTGCCATCAGGCAGGATCCCCTTGGCTGCGGCAATCACAACCTTTCCCAAGGCCAGCGAATCCGTATCCAGCGCCAGTTCACGAAATCCCCAAAACAATCCACTGCTGCTTTCCTGGCGAATCCGGGCATTGCTGTCCAGAAAATGTTCAAACTGCTGAAAATGATGCGGCCGAAGAAACATGCCTTCGGACCAGACTATTTTATTTTTACTGTTCATGAAAATGTCTGCAATTAATTATTATCCGCCTGACGGCTCAGGCGGATGGACTGTCCGTCTACATCAATAATGACGCGTGCCTCGTCGGGAGAGAATTGCCAGAATTTGTATAGATTGGTGGTTTTGGCTGCGGGCAGTGGAACCAGCAAGCGCCATTGGCTATTGTTCAGGTCACGGAAAGCGGCCACGACCCCCAGGAATTTTGCATGGATATTACCCATGGCCGTCATGACCTCCTTCTGGCCGGGTTGAAGCATGACCGAGCTGATTTCCAGCATCTGGTCGCCCAGGGCCTGCTGCGGGTTTTGCTGCAGGCTGAAAAAATCCGAGGTTTCAAAGGCAGTGCTGGATTTAAGTTCGTAAACCGTTATTTTGACCGGGGCCGATCTGCCTTCAGGGTTAGGGTTAATGACATGTGCCCCCCTTAATTCAACCGCATACGGCACGGCCATTTTATTTTCGCTGGCCGCACACCCCGCCAAGGCCATTACCATTGCCAGAACGCCAATTTTCAATAGCCCTGACCGCAGCAATCGAAAAGCAAACATAAAACCCTCTTATTTTAACTATAACTGATTCAGGCTTGACTTAAAATATTTCAATAATGAACAAACAAAGCCAATTTAATAAAACAACATATTTCTGTCATGTTTCACATGTACCATGCTTGGTGATGGCGCATGAAATAAGGCATGAAGCATGTCCGCCCCTGATAATTTTTTTAATTATCAAACATATTTATTACATCAACATTTCTTAACATGAAATACTCAAGCAAAAAATCATTTTCCCTCCTGAGCGGCTCCATTTTGATCAGTCTGGCATTAAGTGCGTGCACCACTGCCCCCAAAGAACCGCCCAGCCCCTACTCTCCTGAAGAAGAAGTGGTACTGGAAACCATCAAGACCGAATTTGCCAATGGCAACTACAAAACCCTGATTACACAGATCAAGGCTGAACCCTTGATGCTTACCGGTTCCCTGGCTTTCAGGACCGAAGCCCTTAAATTCCAGGCTTTTAGCGAATGTGTTTCCAAAAGAAGAACCGCCTGCGGAAAAACCTTCAATAAAATGCTATCGGGTAACCCCGACTACACGCTAGATCCGGCAGAAAGCACCCACCCCACCTGGGGACCGGTCTTTGAGCGGGAAAACAAAAAAGTCCAGGCTTCACGCCTGCGTGTTGAAAAACAGCTTTCCAGCCAAAAATAAAGCGCTGCGCCCATCACCCTGAGTCAAGACCAAACGCCATTTATGTTGAAACTGTCTATTATCAATACCGCAGATCCTGCCAAACTTATTACTAGCCAACTGCAAGTACCGGGGGGAACCATTGGCAGCGGCCCTGAAAATGATATTGTGCTTGCCGATGAAAAACACACCATTGGCAAAGTACAGGCGGCATTACGCATGAACGCACAGGGTGATGCCGTGCTTGTCAATCTTTGCAGCACCAGCCCCATTTACCTTAACGGGCTTATCCTGGCTTTCAAACAACAGGCCGCTTTTGGAGAAAAGGACCGGATAACGCTGGGGTCTTATGTTTTGCAGGCACTAACAGAAACGGCAACAGCCAGCCAGACCACTGCGGCCACGGTGAGCACCGCAACCACCGTTTCAGCCATGCCAGCATCAACGCCAGCCCAAGTCCCGCAAACCGTACTGGTACCCGCCTTTACAGAGCCGGCCGCTCCGGTTTCTGTTGAAGAACCCGCTCCGGCAGCACCACCCCCTCCTCCCCCTGCGGAAGATATTTTCACCGATCTGCTTAATAGCCCAGGCACGCTTCCTGTTGGCGCCCCCATCCAGACAGAGGCCCATCCATTTGAAATACCCAGTGCCAGCGATCGCAATCATGCCGACCCAGTGTCTCTTCTATCGCCACAGGGCGTGCGTCAGCCCCTGCACCACCATGACCCTTTGTTGATGTTAAGCCGCGATGGCACCGAACAGCACCGGGCCACCATCTTTACAGACAACAGCCCAGGCACACTCAGGCAAACACGGGAACTGGCTGAACACCAGGAGGACAGAATCCTGCAAACCCTGCAGCAAGCGGCTTATAACAACAATCATGAAAACCGCTAAGACCAGGAATAAACAAATTCGCCCTCGGCACACCCCAGCTCCAGCCTGGTAAGGGTTTCTGCCTGAAGCGTTGCGGCCAATACCTTGCGGCTGACTTCAGGCAATACCGTATTGGTCAAAATGGCATCCACCATGCGACCGCCCGATTCCACCTCGGTACAACGCTCAATAATCAGCTTCACCGCATCATCCCCAACGCTGAAATCAATGCCATGATTTTCGTTAATCCGTTTACCAATCCGGCCAAGCTGCAAACGCACGATATTACCCAGCATGTCGTCTGACAAGGGATAATATGGCACCACCACCAACCGCCCCAGCAAGGCGGGCGGGAATATGTTCAGCAAAGGATCACGCATGGCTGTGGCCAGTGCCTCAGGTTCGGGCATCAGGTCAGGGTCTTTGCATAAATCCATCATCAAGTCCGTTCCCGTATTAGAGGTCAGGATAATGACGGTATTACGGAAATCAATTTGCCGGCCCTCACCGTCTTCCATCCAGCCCTTGTCAAAGACCTGGAAAAAGATCTCATGCACATCAGGGTGTGCTTTTTCCACTTCATCAAGCAAAATGACACTGTAAGGACAACGCCGCACCGCCTCGGTCAGGCGTCCCCCTTCACCATAACCAACGTACCCCGGTGGCGCACCTTTAAGGGTGGACACGGTATGCGCTTCCTGAAACTCGCTCATATTGATGGTGATCAGGTTTTGCTCACCCCCATACAGGGACTCGGCCAGTGCCAGCGCGGTTTCCGTCTTTCCCACGCCACTGGGGCCGCACAGCATGAATACACCTACCGGCTTGTTGGGATCCGTCAGACGCGCACGGGAAGTCAGCACCCGGCGGGCAATCATGTCCAGCCCGTGGCGCTGGCCAATGACCCGTTTTTCAAGCGTATCGGCCAAGCCCAGCACTGACACCAACTGGTCTTTTACCATGCGACCCACCGGAATACCGGTCCAGTCGGCTACTACGGCCGCCACCGCACTGGCATCCACCGAAGGGAAGATCAGGGGGTTTTCACCCTGGCACGCCATCAATTCGGCCTGGACTTCCTGCAATTGGGTACGAATCCGTTCGATTTCAGCCTCTTCGATGCCATCCTGTTCAATCTTAAACGATTCACGCTCCAGCTCTTCCTGCAATTGCGCCCGAAACGCCAGCAAACGCGTAACCAGTGACTGCTCCAGCTGCCAGGCCGCTTCGAGTTTTTCCAGGCGTTCACGGGCAACAGCCAAGGATTCATCAATTTTTTCCAGACGCCCGGGTTTCTCAATGCCAAGCTGGCGCTCACGAATGGCAATGCCCCGCTCAATACCCAGATGCTCAATTTCACGGCGGACATTTTCAAGTGCACCAGGCTGCGCATGCTGGCTAATCGCCACGCGGGCGCAAGCCGTATCCAGCAGGGCCACGGCCTTGTCAGGCAACTGGCGGGCAGGAATATAGCGATGGGAAAGGCGCACGGCGGCATCTATCGCCTCATCCAACAACAAGACCTGATGATGGGCCTCAAGATTGCCTGCCAGGCCACGCAGCATGACCAGCGCTTTTGCCTCATCGGGCTCATGAACCTGCACTACCTGAAAACGACGGGTCAGGGCCGGATCTTTTTCAATATACTTTTTATACTCTGCCCACGTGGTGGCGCCAATCGTCCGCAGCTGCCCGCGTGCCAGTGCAGGCTTAAGCAGGTTGGCGGCATCACCGGTGCCCGCCGCCCCGCCAGCCCCAATCAGGGTATGGATTTCATCAATAAACAAAACAATTGGCTTTTCGCTGGCCTGTACTTCATCGATGACCTGGCGCAAGCGCGACTCAAACTCCCCTTTCATGCTGGCACCTGCCTGCAGCAGGCCAATATCCAGCAAATACAACTGAACCTGCCGCAACGCCGGTGGCACATCACCCTTGGCCAGGCGAATGGCCAACCCTTCGACCACGGCCGTTTTACCCACACCGGCCTCACCGGTTAGCAGGGGGTTATTCTGACGCCGGCGCATCAGGATATCCACAATCTGGCGGATTTCCTCATCACGCCCGGAGACCGGATCTATTTCATTATTGCGGGCACGGGCGGTCATGTCCACCGCATACTGTGCCAGTGCCGATTTGCCCTTGCCACCGGCACCTGCCATGGAATCGGAGTTGCCACCGGAGGCAAAAAGCGTCTCGTTCCTGTCTTCTGCTGACCCCTTAACGATGGCAGAAAATTGTCCGGCCAGCACATCGGGCACGATTTTACGAAACTCGGGAGAAATGCCATACAGCACGTTGCGCAGCGAATGTGTCTTCAAAATACCCAGCAACAAATGCCCGCTACGGATTTTGGCGGCTCCGTATTTAAGGGAACCGTAAATCCAGGCCCGTTCTGTTGCGCTGTCCAGGTGCTCGGACAAATCGGAAATTGAAGAAGCACCACCGGGGAGTTCGGCCAAGGCCGCCACAATACCCCTTTCGAGGTCATCTGCTTTCAGCTCAAAATATTTAATGATTTTCTGGAAATCACTGTCGTGCTCATGCATGATTTGATGCAGCCAGTGCACCAGTTCTACATAGGGATGGCCCCTTAATTTACAAAAAGCCGTAGCGCCTTCCAAAGAACGGTAAAGCAGTGAATTCAGTTTTCCGAACAGTTCTGTCCGATTGATTTCCGACATATTATTGATACTAAAATTGATGGGCGTTCCCACGCAGGAGCATGGGAACGAGACGAGGAACAAGGAATTAGCCATACAACACAACTCGACCTGTTCACCTTCCCACGCGCAGAGTATGAGAACAAGGAGCATTCCCACACAGAGTGGGAATGAGACGAATTCTCCGGTTGCCGTTCCCACGCAGAACGTGGGAACGAGTGGAATTAATTAGCCGTAAAACTAACAAAACAATATGACGGGATCATGAAGAAACGGACGCTTCAATTTAATATTACGTTCATATTGCAAGATTAGAATAAATCTTTTGTCCGCACTTTTCCTCCTAATGGAAGTTTCTCCTTCTCCTGCTGTCAAACAGGCTTCCCGGCTTCCGCCCGGATTTTGGCAAGCCCTGGAACAAGAACCCTACAAACACAGCTTTTATCATGTCATGCGCTGGCTGGATGCCTGTACCGGCATGCGCCAACCATTGGGCAAGGAAAGTTTGCCGTCCCATGAATCTGTACGCCTGCGACAGGAACCCTCGCTGGCTTTTGCTGCATCAACACTTGGCAAGGTTAACCTCGACAAAGACGGCCCACCGGTTATTTCAACGCTGGGCTTTGGGCTGTTTGGCCCCAATGGCCCCTTGCCACTGCACCTGACCGAATATGTCAGGGAACGCATTTTCCACCACCGGGACCATACGCTTTCCGCGTTTGCCGATATTTTCCACCACCGGCTTATTACCCTGTTTTACCGGGCCTGGGCCGATGCACAAAGCACCGTCAGCCTGGATCGCAAGGAAAACCGCTTTACCCGTTATGTAGCCAGCCTGATCAACCAGGGTGAAGAATCCCTGCAGAATCGTGATTCGGTCATGGATCACGCCAAGTATTTCTTTGCCGGGCACTTGGTAAGACAAACCCGAAATCCCGAAGGGCTGACCCAAATTCTGTCCACTTTCTTTAACATTCAGGTCAATATCCAGGAATTCGTACCTCAATGGATCAAACTTGAACCAAATCAGCAGCTGCAACTGGGTGGTTCATTGGGTCTGGGCCAGGACACTATTCTGGGTATTGCGGTTCGCGATGCGCAACATAAATTCAGGCTTAAACTTGGTCCCTTAAACAGACACCAGTTCGAGTCCTTCCTGCCCGGCACAAAAAATGCCCGCCAGCTTATGGATTGGTTACGGCAATATATTGGTATTGAATTAAGCTGGGATGCCTTGCTTGAACTTGATAAAAATGAGGTAAACGGCATCAGACTGGGGCAGGCCGTCCCTTTGGGCCTGGGCACATGGATGGGCAAACGTGCCCCCAGTCTTGGTCATGCCCGTGATGTGATTATTGATTATGAACAACGCTTTCGAAAAAGCCACCAAAACAGGTGTTCCCACGCAGGAGCATGGGAACAAGATACATTTGGGGGTCACTTCAGAGCATGAGAGCAAACTAACTTGCCAACGAATCAATACCCAATCGTGACCCCATCGGGGTTGCGCGGGTCGGAATAGCCGTACAGCACATTGTCACGCACCTGAATGGTTTGCGTGCGCCCCATGGCAGGTTTCAGGGCAATGTCATAACCCTTTTCCTTTAACAATGCCAGGGTATCGGGACTGAAACCCTTTTCCACACGCAACTCATCAGGCAACCACTGATGGTGGAAACGGGGAGTGGACGCCGCTTCGGCCGGGTTCATGCCAAAATCAATACTGTTCAGGATGGTTTGCAGCACGGTCGTGATAATGCGTGCGCCACCCGGACTGCCGGTAACCAGCCAGGGCTTGCCATCTTTCAATACCAAAGTGGGCGTCATGGAAGACAGCGGCCGTTTTGCCGGTTCAACCGCGTTGGCATCGCCGCCAATCAGGCCAAAAGCATTGGGCACACCTGGTTTGGCAGAAAAGTCATCCATTTCATTATTCAGCAGAATACCGCTTTCACCAGCCACAATACCACTGCCAAAATTCAGGTTAAGGGTATAGGTAACGGCTACCGCATTACCGTCTTTGTCCACCACCGAATAATGGGTGGTCTGGTCACTTTCGTAGGGTTGCGGCTTACCCGGCAGAATCTCTTTGGATGGCGTTACCTTATCAAAAGAAATGGTATTGGCCAGACTGTTGGCATACGCTTTTGAGGTAAGCCCTTTTTGTGGCACCTGGGAAAAATCAGGGTCACCCAGATACTCGGAACGATCGGCATAGGCCCGTTTCATGATTTCAGCCACCAGGGTAACGGTTTTTGAACTGTTCAACCCTAAAACATTAAGATCGTGCGGTTCCAGCATATTCAGCATCTGGATGACATGAATACCGCCAGAACTGGGCGGCGGCATGGAAACCACTTCATACCCGCGGTAAGTGCCTTTAACCGGTTCTCGTTCGACCACCTTGTAATTGGCCAGGTCCTCTTTAGTAATAAGGCCGTCATGTTTGCCCATTTCCGCTACAATCTGATCGGCAATTTTCCCCTTGTAGAAAGCGTCGGCACCTTCTTTGGCAATCAAACGCATCGATTCAGCCAGGTCTTTCTGCACCAGCAAATCACCCGCTTTCAACGGTTCGCCATCCCTGAAGAAGATGGCTTTGGTGGTGTCCCACTTACCCAGGCTTTCTTTGGTGGCCGCCAGGTTTTCTGCCAGTGAGTTACTCACAATATAACCGTTTTCCGCCAGCTCAATGGCCGGTTGGATAACCTGTTCCAAAGGCATGCTGCCCCATTTTTTCAGGGCATGTTCCATACCGGCCACCGTACCCGGTACCCCAACCGCCAGGTGAGTATAAAGCGATCTGCCGGCAACCACATCCCCCTTTTCGTCCAGATACATGTCACGGCTTGCCTTGGCAGGGGCCATTTCCCTGAAATCAAGCGCAATGGTTTGGCCGCTGTCCTTGTCATGCACCATCATGAAACCACCGCCCCCCAGGTTGCCGGCATTGGGCAGGGCAACCGCCAGCGCAAAGCCGATTGCCACGGCCGCATCAACGGCATTGCCCCCTTTTTTAAGGATGTCCAGCCCTATGGCAGAAGCCAGGTGCTGCTCGGTTGCCACCATCCCGTTATGGGCAATGACCGGATGGAAAATATCCATATCATAGTCATACTGCACCTGGGGTGGTGCCACCGGGGCGGGTGTTTTGGCCTGTAAGGGTGCAACAGAAACCCCAGCCAATAATGCCAGACCAAGGAATGTAACAACCGTACTTCGCTTGAATTGAATAGACATAATGCCTCCTTTGTGGGTGTTTTTTATATTTTTATTTGAATACAAAACATACCATTTATTTGGCTTTATGTCTTGCCCCATTCCCACGCAGGATCATGGGAACCAGGAACAGAATATCAATATATTCCATAATCCTGGACTACAATTTGACCCATTCATATATATTTAAAATAATTTACTATAAATAATTTTATGGAAAAAAATATTACATAATTATTACATCAGATGTGGTTGTCTTCAATAACGCCGTTTCAAGTCATCCAGGTAACGCCGGTCACGTTTGGTGGGGCGACCATGCAAGATGGTATCGGCAGGCTCATTGGCCAGCCTTCTTCTTTCTTTTTCCGCTTCCCGGGCCTGGATGCTTTCAGGGGTTTCTTCGTACAGCAACTGCGCCACCGGTGCCGGGCCGCGTACCGCACTTAAGGCCTTGATTTCCACCACCCGATTCATACGCTCCTGCCGGATAGTGAGCCTGTCGCCCACCTTGACTTCCCGGGCAGGCTTGGTGCAAGGCTGCCCATTCACATCAATCCTGCCCTTGCCAACTTCGGTTGCTGCAAGCGAACGGGTTTTGTAAAAGCGGGCGGCCCAAAGCCATTTATCAATACGCAATTTTTCAAGCGTGCTCATTCCTGACACCAAAATAATAAATACTTAACAATGATACTATAGCCGTCAGCAGCAGTCCTGTTGTGAATATAAGAGAATACGCGCCCCATTGCGCCAGCAGAAACGCAAACACCAAAGGGGAAAATGACTGCACGATACGGGCTGGCATGGCGATCAAACCCAACCTTTGTCCATAATTGGTGGGGCCAAACAAAGCCAACGGCACGGTTCCCATGGCAATTGTCAACATGCCATTACCCGCCCCATGCAAAATGGCAAACAAATTGGGACTGCCATTAAAAAACAAAAACAGCACCGCCCCCACAGGATGCAGCGATGCGGCAAAAACGGCCACCAGAACCGGATGCACCTTCCCCAGAAAAAAGAACTCAAACAAACGGGCACCCACCTGGGCCGGACCAATCAGGGCTCCGGCCATGACCGCCACAGACAAGCCATACCCGGCCAGTACGATCAATTCAGGAAAATGTGCCGCCAATGAAGTGGAAATAAACCAGGCTACGGCAAAAACATAGGACAGTAACATCATTTGCCATAGAATCCGCTTTGACCCCTGTGACCTGCCTGCCTGATTTTCAGCCTGCAACGGTTCTGTTCCGGTTTCCTGCAGAACACCGGTTTCGACTTGGGTTTCATGATTGATGGATGGCACCAGCAGATGAAGCGGCATTCCCAGAATCATATGCAACAATGCCCACATCAGGCAAACCTGCTGCCAACCCCAGTAATGTAATACCCAACTCATTAAGGGCCAGCCGACCGTACTGGCCAGTCCACCCAGTAAAGTCACGCCCATAATGGCCGAACGGGCCTGTTTGCCATAAAACCGGGTCAGGGTTGCAAAAGCGGAGTCGTACATGCCATGTCCCATCCCCAGGCCAATCAGCCCAAATCCCAATCCCACAACCATGATGCCCTTCGCGGATGACAACAGCAGCAAACCCGTCATAAAGAACAGGCTGGACTGCAACAGCACCGGCCTTCCTCCCACCCGGTCTATTCTTCGACCCGTAATGGGAGTCACAAAAGCGGACAGCAAAAGGGCTAGGGAAAACGCGGCAAATACCCATGCTACCGGGATACCCAACTCACTGGCCATTGGCTGGGCAATCATGGCCGGCAAATAATAAGTAGAGGCCCAGGCCAGCATTTGGGTAATACCCAGTACAATAGTCAATAATGTTTTATGGTTGGTTTGAACAGTCATGGTGTTTAGCTGGTTATATTTGGCTGGCTTTGAATTTTAGTGATTGAACCCCATATTGCAGTTTGACATACTATCACTACACCACAAAGACGCTTAGCATGAAAAAAATACTTTTGGCCGCCCTTGCCCTGTCCGGTTTTTTCTTTCAACCCGCCGCTCAGGCCGACGAGGTTGGCTGCGTCAGTACCACCTGGCGCGTTGTCAATAATGACAAGGTTTGCGTTCAATCATTTAATGACCCCGATATTGAAGGCGTGGTGTGCCACTTGTCACACGCCCAAACCGGTGGTATTTCAGGCGCCCTGGGCCTGGCAGAAAACCCCTCCCGCTTTGCCATTTCCTGCCGCCAGGTTGGTCCCCTCAAGGCCACAAAAGCCATCCCTGACAAAAAAGAAAATATCTTCACCCAGCGCATGAGCCTGTTATTCAAAGACCTTAACGTGACCCGTCTGCTGGACAAACCCAATAATACGCTGGTTTATCTGGTGGTGAGTGAGCGGGTTATTGAAGGCTCACCTTACAACAGCATATCAGGCGTTCCGCTCATGCCCTGGGGCGATAAAATGCCTGAAGTAACATTCAGGAAATAGTCCCTCCACGCCCGTTATAACCCGGCTTTACCCTTTCCGCCCTTGCCACAGGAGCGGCTTAACTTTTTTGCAATGCCATGCCCATCTCTGTCCTGAACCGGATCCATCTTGACGCCCCCTACTGGTCCCCCTGGAAATCCCGTTTCCCTGCCCCGCAGCAGATGGTCTCCAGCGTTCACGCATTCCTGAACAGGCATCGTCCTGCCCACCCACCGGTTAAGTTCGTTCCGCAAGAAACCCTGCCCGACGGCATGGCCTATGAAACCTATATTTATGAAACCGGCAATGTGCCTACCCGTGACGGCCTGCATGATTATTTCAATGCCCTGTGCTGGTTTACCTTCCCGAACACCAAAATCCGCCTTAACCGGTTACAGGCGGCGCAAATAAGACAGGCCGGTGTGGGTGATACCCGGGGAAAAATACGGGATGCGATTACGATTATTGATGAAAACGGTTTCTTCATCCAATGCCCGGACGAGCTTTGGCAGGCCCTGCAAGCCAAACAATGGCAAACCGCCTTTCAGACCTTACGCCCCCTGTGGCGCCAAACCCGGGTTATCGCCTTCGGCCATGCCCTGCTGGAAAAACTGGTGACCCCTTATAAAGCCATTACCGCCCATGCCATCCGCATACCCGATTTCATTGGGCCATGCCGCCAAAAGACTGACCCGGATGAGCGGGTAGCCGAGGTAACCGCTAAAGACCAAACCGATCCCGACACGCCTGAGATATTTTCAGAAGCGGCCATCCAGCAAGTGGACGATTATCTAGCCGGGTTCCTGACAGAACAAACCCTGCAAACCAAGCCTTTCATCCCGCTGCAGATTTTTGGTATTCCGGGCTGGCATGAAGAACAGTCACAGGTCGGCTTTTACGATGACAACAAGGTTTTCAGGACACCAAAAAGGCCTGGTTAAGGCTACCCAGTTTGCTCCGACGCCCCTTCGGGCCGAAGTCGCTGCACTGGTAGCCTTAATCAGGCCCGGATACGTATAGCCTTGCAAAAAACGGCAATCTTAACTGAATTGCCTAAATGATTCCAAACGCAGTCAGCGACTTATACAACATATATGCACTAATCGAAAACAACAACAAGGCAAAAATCCGCTTCAGCCTGTCAACCGGCCAATTATGCGCACACTTTGCCCCTACAGGCGCCATCAGCACACTCATGGTAATCAGTACCAGCAAACCAGGCCAATACACATAACCCAGCATCCCATCCTGGATACCAATTTTTTCAATCCCGGAAGTGATATACCCGATACTGTTGCCCACCGCAATCGGAAAACCCAATGCCGCCGACGTGGCCACCGCATTGCGGATAGGCACATTACACCAGACCATGAACGGCACTGACAAAAATCCGCCACCGGCGCCCACCAGGCCGGAAATAAACCCGATCCCGGTACCCACGGCCGTGCGGCCGGCCACACCCGGCAGCTGGCGTGACGCCTTGGGCTTTTTGTTTTTTAACATGTTCAGCCCTGAATAGCCCACAAAAACCGCAAAAAACAAGGCCAGCCAAGCCATGCTGATAAATCTGAAGGCCACGCCACCGGCCAGCAATCCGCCTAAAATAATGCCCGGCACCAGTGAAAAAACAACCGGCCACAACACCGCGCCTTTTTTATGATGCGCCCGCATGCTTGATAGCGAGGTGAACATAATCATGCTCATGGACGTTGCGATGGCTGCATGCACCGCAATATCACCCGACATTTGCTGCCAGGTAAACAGCATGGTAAGAAATGGCACCAGCACCATTCCCCCACCAACACCCAGCAAACCGGCCATAAAACCACCAAACGCCCCCAGTACAAGCAAGGCGACAACCATTCCAAAACTTAATATCATTATTTCAGGTTACCTGATAAAAATTGCTGCAAACGGACGCTCTTGGTATTGCCAAAAACCTCGGCAGGCGTCCCTTGTTCTTCCACACTGCCCTGGTGTAAAAACATGACCTGCGAAGCCAGGTTACGGGCAAACCCCATTTCATGGGTCACGACAAGCATGGTTCGACCTTCTTCAGCCAGATGCTGCATGACTTTCAATACATCGCCCACCAGCTCCGGGTCGAGGGCCGAAGTAGGTTCATCAAACAGCATCACCTCGGGCTCCATGGCCAGCGCCCGGGCAATGGCCACGCGCTGCTGCTGCCCGCCTGACATTTGCGAGGGATATTGTTTTTCCACCGCTTGCGCCAGACCTACCTTGTTCAGATAATGACGGGCCCGTTCAAGCGCTTCGTTTTTTTTCACACCCAGAACATGCATGGGTGCCTCTATCACGTTTTCCAACGCCGTCATGTGTGCCCATAAATTGAAATGCTGGAACACCATGGCCAATTTGGTCCTGAACAATTGCAGGCGTTTTTCATCAGACACACGCAAACGGCCTTTTTTATCCTGGACAACCGTCAGCTCTTCACCATTGAGAAAAACACTGCCGCTGTTGGGTTGCTCCAGAAAATTGATACACCGTAAAAAAGTGCTTTTACCAGAGCCGCTTGAGCCAATCAAGGCAATCACGTCTCCGGCACTGGCCTGCAACGAAACGCCTTTCAGGACTTCGTTTTGGCCATACGATTTATGTATGTTTCTAACATCCAGTTTATACATGGCTTTCCTAATTTTTTTCGTATGCCAGAAAGGCCAGTGCACGGCGTTCAATCCGCCTGAATGCCCAAACCAGTACAAACGAAATTGACATATACAACAACGCCGCCGTGCCATACGAGGCAAACGTTAAATAAGTGGCCGCATTGGCATCCCGGGCCACTTTAAGGATATCCGGCACCGTGGCCGTAAAGGCCAGAGAAGTGGCATGCAGCATCAAGATGACTTCATTGCTGTAAGCAGGCAAGGCCCGGCGCAGGGCGGAAGGCAGAATGATGCGGGTATACATTTTCCAGCGTGACATGCCATAGGCACGGGCGGCATCCAACTCGGCATAGGGCGTCGCTTTTATATAACCGGCAAAAATCTCTATGGTGTAGGCCAGGGTATTAAGCAGCAGTGCCAGCACCACACAGTTATAACCACTCACGAAAAAAGCGTATAGCAGGGGCGTTTCACGAACAAACTCAAGCCCCACGATACCACTGTAAATCAGCAACAGCTGTACATAAAACGGTGTACCCCGAAAAACCCAGCTAAAGAACCAGATCGGGCCGCTGATAAATTTGTTTTTGGACACCCGCATGACTGACAGCGGCAAAGCCAGTACAAAACCCAGAACCACCGACAGGGTTAAAATCCATAAAGTGACAGCCAGACCTGAAAAATGGGTACCATCCCAGAACAAAAACGGTTCCCAATACTCATTGATGATGAGCATAAAATGTTCAAATGACTCGATCATAAATGAGCCTCACGCACGCCAGCAGAATACTTCTTCTCGAGCCACCACAACACAATACTGGAAACAGTGGTAAGCCCCAGATAAATCAGGCCGGCCACTAAAATAAACAGGAACATGCTGGCTGTGGCACGACCTGCCGTTTGTGTAACCTGAACCAGATCAGACAGCCCGATAATGGACACCAGGGCAGTCGCCTTCAACAATACCAGCCAGTTGTTGCCAATGCCCGGCAAGGCAAAGCGCATCATCTGCGGGAAAAGAATTCGGCTGAAAACCTGCCGATCACTCATGCCAAATGCCTTGCCCGCCTCCAGCTGCCCTTTAGGCACCGCCAAAAAGGCGCCACGGAAGGTTTCTGCAAAATAGGCCCCGTAAATAAACCCGATGGTAAGAACCCCCGCAATAAACGGATCAATTTCCAGCATGGGCAAACCCAAGGCATCGGTAATATTGTTAAGGCCCATTTGAATGCTAAAGAAAATAAGCAGCATCAGGACCAGGTCGGGTACGCTGCGCACCAGCGTTGTGTAAGCCTGGGCAAGCCCTTTGAACAGGAAATTGCCAAACAGTTTTGCGCTTGCCCCGATCAGGCCCAGCAAAAAGGCCACCAGCAGCGACAACAATGCCAGCGTGATGGTTTCCCAAGTGCCGTCGAGAATCTGGCCGCCATAGCCATGCAAAAACATGAATGCCCCTTAAAAACAAAAAATGATTGAGCAACCCGCGATTGCTCAATCAAGCGATGACTTCAATTGATTGTATGCCACTCGGGCTGATACTTACTTGGCCTGCATCAGACCAATTTCACCAGGCTGAAAATACTTGCCGGCAATTTCTGCAATTGTACCTTCTGTAACCAGCTCATTGATGGCTTTATTAATGGCGTCTTTCAATTTCACATCGGATTTGCGCAATCCCATGGCAATTTCATTGGTCAGGATAGGGTCACCAGACAACACTTCTCCAACAAACTCAAAGTCCCTGCCCTCTGGGGTGACCAGAAAGCCGGCAATCGCATTGGGTTTTTCAAGCAGGGCGGCATCAAGACGGCCTGCCCGCAAATCGGCATAGGTTTGTGACTGGTCCTGGTAAGACACGATTTGCACGCCTCCCTTGCCCCAGGCTTTTTTGGCATAGGTTTCCTGGGTGGTGCCCTGCAGCACACCCAGGCGTTTTCCTTTCAGGGATTCAGCAGTAGGCAAAGTGCCACTGCCTTTTTTGGCAATCAGCTGGGTGGGAATGGCATACAGGGGATCGGTAAAGTTAATGACCTTTGCCCGCGCCTCGGTGGCGGTCATACTCGAATGGATAACGTCAAACTTGCGGGCCTGAAGGGCGGGAATCAGGCCATCAAAGGATTGTTCCACCCACACGCATTTGGCGTTCAGTTTACCGCAAATGGCATTGGCCACATCCACGTCAAATCCTTCCATGTCACCTTGGGCATTTCTGTATTCAAAAGGCGGATAGGTCGCTTCCACACCAATACGTATTTCTTTCCACTCATTGGCAGTGGCAAGATTACCCATTCCAAGAACTGAACATGCCAATCCTGCTGCAATCAATATTTTTCTGATTTTCATGCCTGCGTTTCCTATGCAAATTAATCAAAAACGAAAGATAAGACTAATACTTTCCATTCAATACGGAAAGTTTTCCTATCCGACATAAGCCGATAATAACCGCAAGGCCTGTTTATTGCCACTAGGGAACACCTTTATTTTGGGCCATCCGGGGCAAGGCCAAAAAGCGGCGTGCTGACCGCAATCTGATACACTATGTTTTTTGCGGATTTTCAACTCTGATTGCTTTTTCTTTATAGTCTTGTACCATGACCCTTTCTTCAGAATCCGGCCAGCCAGCAGTCTGCCCCTTTGTCACCCCCTTCCACCCGATCCAGTTAGAAGGTTTTGGCGTTATTCTCCAACCCATGCGACTGGCGCATGCTGAAGGCCTTAAAAACGCCGCCAGTGATGGTGAACTCTGGAATCTGGTGTATACCTCGGTGCCCGAACCGGGCCAGGAAAAGGCCTATATTGAAGCCGCCCTAAAGGGTCAACAAGACGGCCACATGCTGCCGTTTACCGTCCTTGACGCCAAAACCAAAAAAATAATCGGCACCACCCGCTATCACGATATTGTCGCCGATGTTGCCCGGCTTGAAATTGGCTATACCTGGTATGCCAAATCCTGGCAACGCACCCATGTGAATACCGCCTGCAAATACCTGTTGCTGTTTTATGCTTTCCAAAGCCTGCAGGCCAATGTTGTGGGCTGGCGCACAGACATCATCAACCACACCTCACAAAAAGCCATTGAACGGTTGGGCGCAAAAAAAGACGGCGTGTTACGCGGCCATGCCAAGCGTCGTGACGGCTCTGTCAGGGATACGGTCATGTACAGCGCCACCCGTGAAGAGTGGCCGGCCATCAAAAAAGCACTGAAAGAAAAACTGGCCGCTTTCAATAAAAACAATCCTGCCTGAATCCCATTATTGGCCTCATGCCTGTCACCCATCCATACACGACTAAACCCATGAGGCCCCAAAAAGGCGTCCACCTTGAAAGACCTGCTACTCTCATTATTGCCCATTTGCCTGTATCTGGTTCTTGGCTTGCTCATTGGCAAAATACTGCCTGCCACCCAGTCAGCCCGTTTGGCTCGCCTGATTACACCTTTTGTCTGGCTGCTGCTGTTTGCGATTGGCTATAAATTTGGCCTGCAACTGGAAAACCTGCAAAACGTCACGCAAATTCTGGGGATTGCCACAGCCTATGCCCTGGGGACAAGCGTTTTTTCTTTTGCGGGCTTGTGGCTGCTTTTGCCAAAAAGCCAAAAAAGCACTACCGAAACCACTTCGGACTTTGGTATCTGGCATGTGATTCGGGAATGCGGTATTGCCTTTGCCTTTTTACTGGCCGGTATTGGCCTGGCCAAACTGCTGCTAATGTCGCACATGAATACCGAACTGCTTCCTTCGGTTGAAACCCTTCTGTATATATTGCTGGTGCTCATTGGCGTAGACCTGGTCAATGCCCCGATTTCCCTGAAGTTCCTGCAATTCAGAATCATAGCCACACCCGTGGTGGTCATCCTGTTTTCCCTGCTGGGCGGGGCTGTCGTGGCCTGGTTAATGGGCATGGATATCCGTAATGGCCTGGTCTTGTCCGCCGGCTTTGGCTGGTTCTCACTGTCGGGCGTGATGGTTACGGCCCGTCTGGGTGAATTCTACGGTGCGGCTTCCCTCATGACCGACCTGTTCAGGGAATTGCTGTCCATTGTGGTACTGTTTTTTCTGGGCGCCCGCCATCCGGTTCCTGCCATTGGCACATCGGGGGCAACCGCCATGGATACCACCCTGCCCATTATCAAGAAAATAACCGGTAACCATTACATTGCCACCGCCATTTTCAGCGGGGCGGTACTTAGCCTTGCCGCCCCCTTCCTGCTGGCCTGGCTGCTAACCCTGTTCAGTTAATCCAGCAGGGCCCAGGCCTGTTGCACCTGTACGCAAACTTTGCGTTCAAGCTCCAGACGCGCCGGGTGAAAAAAACCAAGCTCCTGCCCATCTTGCAGGCGAGCGGTGTATTTATAACGCTCGCCTTTGAAAACCCGGCTTAATACCTGCACCTCAAGCCCGTTTTCCACCACCCTGACGTGCTCGGGCCTAACCAGGATGGCCTGCCGGGTTGATCCCAGTGAAGAAGACAGCAATTGCATGACCTCCGGGCCCGACAAAAGACGGTTATCGGTATGGCGGTGCACATGCAGAATCGAACCCTGCCCAATGAAACGGGCCACCCAGGTATTTTGCGGATACTGATACAGCTGCTCGGGCGTATCCCACTGCTCCAGCCGACCGTGGTTCATCACGGCTATCCGGTCGGCCAGTGCCATGGCTTCCGCCTGGTCATGCGTGACATACACAAACGTTGCCCCGGTTCGGCGGTGAAACTCTCGAAAAGTCTCTTCCATGGAAGCCCGCAAATGCTGGTCCAGGTTGGCCAGTGGCTCGTCCAGTAGCACGACGTCGGGATGTGATACCAGACAGCGGGCCAAGGCAACACGCTGGCGCTGGCCCCCGCTAAGATCTTGCGGTGCCCGTTCAGCCAGATGGGACAGATTAACCGTGTCCAGTGCCTGCATGACCTGCTGCCGGTAGTCTTCTCCTTTGACCCCTTTCAGTTTCAGGGCGTAACCGGCGTTGTCCATCACGTTCATGTGAGGCCATAATGCGTACGACTGAAACACCATGCTCATGTTGCGCTGTTCTGGCGGCACGTGCAGATTGTTTCCGGCCAGTTGCCTGCCATCAACCTGAATCGTTCCCTGGTCTACCTGCTCAAAGCCGGCCAGCATGCGTAACAAGGTTGTCTTGCCGCATCCGCTTGGACCCAGCAATGCCACAAAAGAACCTGTAGGCACCTCAAGGCTGAACGCATTCACCACCGGGGTCGTGCCAAACGATTTTCCCACCCTGTCCAATACTAGCTGCGCCATGGAATAACCCCTTTTGGCAGATTGCGGCCCACTATGCCCAACGCCAGCATTAACAACGCAATCATCATAATAATCAAAACGGAAATGGCCGAAGCCAGCACCGTTTCCCCACCATCTTCAAGATTAAAAACCAGCACGCCCAGTGTTTCATTGCCAGCACTCCATAACAGTGCCGAAACGGTCAGCTCATTAACCGCAATCATGAAGACCAGCAGAAAGCCGGCAAAAGCCGCAGGTGCCAGCAAGGGGAATACGATGTCGCGCCATCTGCGTACCATGGAAGCACCACATAACCGGGCGGCCTCTTCAAGCGCACCGTCAAGCTGTAGCATACCCGCATGCACGGGCTTAAAACTAACGGTGAGAAAACGCGACAAATAGGCAAACAGGATAATGCCCAGACTGCCATACAAGCTGATTTGCAAAATAGGAATAGGCTTGGCAAACAGCAAAATACAGGCAATGGCCAGCACCACGCCGGGCAAGGCATAGGGCACATCCACCAGCATCAGGAGAAATGAATACAAACGGCGCGGACGCCTGACGATAACATAAGCCAGTGGCAACGCCAGGCAAGCCAGAATAAATGCGGCACTGAGTGACAGAAACATACTATTTTCAAACGCGCGCCAGGTTACCCCCTGTCCGGCAAGCATATGCGCATAAGCGGAAAAACTGATATTGTCATGACGCAGGGGAACACCAATGGCGGGAACCAGGGAGCTGGCCACCAAAGCCAAGACAGGCAGGACCAGAATGAGTGTAATAATAAGACCCAGGCCAATTTCACAGCCAAGCCGCGATGCGCCCAAATCAAAGGACAGCGGCTTGCCCGGCATGCCAAGCAAAGGCATTTTTGACTGAAACCGATGCTGGACCCACACACCCATCATGGCAATAACCCCCACAATCACAGACAGGCTTGAGACTTCATTAAGCATCAGCGGCCCGAAATCAGCCATTTTCTGGTAGATAAGCGTGGGAAGCACATAATAAGAGGCAGGAATACCCAGCATGGCCGGTATGCCAAAATTACCCAGTGCCGATACAAAAGCAATGGCGGCACCGGCCAGGATGCCGTTTTTGCACAATGGGAAAATCATATCCAGCATAATGCGAAGCTGGGAAGCACCACTTAGGCGAGCCGCTTCAACCAGCTCTTTGGGTAGCACCAGCAAATTGGTTCTGACTGACAAAAAAACCAAAGGGGCATGCTGGATCCCCATGAGCAGGGCAATACCCCAATCGGAATACAGGGGCTGCCGGCTACCCAGCGCCGGGGCGATCCCCAGCAGCTGCAACAGGGCACTGCCCGGCCCCATCAGCTGCAACCAGCTTAACGCCGTTACCTGGGGCGGTATCATCATGGGCAGCATGAACATGAACACCCAGAACGACTTGCCACGGATATTGGTCAAGGCAATGAAAAAAGCCAGCCCTGCCCCCAGCACCAGCGCCAGCAAGGTTGCCAGCACACTGGTATACAAACTGTGCCAGGTTGCCTGCCAAGTGGCCGAAGACCGCAACACTTTCCAGAAACTGGATTTTTCACCCGCCACGATATCGGCTAATGCCTCGCCCAGCAATCGCAGGCTTGGCAAGACATTAACCAGGAAAATAATAAACAGCAGACCCAATACCCACCCATGCCGGGTTGGATTCCTGAAAGAAGAGAGTTGCGGATGTGACATGAAAAAGAAAGGTACAGGCGCTTATGCTGACACACAAGCGCCTGATTTTAAACCACCGTTAGAAAATCAGTTGAACAGTTTACTAAAACCTTCCTTGTCTGTTTCCGAATTTTCCAGTGCCTTGGCTGCATCAAAAGGCAATAGCTTGATCTGGCTGCGTTCAGGGAAACCCGCCGGTGTTTTCATACCGTTGCGGGCAGGCAAATAGCCTTGCTCCAGGACCAGCTGCTGGCCTGGCTCAGACAAGACAAAGTCAACAAACTTGCGGGCCAGTTCAGGCTGCTTGCTGTCTTTCATGATGGCAACCGGTTCGGTCACCAGGCTGACGCCTTCTGTTGGAAACACAAACTCAATCGGCGCACCCTTGGCTTTTTCACGTATGGCCATATAGTCGGCCAGCACGCCATAGGGGCTGGTACCGGAAGCCACGGCTGTCAGGACGCTGCCATTGCCTTTGAGTGCGGAAGCCCCATTTTCCTTGAGGTTTTCATAAAATTGCCAGGAAAAATCAGGGTTGGTGGTCATCGTGGACAGGTGAATTAAGGCAGCACCCGAATACAGCGGACTTGGCATGGCCACCTGATTTTTATATTCGGGTTTGAGCAAATCCTTCCATGAGGCCGGTTTTTGCTTGGCATCGGCATGATGGGCAATGCCGGTGGTAATTAGCTTGGTACCGTAATAATAACCATCCTTGTCAAACAGCGCGGGGTCATATTCTTTGCTTTGCGCAGACAGGTAGGCTGCCAGAATACCTTCTTTTTTAAGCTGCTCCAAAGTAACGCTGTCTGCAATCAGCAACACATCGGGCTTGACCACCCCTGCCGCCATTTCAGCACGCAGCTTGGTGATGAGTTTGGTGGTGCCATCACGCACCCATTCAACCTTAGTACCCGGGTTGGCCTTTTCAAAGGCATCCACCGTCATTTGTGCATCCTGGGCAGGCTGGCTGGTATACAAAACCAGGGTTTCAGCCTGAAGGGAACCACTAAAAACAACACCAGCCAGCAGGGCTGACACAGACAATACACGGAAACTCATATAACCCTCAGAACAATGGAGTCAAACAGGACAGATTTTACATTTTCAGCAAGCTTACGGCAGCCTGTTTACATGATTGTGACAATTAACCTTGTACAGAAAAAGGCCATGCACTTGCCAAACAGCTATTTATTTATTTAGCTTCAGCCAGCATTTAATGTAAAAAGGCATTTTTCTTTTAACAGGGTGTCGCCTGTCAAAAAAAGCATATTCCGGCTTAGGCAATATTTTCAATGTCCAGCATTCGTTCTTTTCAAAAAAAGAAAACCGGATCGTATCATCGTTGTCCACAGCAAGATCACCAAGCATGCCAGCGGTGTATACCGCCGAAAGCTCCAAAGCATCCAGGACGTCCAGTTGCGGACTTAAATAATAGATATGCAATGCTTCTTCAAAGGGACAATCTTCTGTGGTGAACAGCAAAAAATGATCATCAACGCTATATTGTGCCTCTAGGATTTTTCCTGAAACCTCTATACTCCTGTTTAATCCTGTGTTTTCCAGTTGAAGTCCAGGTGTTTCATCAGGATTCTTAATAATATTTTTTATCTTGAACTCATCGGTTTGCCTGATAGACATCAAAAAACCCATCCGAATGTAAAGTCTGCCCCCATCGCCCCCAAAGCCCCACCAATAAACACCCCCATTACCGAACAAACAGGTGCCCCCGGACCACATGCCAAACCTGCAAGAACTCCTCCTGCAGCACTACCAACAAAACCACCACTAATGACTGCCCCTTCCCGTGCTATCGCTTTTTCCTTATTGTCAGCTGAAGTGATGTTATAAATGGCAACCCCAACGGTAACAACCAAAAGACTTTTTCCTAAATTACTGAATCTATTTGCTGCCGTATTTACAGAGGGTCTGGCTCTACCTGAGCTTTCAATAATTTCCAGATATACTTGATTTTGATGAGAAGGAGACAATTTTAAAAAAGATGCTCCGAATTTTCTCTGTGCATATTTTTCGGTCAATTCTGAAAGATCCAAACCGGTATGTTTCAAGTTTACTGCCTTGGCTCTACCTATATCACTTGTGCGCAAGCGTTGAGCTTCCATAATCTGATTCCGCAACTCGTACACTTGCAATGCAGCCTCCCTAGGTTGCATTGCACCTGATGCAACCTTTTTTCTATACTCCTGAGCCAGCATTTTAGTTTGATTAATGTAACTTATTCTTACATTGCCATCCTTAATAAACCGGTAAGCAAAATTTAGCGCCTCTGACTCCATTACAGTCAAAGCAACTTCTAATTCATTTCTGTCATCTATATTATTCATTTTCTTTTCCTTTATTAATATTTTTTTATATAAGCCAAAAGCTGACATCTGTACAATAAAGCGTACAACTTCAATTATTTTTATAATGCACGCATGTTACAGAACCGTGACAAGTAAAGCCCATAAAGAACTTGGCAACGCATGTTATGATTACAGACTCTTTCATGTAAAACCTCAGTACAGCCCCTTTCCCAGGACTCCATCATGCCTTTGATCGACTGGTTTTCCGCCTTGCTTGTCATTGTGGTTTGGGGCATCAATTTCATTGCGATCAAATTCGGGCTGGTTGATTTTCCACCTTTATTGCTGGGCGCACTGCGTTTCATGGCGGTTGTATTTCCAGCCATATTTTTTATCAAGCGCCCCAACATTTCATTCAAGCTGCTGCTTGTCTATGGTTTAACCATCAGTTTCGGGCAGTTTGCTTTCCTGTTTACCTCGCTGGCGGTTGGTATGCCAGCCGGACTGGCTTCCCTGCTTTTACAGGTACAGGCTTTTTTCACGGTCCTGCTGGCCGCCCTGGTGCAGCATGAAAAAATCAGGCCCCATAACCTGCTGGCGATTGCCATTTCCCTGCTTGGCCTGTTCATTATTAACGCCAATGCCGATGCCGGACACCCCATTCCCTTCCTGGGGCTGGTGTTTATTTTTCTGGCCGCCTTTAGCTGGTCTACCGGCAATATTGTCATCAAGCAGGCCAAAAATGTAAACATGCTAAGTCTGGTGGTCTGGGGCGCTACCATTCCCATTATCCCCTTCCTGCTTTGCTCATGGATTTTTGAAGGTGGCAACCTTATGGTAACCAGCCTGCAATCGGCCACCTTTACCGGCATTGCTTCTATCATGTACCTGTCTTATGGCGCAACGCTGGTGGGTTACGTATTGTGGGGACGCCTGCTTGGCAAGCACCCTGTAGGCCTTATTGCCCCTTTAACCCTGCTGGTGCCGGTGGTTGGCCTGCTGTCTGCCACATGGGTTCTGGACGAAAAATTGTCCACCCTGCAATGGCTGGGCGGTGCTGTCGTCATGCTGGGCCTGATTGTAAACGTTTTTGGCCCCAGGTTGCGCAAACTGGTTCTCTCCCATTGAGCCCCTGGCAAATACATTTATAATCAAAGGTGAACAATTTATTACCTTATAGATAAAGATATAAACAACAATTACCCTTAAACTTTCAAGTCCACATCCTGAAACATTTACGGCCTTGATTACAGGTAAACAAGCCTTACATTGTAAACATTAAGGCCTCATCCACTTGGAGCGTCATGAATGGATATTATCTGGGAAATTGTCATTGGTTTTCTGGTTGGTCTGGTGGCTCGTGCCCTAATGCCCGGCTCCCAATCATTGGGATTAATCATGACGACCCTGCTGGGTATTGTTGGCTCAGTCGTTGCCACCCATTTAGGTGTTGCTGTAGGTATTTACGAAGCCGGCAGCAGCGCGCGCTTTATTGGTTCGGTTGTTGGTGCCATGATTGTCCTGTTTGTTTATGGTGTAATCGCCAAAAAGAGATAGTGGCACGCCTGATCAATAGCGCATTCCAACACCCACAATTTTTTAAGGAAAAATAATGATTCAGTCCCGTTTCGGTGACCAATCAAGCTCTCGCAATCCTTCAGGCGTCATCAGCAAAATGGCACGCCTGGCAAAAAAGGCCGGCCGGCCTGTCATTGAAAAAGCCCTTTTCCTGTTTTTTGCCGTACACAACCCTAAAACACCGGCTTGGGCAAAACGCGTTATTTACGGTGCACTGGCCTATCTTGTCTTGCCGGTTGATGCCATTCCCGACCTGATGCCGATTGCCGGTTTTACCGATGACCTGGGTATTATTACCGCGGCCCTGGCAACGGTCTCTTTATATATTACCGCCGATGTTAAACAACAGGCACGACAAACATTAGACAAGTGGTTTGAATAAAGGCAATAATCGTTTATTTGCATTACTCACGATTATTTATGCCGCAGCACTCACTCAAGGATTACTGGATTACCGAAACCCTAAGGCTTAGGGAAGAACACTGGGGGCCCATTGAAGATACCACCCTGCTCCACCAGATCCGCCACAGCCAGGAACCTGTCAGCCAAAAAATCATCCAGCGCGCCACCCTGATCGCCAAGCGGGACGGGCTGGCGGCCACCATCGACAAATGGCGTGGCAACGCACGCCTGGCTTTTTGGGCCATGGCATTGCTGGCCATGCTTACAGGTATCGGCATGGCGGCCAGCGCCCTGGGAACAGCGCATGTCAACCTGCTACTGGCACTGGTTGCCTTGCTGGGCCTGCACGCCATTACCTACTTATTCTGGCTGCTGTCTTTTCTAGCCCCTTACCATGGCGGCACCTTGCTGGGCCAGGCCTGGCTTTGGCTGGGTAAAAAGCTGGCCCGTGGGCCCGATGCCACCCTGGCCCCACAGGCATTTATTAATATCCTTAACCAGAACAACGGCCTGCGCTGGCTGTTGTCGGCCATCAGCCATGGAATCTGGGTTGTGATCATGGCGACTGGCATTATCACTCTGCTGGCTCTGCTGGCGGCCCGGCAATATACCTTCGGCTGGGAAACCACCATCCTGCCCGCCTCTTCCTTTGTGTCCATCACCCAGGGTATTGGTTTTTTGCCGCATTTACTGGGTTTTTCCATTCCTTCGGCTGATATCATCCAGCAAAGCAGTGGCCTGCAAACTGCCGGTCCCGCATCACAGGCCATCTGGTCTTCCTGGCTGATTGGTGCAGTCATGGTGTACGGTTTGCTGCTGCGCCTGGCCAGCCTGCTGCTGTGCCTTTGGAAAACCCGACAAGCCATCCACCAAATACAGATTGATGAAACCCTGCCCGCCTATGCCGGCCTGGTCGACCGCCTGTCCGCGCACAGTGAGCATATCGGGGTGGATGCCCCCGCCCCGGCCTTGCAAACCGCCCGGCGCAACACCCATCCTGCACTGGCACCGGCAGGCAGCCCGCTGGTGGTGGGGCTGGAGTTAAGCCCACGCGCGCCATGGCCGCCCTTTACCCTGCCCGCCACCGTGCATGACCAGGGCAAGCTCGAAAGCCGGGAACAGCGCCATCAGCTGCTGGCACATATGAGTCGCCAAACCGTACCCGCCCTGCTGATTGTGTGTGATGCCGCGCAAACCCCCGATCGCGGCACCCTGCATCTCATTACCGACCTGTCCAATCTGGCTTCGCGTACCGATATCTACCTGCAAACCGGTCACGACACAGCGGAAAACCGCCTGGAATTATGGAAAGAGCGCCTGCAGCAGGCAGGCTTTGGCATTGAACAGTTGCATGACACACAAAAAACACTGCCACAATGGATTCAGGCAAGTTGATGAATATGGAACCAAATAAAATATTGCATCTGGCGGTCGTTGGCCACACCAACACCGGCAAAACCTCATTATTAAGAACCCTTACCCATGATACCGGGTTTGGAGAGGTTGCCGACTTTCCCGGCACCACCCGCCATGTGGAAGGTGCCCGCCTGTTCCTGAATGGACAGGCAGCGGTTGAACTGTTTGACACCCCGGGGCTGGAAGACGGCATTGCCCTGCTGGATTACCTGGACCAGCTTAAAGCGCAGACCCGGCAAGATTCATCCCGTTTTGATGGCCCGGAAAGCATTCAGCAGTTTCTGGACACCCCGGAAAGCAGGCAGCGTTTTGAACAGGAAGCCCGGGTTTTACGCAAACTGCTGGAATGTGATGCCGGTTTGTATGTCATTGATATTCGCGACCCCGTACTGGCCAAGCACCGGGATGAACTGGCCATTTTAAGCCGGTGCGGACGACCGCTGGTGCCCATTCTTAATTTCATGCACAGCAGTCCCAATTACCTTGCTGACTGGAAAGAATCCCTAAGCCGCCTGGGCCTGCATTTAAGCATTGAGTTTGACTCGGTTGCCCCGGCCCTGGATGGTGAAGAACAGCTTTACCAGAAGCTGGCCCTGGTCCTGGACGGCCATGCCGCTACCCTGAAAGCGCTATCTGAAGACATCCACCGGCAGCGCAAACTGCGACGGGACATTGCCTACAACATGATTGCCGAGCTCCTGATTGATGTGGCCGCTTTTCGCTATACCTGCGCGGGTGATGAAGAAAGCATCAAAAGCGCCACGGCCCTGTTACAGGACGTGATCCGCCAGCGGGAGCAGGAAAGCATCCAGGCCCTGCTAACGCATTACCGTTTCAGGCAGGAAGACTATCCCGACCAGACCCTGCCCATTGAAGGTGGGCGCTGGGGCATGGACCTGTTCCAACCGCAAGCATTGATGGAAATGGGCATCCAGGTGAGTAAAGGGTTTGTGGCCGGGGCCATGGCCGGCGCAGCGGTCGATGTCATGTCAGCCGGACTAAGTCTGGGCACCGCCACCCTGATTGGTGGCGTGATTGGCAGCGTATGGCAAGGTGTGGACAAGTTTGGCAAGCGCATTCTGGGCAAGCTGCAGGGCTACCGCGAAATTACCCTTGATGACGCGATTATCCGCCTGCTGGGCATCCGCAGCCTGCAATTGCTTAATGCCCTGGAAATGCGTGGCCACGCAGACCAGCGCCCCATTATGCTGAACACGGAAACCGTTACCGGCCAATTCAAGGACGGTGACCTGCCGGAGGAGATCCTGGAAGCACGCACCCTGCCCCAGTGGTCCAAAATGAGTGAACATTTTGAAACCGGTGCCCGCCGTAATGCGGCCATCAAGTCGCTGGCCAGCAAGCTTCGTTGAGTTCCTGGCTCCCACGCAGGAGCATGGGAGCGAGAAAGGTGTCCAACGCCTGGAGGTCAGACCAGGAACATTCCTGGTTCCCATGCTCCTGCGTGGGAACCGCTACATGATATGTCTGGCTTCCGTTCTCCGCGTGGGAACGCTCCGCGTCGTACGGAAACGCCTGCCCTTAAAGCATCACCGGCGCATCAGGCAGGAAATTGGGGCCATTTTCACCCGCTTCCTGAGCGCAATATTGGGCCAGAATGGCCTCTAGCCCCATCACCGCTTCGGTCAGGCCTTCCTGGTATTGGTCTTCGGCAAAACGCAGTTCCAGCCCGGTGCAAATCGCCTTCCATTCATGCTCTGCCGCTTTCAGACCCTTATCGGCAACAATTTCAATCTTGTGCCGGTCTAGCGCGATATACAGCAACACCCCCGTATTATGGGGCGTATCCCATACCCGCAGGCGGCCAAATACTTCCAGGGCCCGTTCGGCACTGCTTTTTACATGCGAAGGCATGGCCGCTTCTATGGCGACAACCAGCTCGCCATGATGATGGGTTTCTTCACTTAAGCGGATCTGCTCGGTAATGTCCTTCATGAAACCGGCGTGAAAATGCTTGCGTCGCAGCCACCAGCCATGCATAGAATCCAGATCGAGCCATTTTAACCATTTACCAGCCACCGGATGCTCCTCCTCCGCCACTGCTTCCGCCACCACCGCCGCCGAAGCCACCGCCCCCACCAAAACCGCTGCCACCGCCACCAAAGCCGCCGCTCCCAAAACCACCACCAAAACCGTCACGTCTGCCACGGCCACGGCTGGCACTGCTGATCTTGCGTGCAGGCATGAATTTATGGGCAATAAAACTGATTAAAAACCCGCCCACGGCACCCAGCAGGGCAAAACCGAAGCTGCCGGTGACACCAAAAATAACCACCCCGGCAATGACCGCTGCCAGAATGGCCGGCCACATGGAAATAAAAAACACCAGGAAAATGAAAAACGGCCAGTCACCTTCATCAAAATCGGATGACTGCTGCCAATCATTAACGGGTGGGGGCAGTTCTTCGGTTTCAATCAGGTCCACCAGCGCATCAACGCCGGCCTGTACGCCACCGGCATAGTCGTCCATCTTGAAATGCGGTGCCACATGATCATTGATAATCCGCGAGGCAAGGACATCGGGCACTGCACCTTCCAGGCCATAGCCCACTTCCAGCCGCATGCGGCGGTCATCCTTGGCAATCAAGAAAAGAATGCCATCATCCACCTTGGCCCGGCCCACTTTCCATTCATCAAAAACCCGGCGCGAATAGGTTTCAACCGTATCGGGCCCCACCGTGGGCACCATTAGCACAAACACCTGGGCACCCTTGCTTTTTTCAAGGGCCTCCAGTTTTTGTTCGATGTCAGCCTGCTGCGTAACAGAAAGCGTACCTGTCAGATCGCTTACCCGCGCCTGCAGGTTGGGTACGGGCACCCGTTCCTGGGCGCTGGCCTGCCACCCGGCCAATGCCAGCAGCATGAAAAGCAATGACAGGACATAGCGTGTCATAGCGGGGCAACGGAAAGCTGAGGCAGACATTACTGTACCGTTGCGGGTTGATTGGCCCGTGGCGAAGTATCAAATTTCACTTCGGGAACGCGCATGATTTCCGCCTGGTTTTCCACCCCGAAATTGGGTTTGACATCGTAGCCAAAGATTTTGGCGGTAATCAAGGTGGGGAACGTACGGATCAGCGTATTGTAGCCTTGCACTTCTTTAATATAACGGCCGCGAGCAGTGGCAATGCGGTTTTCAGTGCCTTCCAGCTGTACGTTCAGGTCGCGGAACAGGGCATCTGCCTTGAGTTGCGGGTAGTTTTCTGACACCGCAATCAAACGGGACAATGCTGAAGTAAGCTGCCCCTGGGCGGCCTGGAACTGGGCCAACTCTTCGCCGGTAGGCAGTTTATCTGCCGAGACCTGCACCGACCCTACCCGGGAACGGGCATTGGTCACTTCGATCAATACCTCGCGCTCATTAACCATATAGGCATTCACACTGGACACCAGCTGGGGTACCAGGTCGGCACGACGCTGGTACTGGTTAAGCGTCTCGGACCAGGCAGCCTTGACGCTTTCATCCAGTGTCTGGATTTGGTTATAGCCGCAACCTGACAGCAGCGTTGAAAGCAAAAAAACACTAATGAGGGATAGGATTCGTTTCATAGTTTCTCTTTAAAACTTGGATAGGCAGGTTCAAGGTCTAAACAAGCCTGCTCAGTGGGATTATATCCTGCCTATCCGGGCAAGCCGTTGTAAAAAAACGGCGTAACAGGGTAATCGGGTTAATTAATGCAAAAAACCAAGACAAACAAGCCAAGCCTGGTCTGATCGTTACAAAACAAATAAACTTAAAATATAAGTTACAATATGAAACTATTAAAAATGGGAGTTATTCAGCATGTTACGCCAATTTATTATTGTTTTAACACTCGGTTTATATGCCACACTGGGAAACAGCTTTGCTGCGCAAACTAATCAAAATATTCAAACAATTATTCAAAAAGCAGAACAAGGTAATACAGAGGCCCAGTTTATGCTGGGCTTCATGTACGCCCAAGGACAAGGTGTCCGTCAAAATTATGCCCAAGCCCGACAATGGTATCAAAAAGCGGCAAAACAAGGCTTTGCGGCTGCCCAGTCTAGTCTGGGCTTCATGTACGCACACGGCCAAGGCGTTCATCAAAATTATGCCCAAGCCCGACAATGGTTTGAACAAGCAGCAGAACAAGGCTATGCAGAGGCACAGTATAACCTGGGCGTCATGTACGACCAAGGTTTAGGTGTCCGTCAAAATTATATCCAAGCCCGACAGTGGTATCAAAAAGCAGCGAAACAAAGCTATGCAAAGGCTCAGTTTAATCTGGGCTTCATGTATGCCCAAGGCCAAGGTGTCCGTCAAGATTATGCCCAAGCAAAAGACTGGTATGGCAAGGCATGCGACGAAGGTGAGCAGAAAGGTTGTGATGCATACAGAGAATTAAATCAAAATAAGTATTGAAGTATTTCTGACAATTGTAAATAAAACTGCGTAAAACCGTAAATGGTAAACAGTAAAAAATGCACTGGACGCCTCACCCAGAGACAGCATAAATAAGCGAACGTGAAGGTGTTATACAATCACTTCAACCGATTGGAACTTATTGTCGTTTTTTCGACGAGAAAATTCAAAATGGTACAGAGTGGAGCATTACAGATCAGAGGTAAATCAGCTCAAACGAAAATATATTTCAAAAAGTAATTTTTGAAATATATTGTAAATTATTAATTTATGCGTTATGCTTCTTCAGCAAAATCAACCCTATCGGGCTATACCGCCTATACGATGATCAAATCCATAGGGGGTCAATATATGTTATGCCTTGTTCCCAGTTTCATCCTTACATTCTCTTGGAGAAGTTATGAAGTATTTTATAGGCGCTCTTGTCCTGTCGCTTGTCACGACCCCAACATTTGCTAATAATTCTAAATACGTTAAATTTGCCCTAGATATGGCGCATGATCGAGGTTATTTTGGCTGCGATAAAGCAATTAAGGATGCATTTTCAATTGCTGGCGGTGATGACATGAGGGTCGTGACAGATAAATTTGATGATCTAAGCGATTCACTGAAGATGACGGTAGCATACGGTAAAGAAGGTGACTCTATATTGATGGAGGCTGAATTTAGGAAATCACAAGGGCACTGTTATTCAACCATTTCAGCATTGACATCAGCTACTAAATCATGCGCTGCCTATCTATCAGAAATGAGCGCGTTCAAATACGAAACGGAAACCTTAGACTACATCTGGGCCAAAAATGCCGGTGGAGTGAATATGATTCTTCGCCCCTTAGGAGCAAATTGTATAGCTATATTTCAGAGGACAGCAAAATTCTGAGTCATTATCCCACTAGGATTAGGTAAATACAGAGACGGTAAATTTCAACGCTGGAGTCATGGTAAAATTCAAGGTTCTGCCTTATTTTCCAACTCTCAGCGCCCACCCTCACCATGTCTCTTTCCGTCTGGCTTACCCTTTTTGCCGCTTCCTGGGCTATTTCAATCTCACCCGGGCCGGGTGCCGTGGCGTCCATGTCGTCGGGTTTGCGCTTTGGATTCAAACGCGGGTACTGGAATGCCATTGGCCTGGCTATTGGCCTGGCCATCCAGTTTGTAATTAGCGTGATTGGTGTGGGTGCCCTGCTGGCCACCTCTGAAATGGCATTTAATATCGTTAAATGGGCGGGCGTACTTTATCTTATTTACCTGGGCTATAAACAATACCGCTCACCGGTGGCCATGATCCGGCTTGAACAGGATTCCGTACAAAATACGCCTACACACAAACTGGTATTGCAGGGTATCCTGGTGAATATCATGAACCCCAAAGGGGCCATTTTCCTGCTGGCGGTCATTCCGCAATTTCTTGACCTGTCCAAGCCGCTGCTTATCCAATATGCGTTAATTGCCACTACCCTGTGCGCTGTAGACCTGGCCGTTATGGCCGTTTATACCGGGCTGGCTGCCAAGGTCATGCACCTGATGCGCAACCCGCATCATGCGGCCAGAATGAATAAATTCTTTGGAGTTTTATTTATTCTGGCCGCCCTGTTTATGGCAGGCATGGGGCAGAAATTGGGCTAAGAGGTGTTCCTGTACAGGAAGCTGGCTGTATGCGTTTCCACGCAGAGCGTCACTGCCATTAAGTTAAGGAAAATCCATTTAAAAACAATGTTTTTTTCTGTCGTTTATGAAAGCTGAACAGTCCCCTTGATGATGTTTTTTTACGGGGCGGATTACGGTAGCGCCGTTCCAGACAAGGATTGGTCAGTAACGATTCCAGCCCGGACAGATACACGGTGGCATGGAAGTCTTGCCGGACGGCTTCTTTTTGAGAGTATTAGAGGTGAGTTTGCATTGATTTAACTTGTTGATCAAGCTTATTAAGCCTATAAAATTCATAAGAATGAAACAATTGATCACATAAAATGATCGTTGTAATTATTTACATGATTAAAGGGTTTAGTTAATGGAAGAAGGCCTGAGTATTGCATTATCGCCCGTTCAATTGGCAGCAATTTTAACAAATTCATCAATTAGTGAGGGAGAGACTTTTTCTAATCGCCTGTGGGGTGGAGTAGGGGTTGTCGGAGGGCTGCTTGAAATGGGCCTGGCCGGAGGAATGTGTCTTTTGCCTGAACCAACAACTTTAAGTAAAGTGGGTTGTGTAGTTGTTGGAACACATGGGGTAGATGTTTTGTAACGCTCCGCCCAGTGCCGTCTTGAATTTCCTCGTAGAAAAACGACAATAGGTTCCAATCTATTTTTAGGTTGGAACT